>JBJXEY010000312.1:0-4747 GCA_046153355.1 Burkholderiales bacterium
TCTTCCAGGTAACGTCCGGCGGTCATGACAAACATGCCGCTATTCCAGTAATAGCGGCCAGACTCGACAAAGGTTTTGGCACGCGCCGCGTCGGGTTTTTCGACAAAACGCGCCACGCGATAACCTGAGCTCGCCAGAGTTTCGCCACGCTCGATATACCCATAACCGGTTTCAGGTCCCTGCGGGACGATGCCAAAGGTGACCAAGGCACCGGTGGCGGCAATCGCGGCACTTTGTGCTACCGCCTCGCCGAATTTACTTATATCCGCAATTAAATGATCCGCCGGCAACACCAACATCACCGCGGAAGGATCGTTTTGCGCGATGGCCATTGCCGCCGCAGCCAATGCTGGCGCGGTGTTCCGGGCGATTGCTTCCAACAGGATACTGACCGGCGCAACACCAATTTCGCGTAATTGTTCGGCCGCCAGAAACCGGTGTTCTTCGCTGCACACGATATACGGCGCATCACAGCCGGGCAGCGCCTGCGCGCGCAAGGCGGTTTCGCATAGCATTGATCGATCGGTGATCAGCGGTAGGAATTGTTTCGGGAGGAGTTTTCTCGACATCGGCCACAAACGCGTGCCGGAGCCGCCACAGAGGATAATGGGGATTATTTTATTAGACATAATGGTTTTTCAAAATAGGCCGGCGAGCCGGCGAGATCAACATGCTGATAAGCCAGCGAAATCACTAAATCTTCAATTCTTAGCACTTTACGGGATTTTGTATTCCTCGCGCTTGCGCCCCTCTGCTTCCCGTGCGGCGAGCCAGCGCGGCGTTTTTCCCCTTCCAGACCAAGTCTCGCCGGTGGTGGCGTCACGATATTTTGCGGCCACGGATTTGCGTGAGCCTTCCCCGGCCTGCTTCACCGGCGCAGTCTTTTTCGCGGCAGATAATAACCCTATGGATTTCTCCAAATCCACCACCCCGACACCCAAGCTTTTCATTAACTTTAAAACACGCGCGACCTTGGCATTTTTATTTCTCGCCTCTGCCGCCAGGATTTTCTGCGCCTTTTTCTGCAGCTGGGCAATCTGGGTCTGTAATGATGCGTAAGTCGATTTAGCCATCGAAACACCTCCCGATTATTGATTATTATTTCGATAATATAGGTATTATTATCCACATAATGCACTTATGTTTCTCGATTGACAATACCAACGCCCGAAGTCATTTGTCGGCACCCCAGTGCGAATACCTTCCCACAATCAATGCCCAATGCCCAGTTTGGTTAGTGCGTCGAACCTGGCGCTGCTGATTCGGCATGAAGATACCGGGGGCATGGCAACGTTAGGAATTAATCGCCGCATTCTGCTCGTGGATTCGCGCATACCCCGCATCGGTCAAATATTGTTCATCCACGCCCAACGCCGCCAATGCTTCGGACAGTGCCTTGTCGTCACGGGCTTTTACAAGGTCAAGATCATCCGGCGCCAAGAGCCATGCATGACGTACGCGCCGATCAAGCGCGCGCGCGACCATGTCCACCAATGCCCACGCCGGCTTAAGGCGCATGAGTCCATCCTCCACCTGCTGCACGCCGGGCGCGACTTTGGCGAACCACTTATTCGGTCTGCCAGTCAGGGTGAACTCCTCCACCGAGTAAATCGGCCCGGGCTGCGGCACAGCAACCTCTGGCAAGCTTAAGATCTGTGTGGTCCACCCCGCCTCGCGCAGCACGTCGGCCCCGACCTTGGTCGCCGCGGGAAACGCACGCCGCAAAGCGGCCTCGGGGTTGACGTGACGGTTGCGGAAGACGTTCATAAACACGTCCGAGCGCCCACCCAGCGACTTCACCAGGCCGGCCTTGCGCCAGTTGGCCAGATAGGTGGACGCAATCGGCGAACTCCAGCGGCACAGCGTCGTCAAATCACCACCGGTAAAAATTTCAGGCAAGGTTTCGAGCCGTTTGATGGCAGAGGTATAGGCTTTGCGGCTCATCACGCGCTGCCCCGCGGGAAGCGCGCCGTCATCATCGCGACCCCTTCCTGCAGCTTTTGCTCCGCTACGGCAATCATGGTGGCGGCAACCGCATCGTTCATCTTCCAGGACGACGGCAGCCAGCGCCTCAAGTCGACAGACACCGCGGCAGCGGTGGCGGCGCCACGCAGGTCCGCCAGACGCCGCGCCGCGCCGGCCAGCCATTTATGCGCCGTTTGCGTCCTGTCCATGCGCTCACCGGGGTAAATGTCCAGCCGGGTGCACAACGTTTGCGCATCCACTGCCATGGCCTTTTGTTCACACAGCCACCACAGATCAAACACATCGCGGGCCTTCAATCGCGCGCGCGCGCCAAGGGCGTACACCTTGTCGGCAAAAACTTCTTCCAGCGTGAGCGTGGGGACGAAAGCCTGCATGCCGCTTGGTGAGGGAATCGCCCGCACCAGCAGCTTGAGCGAATTCAACGCCGCCTCGTCGGTTTGCCAGAGTTCGATTTTGACTTTGGCTGAGCCGATGACATGGGGGCCGCCAAGGGTGACCATAAACGCATGCGGGTTGCGCGTTTCCCGGCTGGGCGCAACGGTGACAGCCATATCGGCGGGCACCCCGACAAGGAACTGCAGGCGCCGCTGGACATCCTTGGCCAGACCCTGCAAAGACAGTCCGCCACGCACCATGAAGTCCAGGTCTTCACTGAATCTGGCCGAGCCATGCACAAGGTGCAAACAACTCCCCCCCTGAAAAGCCAGTTCGCCCGGCTGCCAGCGCCGAAAATCCATCAGCGCGGAGACCGTGGCCGATTGCAGGATCGCCCGAAAGCGATGCTGATCTTCGGCAGTCAAGGAACGTTTCTTAGCCATCGCAATTTATCAACTATTAATGTAAAAAATTATACATCAACAATGACCAAAAATGGGGTCGGAGTAACATTTCCAACGGCGCCTGCCCTAAGCCCGATACCAGAAGCAGGGCAGCCCTCACGCATGCGCCAGCGCATATGAACCTTGGCGAAAACCGCGGGCTTTAGCAACTTGGACAGCGATTTAATTTTGCGCAGCAACCCGAAAGACTGAACGTCCGCCCTCTACCGAAATGCGCGTTCAATCACCTTCAAAATCGCCTCCCACACACCAGCTTCCAAAAGCATCGGAATTTCCCCGGCCAACACGTTGGAGAGTTTGCCTTGGTTGGCCTGTGCGGATCGAATGACGCGGTCTACCTGCACATCGGGCATTTCAATGATGTCCTTGATCGCCGCTCTTGCCTCTGCGTGGCTACGCAGGTATCGGGACTCCTCGCGCATGTCCTCGCGAATGGTGCGCGCCAACACATGGGCGAGATAAATCACCTGCGGCGTCAAATCAAGGTGCCGCCATACATGCCGTGCGCTGTCGTCGCCACGGAACACAAAATTCGAACGAATGCCATCGGGGTAGTTTGTAGTGGAACCTGCAAACTCAAAAAGCCCAGTCAGCGAGCGCATCAGTGGTCGCGAAATTTCGTCAAGGATACGGTCGTAGGAACGCCGCTCCGCTTGGTCGCCGGTAATCAAGGACGAAACCGGTAGGATCATGGGGTCTCTCACCGCGCCGTCGCGCCGCAACACATCGTTGATGAGAAAACGATGCACGCGTCCGTTGCCATCGGCCAGCGGATGGATGTAAATAAACCCGAAGGCCGCCACGGCGCTGCGCATCACCGCAGACTGTCCTTGCGTGCGCTCGAGAAAGGTGATCAACCCATCGAGCATGGCGGTGAGATCCTCAACCGGCGGCGCGATGTAGTGAACCACCTCCTGATAGCGCGCAGTCTCGCCGACGAACACTGGCGAGCGCCGAATACCCAGCTCGCGCAGCGTCGTTCGCTTACCCAGGATTTCCGATTGCATCTGGGCCAGCGTATTCTGATCTAAAGGCCATGATCCTTGCCCAGTACGGCGCGCCAGCACATCGGCAAAACGCTGGATGCGATCAGACTCTCCCGCTTCTCCCTCAATGGCAAAGCTCGCCTTACTCTCCCGCAGCGTCATCCACACCGCCGAGCGCAGCAACAATTCGTCGCCAAATTCGAGCGCCAGATCGTGAATCAGGCCCGGTACATCCAGCGCCATCGCATGCAGCGACTCGCTGGTTTTGCGCATCACCGGGCAGAAAGCGCGTGTGCCAGGCAGATTGTCGCTCACGCGCCAGCGCCGGTTAGGGACAGACCGCCCAGGCGAGGCAGCCACCAGTTTTTTGTCGTCGATGGCATCGATATAGCCGCCGGCGATTTGCGCTTTGATCGCCAACTCGCGCCCGGTGAGGAACTCGAAAAGGAAACCGGCGCGCCGGGCATATTGACCCGAGGGTTCATCGGCGACCCAAAGCGTCAATTCGCCTGGGTCGATCGCCCCGAACACCCGCGACAGCAATTCCAGGTGGGGCACCTCATGTTTTAAGTGAAAGGTTAGATGCCCGCGCAACGTTGCGCTCGGGCGCATACTTTCCACATAGGTCTCGGTGGCGACGCCATCGACGATCTCGGTTGCTCGGCGTCCGCCAATGCGGCTTTTTGTCGACAACGGCAAAACAGGGTCGATGCCGTAATGGGCAGCCAACCACGCTCCGCCAATCAAGTTTTCGACTTTCATGCGCCAATATGCTCAAAAACGATCATTTTAAATTAATTTCGTTATATAAATACTATTTTTGCTCAAAAACGATAAAGCAACCCTTGCTGGTTCATTCTCGATCAACCGCACGCAGCGACCAGATGCGCTGAGGTCGGAGTTTGAGAGGTTTGAGCAACAAGAAAGTGGTGGGCC
>JBJXEY010000314.1:0-10631 GCA_046153355.1 Burkholderiales bacterium
ATGAAGTTATCCAGCCTCTCGACGCTATGGGATTACATACATCGCGCCATGCCTTGGAACGCGCCGAAAACGCTGACGCATGACGAGGTGTATGCGGTCACCGCGTTTATTTTGAATCTAGGCGATATCGTTCCGGCTGATTTCACGCTATCGGATAAGAACATTGCCTCGGTGCAGGCGCGCCTGCCCAATCGCAACGGCTTCACCCAAAAGCATGGCCTGTGGAGTGTGCGAGGCGCACCGGACGTACGCAATACCGCCTGCATGAAAAATTGTCCGGTCGAGGCCAAGGTGACCTCCTTCCTGCCCGAATATGCGCGCGACGCGCACGGCAATATCGCCGAACAAAACCGCTTGATTGGCGGTGTGCGCGGTGTCGATACCACGCGCCTGGCCGGTGGCGTCGGGAAGCAGATCGCGCTATCCCAATCCCCTGGCGATGGCCACGATCTGGCCAAGAAGCACGCCTGCACGGCATGCCATGGATTGAATAGCTCCCTGATAGGGCCATCGATGCGCGACATCGCCGGGAAATATCAGGGCGACAAAGACGCGGAGAGCAAACTTTTGGCCAAAGTTAAAGCGGGTGGCGCCGGGGCCTGGGGCGCCGTGCCCATGCCGCCACAATCGCATATAGAGGAGTCTGACCTGCGCCGCGCGGTTCAGTGGATCTTGGGTGGCGCAAAATAATCCCGGAAACTTATCGGCTACCAAAACGTCCAATGGAGGATAATTTGAACATTGTGCAAGCGCTTAAATCTGGAGGTGATCCCATGCAGCAAAAACGAAGAGAAATATTAAAAGCCGGGGGTGGGGCGACCGTCATGGCCTTGGCCGTGAGCGCGGGGCTTCTGCGGCCCGAGGAGGCCTTTGCCCAGGCCACTTGGAACAAAGCTGCCTTCGAAACCAAGACGTTGGCCGAAACGGTGAAGGCTTTGGGGGGCGCGGCGGCGACCGAAAATCCTGGTGTGCGATTCGCCAGTCCCACGCCCGATATCGCCGAGAACGGCGCCTTGGTGCCTATTACTGTTACCAGTAGCCTGCCAAAAACCGAATCGATCGCCATTTTGGTTGAAAAAAATCCCAACATTTTGGCCGCGAATTTCAACGTGCTCGCTGGCATGGACCCGTTTGTTTCCACGCGGGTGAAAATGGGGCAGACCTCCGATATCTACGCGCTGGTCAAGGCGGATGGCCGCTATTACTACGCGAAGAAAGAAGTCAAGGTCACCATTGGAGGGTGCGGCGGGTAAACCCCGCCCATCCTCACAACGACAAAGGAAAAAACATGGCAGATCCGATGCGCATACGCGCCCAAATGGCGGGCGACAAAGTTGAAGTTCGAGTTTTGATGAGCCACGAAATGGAAACCGGTCAACGCCGCGACGGTGGTGGCAATTTGGTTCCCGCCTGGTTCATCCAGAACGTGACGGTGAATCATGGCGGACGCACCGTGATGTCGGCTCAATGGGGGCCGGCGGTGGCGAAAAATCCTTTCCTCCATTTTCGTTTCAGCGGCGGCAAGGTGGGCGAGCGCGTCAGTGTGACCTGGACCGACAATCGCGGCGACAAACGCACTGACGAAGTCGCGATCGTTAGCTAATCCGGTGCTTATCGCGTATGCAGCGAAACGGCAATAAATAACGGCGCTGCATATCCTGCGGTGCCGAAAAAACGGGGGAAACATGAATCTGAGACTGAACATAGTCGCGCTGGCGTTTGTATTGTCGGGTGGTCCCGCTTTGGCGCAGGACAGCACCACCCGCGCAATCCAGGAATACCGCGATGCCCTGCAAGATGGCAACCCCGCCGAGTTGTGGGAAATCAAGGGCGAAGACCTGTGGAAGCAGGCGCGCGGCCCCAACAAAGCGTCCTTCGAGAAATGCGACGTGGGCATGGGCCCCGGCGTGGTCAAAGGCGCCTATGCGCGCCTGCCCAAGTATTTCAAGGACACTGATCGTGTCGAGGACCTGGAATCGCGTCTGGTTCATTGCATGGTGAGTTTGCAAGGTTTCACCCGGGCTGATGCAACGCGTCGCGTGTTTGGCGGCCCGGGCGCGGCGGCGGATATCGAGGCCCTGGTGGCCTATGTCACCTCGCAATCCAAGGGCGTGAAAATGAATGTCGCGATTGGCCACCCCAAGGAACGCGAGGCGTTTCAAATGGGGCAGAAGCTATTTAATTATCGCGGTGGGCCGCATGACTTTGCCTGCGCCACCTGCCATGGCGAAGACAATAAACGCATTCGACTTCAAGATTTACCCAACCTGACCAAGCAAAAAGACGCCCAACGCGCCTACACCACCTGGCCGGCCTATCGCGTATCGCAAGGGGAATTGCGCTCATTTCAATGGCGCTTATACGATTGTTTTCGGCAGCAGCGTTTTCCGGAAATGGTGTATGCCTCCGATGCTTCCGTGGCGTTGACCATGTTCCTTGCACGCAATGCCAATGGCGCGGCATTCGCGGCGCCGGCGATCAAGCGCTAGGAGATGATGATGAGAAATTTGCTGAACTCCTTGGTTTTCCTAGCGGCAGGGTTACTCGTGACAGGTGTGCAAGCGCAATCGCGTTCGAACGTGGGCGACGTCGAAGCCATGCGCGAAATGATGCGCGGCTTTAAGCCCAGTGGTCAGGCCGGTCTTTCGCGCCTGGTGCAAGACGACGCGCAACAATTCTGTTCCGACCCCAATTGGCATCGCAATAAGGCGCGCATTACGGCGATCGAGAAAGAGCAGTTGTCCAAGGTGAAATATCCCGCCGACGGCAAGTTGATGGGTGATTGGCAGGCGGGCGAACGTGTCGCGCAATCCGGAGTCGGTAAACAATTCAGCGACAACCCGAACAATCCTTCCGGCGCCAATTGTTATGCCTGCCATCAATTGTCGCCGCAGGAATTGTCTTTTGGCACCATGGGGCCATCCTTGCGCAACTTCGGTAAAACACGTGGAACCAGCGAAGCGATCCAACGCTATACCTACGCCAAGATCTACAACTCACGCGCTTACAACGTGTGTTCCAACATGCCGCGTTTTGGGCACAGCGATATCTTGACCGAGCAGCAGATCAAGGATGTGGTGGCCTTGCTGCTTGATCCGAATTCGCCGGTGAATAAATAATTTCCCGGTCACTTTGGGCTCGTTGTTGGCCCGCAGCGTTGATCGCAGACTGATTTATGTCGCTCTCCCGGCGTGAGTTTTTACAACTTCTGGCGGCCGCCAGCGCCACCGGCCTGCCTTTGGAAACCCGCGCCCAGTCTGCCTCTTCGGCCGATTCCCGCTTTTACGACGTGCCCCGATTCGGTGATTTAAGACTGCTGCATTTCACCGATTGCCACGCGCAACTCATCCCCAGTTACTTCCGTGAGCCCAGCGTCAACCTGGGCGTGGGCGATGGCATCAACCGGCCACCGAATCTGGTCGGCGAGCATCTGCTGCGTGCTTTCGGTATCAAACCGGGGACGCGCGATGCCCATGCATTCACCTATTTAAATTTCACCGAAGCGGCACGCCGCTACGGCAAGATTGGCGGCTTCGCGCATCTGGCGACGCTGGTGAAGAAACTGCGCGCCGAAGGCCCGCCGAGCATGTTGCTCGATGGCGGCGATAGCTGGCAGGGTTCGGCCACCTCGTTGTGGACCGAAGGCCGCGACATGATCGAGGCAAGCAAGCTCTTAGGGGTCGATGCCATGACTGCCCATTGGGAATTCACCTATGGGCAGGAACGCGTCAAGCAGGCCGTGGAAAAGGAACTCGCGGGCAAGATCGAGTTTCTCGCGCAAAACGTGAAGACCACCGATTTCAACGATCCGGTGTTTAAACCCTATGTGATTCGCGAACTGGGGGGCATCCCGGTGGCCATTATCGGTCAGGCCTTTCCCTATCCGCCTATCGCCAATCCGCGTCATTTGATTCCCGACTGGAGTTTTGGCATTGATGAAGATCGGCTGCAGCAATTAGTTGACGAAGCGCGTGCGGGCAAGGGCGGCAAGGGCGGGGCGCAAGTGGTGGTGTTGCTATCCCACAATGGCATGAGCGTGGATTTGAAGCTCGCGTCGCGAGTCACGGGCATCGACGTGATTTTGGGCGGCCATACGCACGATGGCGTGCCCGCGCCCAGCGTGGTGTCGAATGCAAAAGGCAAAACGCTGGTCACCAACGCGGGTTCCAACGGCAAGTTTCTCGCCTCGCTTGATCTCGAAGTGAAAGCAGGCGCGGTGAGCGGTTTTCGCTACCGCCTGCTGCCGGTGTTCTCCAATCTTCTCCCGGCGGATCGTGATATGGCCGAACTCATCGAGCGAGTGCGCGCGCCTTATAAGGAGAAGCTCGCCGAAAAGCTGGCGGTGTCCGAGGGTCTGTTATATCGACGTGGCAATTTCAATGGCACTTTCGATCAGGTGATCCTCGATGCCATGCTCGCCGAAAAAAATGCCGAGATCGCCTTCTCGCCGGGCTTTCGCTGGGGCACCACCATCTTGCCAGGGGATACGATTACCTTCGAGCATCTCATGGATCAAACGGCGATCACCTACCCTTCCACCACGCTCACCGACATGAGTGGCGAGATGATCAAGACGATTCTCGAAGATGTTTGCGACAACTTCGTCAATCCCGATCCCTACTATCGCCAAGGTGGCGACATGGTGCGTGTGGGCGGCATGACTTACCGCTGCGAACCAAACGCGAAAATGGGCGCGCGTATTTTGGATATGCGGTTGAACGGAAAATTTATTGATCCGACCAAGACCTACAAGGTCGCCGGCTGGGCGCCTGTGGCCGAAGGCGTCAAAGGCGAAGCTATCTGGGACTTGGTGGGGCGTCATCTTCGAGCGAAAAAAATCATCAAACCACCGCGTTTGAACACGCCAACGCTTAGCAGTGTCGCGGGGAATCGTGGCTTGAGGTAAGGTTCCGCCTCGCCGTTTTTCATCGCGAGGTTTGAAATGCAATTGGCATCTCAGTTTTCTGCTTCCGGCTCGTCCACGCCGGGTGTTTATGCTCCGTTTCCTTGGGTCAGTGGATGGTGTGATTGCTGCCTGCCAGGTGAGCAACGATCAGCGTTGTTCGCCGCGTCGCGCATCGCTGGGGGGGCGAAATCATCCGCCAGTAAAAAATCCGTTTCCCGCACCAAACCCGCTGGTGCGCGGCGCATCGATGTGCATCATCACTTCGCGCCACCCAAGTACGTGAAAGACCTGGGTGCGGAGAATTTATTCAACGGTTCGTCAGGTTCTCGCGCCGCCACCTATGAGTGGACGCCGCAAATGTCCCTGGATGACATGGATGCCGGCGGCACGCAAACCGCGATCACCAGCGTGTATTCGGCCTCGCATCTTGCCAACCACCGGCAAGCGCGCCGCATCGCACGCGAAACCAACGACTACGCCGCACAGATGGGGCGCGATTATCCGGGGCGTTTCGGCAGTTTCGCGGTGCTGCCGCTGCCCGATGTCGAAGGAAGCCTGCGCGAAATTGAATATGCCTTGGATGTGTTAAAGGCCGATGGCGTATTCATGATGACCAGTTACGGCAATAAATGGCTCGGAGACCCAGCATTTACGCCCATCTTCGAGGAATTGCAGCGCAGAAAATGCATGGTCTACACCCATCCGCATGGGCCCGATGCCACCGCAGGGATTTTGCCCGGCATTCCGCCTTCGGTGATTGAATTTGCCACTGACACCACGCGCACTATCGCAAGCGTACTGTTCTCCGGCAATGCCGCGCGTTTTCCCGATGTGAAATTTATCTTCTCGCATGCCGGCGGCGTGCTGCCTTTTATCCTGGAGCGCTTCACGCGGGTGGGCGCGTTGTCGCATCACAAAGCCAAGTTTCCACGCGGCACCCTGCATGAAATTAAGAAGTTCTACTACGAGATCGCGCAGGCTTCGCACCCTTACGCCATGTCATCGTTAAAAAGTTTCATGCCGATTTCACATATTTTGTTTGGTACTGATTTTCCTTACCGTAGCGCGGCGGATATGGGGCGCGGTTTGGTCAAAAGTGGATTTACGCCGCGAGAAATCGCGGCGATCAACCATGGCAACGCGGCGAAATTGTTTCCGCGTTTTGCGTAATTTGCCTTCAGAGGTCACCGGTAAAAATCATGCATACGATCCCCTTTAATACCGCATTAGGCGAGCCGCTTAGTTCCAATTTTTACACTGCCAACATTCACCCTGGCATGTTCAATTTCACGCAGGAATCGCCCTGCTTCTGTTGCGCGCCATTTTCTGCGGCGAACCTTGCGGCGGCGAGCCGAGCCGCACCGAGCCGAGCTGCACCGGGAAAATCCAATTCGGCGGCCAAAGGGTCGAGCAAATCGGGCGCAAAAGCCAAGCCCAAAGCGCCCTCCGGTCCGCGCCGCATCGACACCCATCACCACTACTACCCGCCCAAGTATTTGGCGGAATCCTCTAAATATCACGATGGCACGGTCTCGTATGCGCCGCCCTGGTCGCCGGCTTTGTCACTGGCCGATATGGATAAAGGCGGCGTGGAGACATCGATACTTTCCATCTCCGCGCCGGGCGTCTGGTTTGGCAATAATGCAAAGGCCCGCGTACAAGCGCGCGAATGCAACGAATACGGCGCGCAAATGGTGTGCGACTATCCGGGCCGCTTTGGTCTGTTTGCCTCATTGCCCTTGCCGGATGTCGCCGGCGCATTGAAGGAAATCGATTACGCCTTTGATACCTTGAAGGCCGATGGCGTAGTGCTAATGACCAATGTCAACGACAAATGGTTAGGTGACCCATTATTCGCCCCAGTGTTCGCAGAACTCAACCGCCGCAAAGCCGTGGTCTACACTCACCCCACGGTATCGAGCTTCTGTCAGAACCTCCTACCCGGCGTGCCCGGTTCGATGATCGAATTTGGCACCGATACCACGCGCACCATGGCCAGTTTATTGTTTAGCGGCACCGCCTCACGCTGCCCGAATATCAAGTTCTTGTTCTCCCACGCGGGCGGCACCATGCCATTTATCACCGAGCGGTTCACGCGCCTCGCGGTAAGAAAAGATTTAGCGGCGAAATTACCCAAGGGCGTGATGCACGAATTGAAGCGCTTTTTCTACGACACCGCCCAGGCCGCGCACCCCATGGCATTGAACTCACTGCGCGAATTGGTGTCGGTATCGCAGATTATTTTTGGCACGGATTACCCCTATCGCAGCGCCCAGGAAACTGCGAGAGGGATACAAAAATGCGAGTTTTCGGCAAAAGAGTTGCAGTCCATTGATCGTGGCAATGCGGCACGGCTGTTTCCACGACTTAAAAAGTGAGCGCTGCATATCGGGCCATCGGTGCCTAAACCAAGCACCATGGACGCGATATCACACCAATCCGTGGCTGTTTCCACGGACAACCAGTCACACGATTTCAAACCGGGATTTCTCAAGGTACTTTCGCTGCTTCGCCGCAAAGGGCGTGTGGATTCGCCCCTGTGGCAATGGTTGTTGTCCCGCTACTATCCTCGCTACAAGGTGTTGCAGGCCGAGTCGTTTTACACGGCGCTCATTGGCAGCGCCGCCGCCCGAGCGCCGACACAAACGCTTGAGTATTACCGCCGGGAACTGGCGGCGTGTATTCCATTGCGCGCGGCGCATCGCGCGCGCTACGGTGAAGCACCAGACCAGCGTATCGTCAACGACGCCTTCATCGCTTTCTACTATGCAATGGTTCGCGAGACGCGGCCCGCGGCCATAGTCGAAACCGGCACCGCCACCGGCGCGATGACGGCATTGATGCTGGCGGCCATGGAGCAAAATAATCACGGCACGCTGTATTCGATCGATCTCGCGCCGCGCGCGGGCGCGCTCACCATGCACACCACGGTGCCCACCGAGCAGGTCGGTTGTTTAATCCCCGAGGAATTCCGCCATCGATGGCGGCTGGAAGTGGGTGATGCCAAGCTGCTATTGCCGCGCGTGCTGATTGAAGCCGATGCCGATATCTTCATCCATGACAGCCTGCATACCCGCAGCCATATGAGCTTCGAATTTGCCGCGGCGCGCGCCTTGATGCGAGCCGATACCGTGATCGCCAGCGACGATGCCTTGTGGAACAGGGCGTGGATGGATTTCATTCATACCCACAATTTGACAAGCTACGCCTGCGTGCGCAACCCCAATGTCTGCGTCACGGTCAATAAGTTCGACGATTACGAGAAAGCGCAGGGGATCGGGATACAGAGCTAGATCCGCGCATGAGCGTTGGCGGGGCGGCAACGCTGGGGGGCCGAGGTCTGAAGTGTCGGTAAGCTGGTGCTAGTCGAACAGATTTGCCGGGAGACCGGTTTCGAGCCGTCGCGTATCGTGACGCCAATTGAACTAATGGAGAGGTGATATGTGGAACGATCCGATCATTGAGGAATGGCATCGTATTCGCAAGAAGTTGCTGGCCGAGGCCAAGGGTGTTAGCAGTGCAGTGAATAGGCAAACCAACGGCGCTAAAAGACCGAGCAACGCTGTCAACAACAAAGGGGCCTACGATGGAATATAGTTTTGCTGATCTTAGGTGGCCGAGATCATGCGGCTTTTCAAACTACACAGCCCGCACCTGCTAGCCGATATGGCGCAATCTTCTCTTTTGAATTGTTCACGCCGCATTCGCAATGAAATCTTGAAAGGTGTACGTCTATGTCGAATCGAACGTAGGTTACGTCGCGTGCACGAGAACGATAGTGGAGACGGAAGACTTCATCGGGCCGGAGATATGGCCAAGCTTTCCTGTTCTCTCGCGCTTTAACGAAAAACGGTCGCTATACCAAGGTTCATTGCGGTCGCGCCTAAAACGCAAAATTTAGTCTTGAACGGTTGTTGCAACAACACTGGGCATTTCCTAGAAAGAAAAAGCTTCATCGGATCGTGTATAGCGCGCAGTGCCTGCAATTTAGTTGCCCATTAAATGCGGGGTCTGGCATCGGCAAACCCAGGGTTCGAACATAGCCGGTATTTGCGTTACATTGAAACGCCGAATCGCAACATGGAGCAATTGGCTGGCCCATGCGAAAAAGTTGCCCATTTGATTATCCTGTTCTTCCCTCGCAAGTATCGTTGATGTCCATAGGCCAAGCCGAGGTGTGGTACCGCATGCAAGTGCCGAATATCGAAACCATGTTTAAAGGCCTGCCCGATTACCAGGTGTTGGAGACCGCGCAACGTCTGCGTATCCTCCAGCGAGGCGCCGCCGCGGACGGGCTTGTCAGTCAAGAATTGAGAGCGCTATTTCTGGCGTGGCATCCGATCCCAGGTAGACAGCTATTGGAAGGCACGCTAGCCAAAGATGGTTCTGGCGCGCCGATGCTCACGGAGGAAGCAAGAATATTTTGGAAACTGGAAGACCGGCTCTATCCCGAGACGGCGGACGGATGTTTTGTGGCCGGTACACCAGTCTGGACAGACAAGGGCCTAGTTCCCATCGAGCATCTCAAGGTCGGCGACTGGGTGCTTTCTAAGCCTGAGGCGGGTGGTGAGGACGCCTACAAGCGGGTGACCAAGACTTTTGTGTTTGAAGAAAAGCCGATTTGGAGGCTTGAATATTGCACAGAAACGGCTGATCCAATGTATTCGTTATACCTCACACCAAACCATCCTTTATGGGTTAGTGACCAGGGGTGGACGAATGCTGAAAAATTGGAACATGGTGACATGATGCAGTTTAACGACGGTGTTTCTGCATACGTCATGTCAATCACAAAGGTCCGAAGTGGCCCGATAAGGGGAATCGGTTGGTGGAATGACCCGTTTCATGGTGATGACGTGCATGGCCAAGTTGATTTTAGATACGGAGATTTTCGCGATCCGATACCCGAGTCGGATGTTCGTAGCTACACAGACCCGCTACATTGGAAAGTGTTCGATATCGAAGTCGACGACCACGACACTTATTTTGTTGGCAATAAGGGCCTATGGGTACATAGCACTCGTCTTTAAAGGGCTTGCTGCAGTCAGTGGGCCGCAACGGCGTTCCATCAGGTGGGCGAGGAGCTTAGCCTCACCCCGCAAAAAGCTCGGTGATTGTCGCTATACAAACCGAAAAACAATTCGTGGAACGGACTGGGGATCGAACCAAGCGCCGTCACACGCGAGTCGACGAGGCCCCTATACACCGGCAAATATTGCCTTTGTAGGCACGGCGATGTTCAGGCTGAAAAAGCGCACTTCGTCGTTCCCGCTCATATCGTGCAGCACAAATAGGCCGTCCACCCCGCGCAGGAACGATTCGACGCGGCGGGTTTCCGGGTCGATCAGCATGTACTCCTTGAGCGAGGCCAAGCCACGGTAGATGGCGAATTTTTGGCTGCGGTCGTAGGCTTCGGTGGCGGGGGATAGGACTTCGATAACCAGACTTGGCGCCCTGAAGAGAATGTCGGTGCTTAAATCCGTCTTGTCGCAGGTGACAAAAACGTCGGGGTAGAACACGGCGTCCTGGCCGACTTGTACTTTCATGCCCTCGTTAAACACCCTGCAGGGCGAGCCATCGAGGGCATTGCCAAGGTGGCGAACAAGGTTGGAGACGACGGTTCCGTGTGAGCGGCGCGCGCCTACCATTGCGAAAACTTCGCCGCGGTAGAACTCATTGCGGGTCTCTTGGGTGTTTTCCCACGCAAGGTAGGCGTCTAGGGTGA
>JBJXEY010000316.1:0-14532 GCA_046153355.1 Burkholderiales bacterium
ATCAATGCGTTGGAGCGAATCGCCGGCGTCCAATACTCGCGCATCATGCGGCCCATGGGCGTGCCGGGGCCCACGCGTGTGAGGAGATCGTTGTCTTCGGTTTTCAGAGCCATGAGAATTTCCCGGAAGTCGATGCGTAGTAGGCATTGTATTTCAAGCGCGCCAAGTCGAAATGTGGAGCCAATGACGACAGCGGCATTGTTCTGCAATCACTTGGTTAAAGTATGCTTCGAGTGGAGCGCCAATTGGCGAGATTGTGAAAGGGAAGGTATGAGTGTTAAAGGCGGATACGAGCGCGGGCGGCTTACAGAGTTTTGCATCACTGCGTTGACGCTGGGTGTAGTGACCTTGACGTTTTCACCCTGGGTAGCGGCGCAGTCCTATCCAGTTAAAACCGTGCGTTTTATCGTCCCCTCGACCGCCGGCGCGAGTATGGATTTCAGCGCGCGCCTATTTGCCAATCGGGTGTCGGTGCTGTGGAAGCAGCCGGTGGTGGTGGAGAATCGCCCTGGCGCGAATTTTATTGTTGGCACCGAGTTTGTCACCAAGGCGGCACCGGATGGCTATACATTGCTCTTCGCCACGTTGGGTGGGCCGGCATTGAATCCGGCGGTGTTCGCCGATCTGCCCTACAAAGCCAACGACTTGATCCCGGTAGTGCAGACATCGAAAAACACAGTGCTGCTCTATGTAAGCAATACGGTGAAACTCGCATCGGTGAAGGAATTCATCGCGCTCCTTAAGGCCAACCCGGGCAAATACAACCATGCCTCAGGAGGCACTTCGACCTTTATGCTGGGTCACTTGCTGCGTTCACTCGCGGGGGTGGAGTTTGTCGACGTGAATTACAAAGGCGGCCAGCCCGCGTTCGCCAGTTTATTGACCGGTGAGACGCATTTTTCTTTTGGTGATACCAATACCGCCGCGCCGGCGGTGCAGGCGGGCAAGATTCGCGCACTGGCATTGGCGAGCAAGGAGCGCACGCCACTGGTGCCGGGCATGCCCACCATGATTGAGTCGGGGGTTCCGAATTTTATTTTCACCTCGGGTCTGGGCATCTTCGCGCCCGCCAACACGCCCATGGAGATTGTGCGAAAAATCAATGCCGACGTGCAACCCATCACGCGTCAGCGCGATGTTATCGATGCGCTGGAGAAGACTGGCAGCGAGGCGGAGACGGGATCAACGGAAGAGTTTTCGCGTCTGGTGCGTTCGGAAATTGAGCTTTGGTCGAAGTTGGTGAAAGAGCGAAATATCAAAGTCGTGGAATAAGGAGCGGGTATGAAAATCGTAAAAATTGAAGACTTCCACGCCGACGGCGGTTGGCGCACGTTGTCATTCCTGAAAATCACCACCGATGAGGGCTTGGTCGGCTGGTCGGAATACAGTCAAGGCTTCGGCGTGGGCGGTGTCACCGAAATCATCCACAAATTCGCGCCGTTGGCGAAAACGTTCGATCCGCGCGATGTGGGTGTGTTGGGCGAGAGCCTGCGCTCGCACACACGTATTGTCTCGGGCGCGATCACGCATCAGGCGGTGGCGGCGATTGAAAACGCTTGCCTCGATATCAAGGCGAAGGCGCTCGGGGTTCCGGTGTATTCGCTTTTCGGTGGGCCGTTTCGCGACCGCCTCACGCTGTACTGGTCGCACTGCGGCAGCATGCGCGCGTGGAACCCGGATCTTTGGGAGAAGGAATTTAAAAAACCGCCTATCCGTTCGCTGGATGACTTGAAGAAACTTGGGCAAGAGGCAGTGCAGCGCGGCTTCAAAGCAATCAAGACCAACCCCATGGCATGGGGGCCGGGCGCGGTGCCCTTTAGCGCCGGGGTGCGTATGTCGCCGGGGTTTCTTGATCGCAATCTGGATCGGCGCGTGCTGGCGCAATTCATCGAGCAGTTGGCCGCGCAACGCGACGGCATCGGCCCCGACACCGGCCTCATGTTCGATTTGAATTTCGGTCTTCGTACCGAAGGTTTCATTCGCGTCGCGAAAGCCTTGGAACGCTTCGACATGACCTGGCTTGAGATCGACATGCACGACCCGGAGGGGTTGGCGCAGGTGCGGCGCTCGAGTTCTACGCCGATCACTTCGCTTGAATCCTTGCATGGCCTGCGTCACTACCGGCCGTATTTTGAGAATCAATCGGTGGATGTGGCGGTGGTTGATGTGCCCTGGAACGGCGTGTGGGAATCGGTGCGTATCGCCACCCTTGCCGAAGCCTATGAAGTGGCCTGTGCCCCGCATAACTTTTACGGGCACCTGGCATCGCTGATGAGCGCGCATTTCTGCGCGGCCA
This sequence comes from Burkholderiales bacterium, assembly GCA_046153355.1. GTDB lineage: Bacteria > Pseudomonadota > Gammaproteobacteria > Burkholderiales > SG8-39 > 2-02-FULL-62-17. The sequence goes on from JBJXEY010000316.1 coordinate 2,297, forward strand.
TCCCCAACTTTCGCATCATGGAATATGAAGTGGACGATGTGCCGTGGAAGGATGAGTTGGTGACCATTCCGCCAGTGGTGGAGAACGGAGAGTTGATCTTGCCCAAAGGCCCGGGTTGGGGTGCGGATGTTAATGAAGAGGGATTGAAGGCGCATCCGCCGCGCGTGGCAAAGCGCTAGAGTGTAGAAACTCGGCTCTACGCCAAAGAACAACTCACCTGCTTTAAGTGAAAATCATTGAGTGAAAATCAGCATTCCCCGATGCATTGTCGCCAAAGGTAACTCATGGATACGCGCGTAAAAAATTCCAAACTCGACCCGGTCACCTTGGAGGTGATTCGCAACGCCCTGCCCGCGATCTCCACCGAAATGGCCGCAGATTTACAGCGCACCTCCTACAACATGATGATCTACGAGGTACGCGATTTTTGCACCGCGGTGCTGACTACCGAAGGCGACTTGGTTAGCCAGAACGTAGGCGGTGTATCGCATTTCGTCGCGGATCTGGGTGTATTAATCGTCGATGGTATGAAGCGCTACGGCAAGGAGGGTTTTAAACCGGGCGATGTAATTCTTACCAATCACCAGGCAGTGGCTGGGCAGCACCTCAACAATGTGGTGATCTACGTGCCGTTCTTTTTCGAGGGCGAGCTGGTGATGTTCACCATGGTGCGTGCGCACTGGATCGATGTGGGCGGTGCGTCCACGGGATTTGGCGCGGGGCCCAGTGTCCCCGACCCGTGGATGGAGGGTTTGCAGTTCGATCAGTTAAAGATTTACGAAGATGGGCAGGTGAATGAGATGCTCTACCGCATGGTGAGCGACAACATTCGTTTTCCCGAGGCCTCCATGGGCGATATGAAATCGCAGATCGCCGCCTGCAAGCTGGGCGTGCGCCGCTTGGAGGAGATCTTCAAACGCTACGGCAAACAAACCGTATTGGCCGCGCTTGAGCAGATTTACAACGAGGCGGAGCAGAAATGCCGCAACGTGGTATCGAAATTCACCGATGGTGTCTATCAGGCGGAGTCTTATCTCGATGGCGATGGCATCAACCCTAAAGACAAGATCACGGTCAAGGTTAAGGTAACCATAAATCGCGGCCACATGACCATCGATATGACCGGCAGCTCGGCTGAGCGCGCGGTATCGGTGAATGCGCGAACCTTCGCCGGCCCGCGTATCGCTTACAAAGCGCTTACCGCGCCGTTGGAGCCAGTGAACGAGGGCGGCTTTCGCGCGTTGACCTGCATCATTCCCGAGGGCAGCATCATGATGGCGCGCTATCCCATTCCCATGGCGCAGTGGTCCACCACCATCAACCTCACCGTCGATACGATTTTGAAGGCGTTGGCACCAGCGATGAAAGACAGCACCCCGGCCGCGCATCACGCCAACATGGGTGGGCATACTTTCTTTGGCAATCATCCGAAGACCGGGCGGCGTTTCGTTTTGCAAACCATCGATGGCGGTGGCTGGGGCGGGCGTCCGTTCGAGGATGGCGAATCCGGCGCGGTGTCCTCCTGCCAGGGCGATGTGCGTAACGGCTCCATCGAAGGTATCGAACTCAAATGCCCCATCATGATCGAGGGCCGTAAATTGCGCTGCGACTCAGGCGGCGCGGGCCGCTGGCGCGGCGGCTTGGGCATCGATTTGCATGTGAAAAACTTCGTTGATGGCCGCTGGAATTTCACCGCCACGCATCGCGAGGGTTGTCCGCCGTGGGGCTTGTGGGGCGGCGAAGCGGGCACTGGCGGGGGCTACTTGCTGCGCAAACAAGGTGAAGTGGAATACAAACACGTGATGGGTATGCGCCAACCGGTGCCTGCCGATGTGCAGGTGATCGGCCAATCGCCCGGCGGCGGCGGTTGGGGTAATCCACTCGAACGCGAACCCGAGCGGGTACAGTGGGATGTGATCGAGGGCTTTGTGAGCGCCGAATTCGCCCGCGACAAATATGGCGTGGTGTTGGGTGCGGATCGCTCCATCGATCTGGCGGCGACCGCCAAGAAGCGCGGCGAACTGGCAGGCGCCGTGGACAAATCATGAACTTTTATATTTTTCTATCAAGGTGCCATGTGCTTAATCAGGCGATGATGATGTTAAACATGGCAACTAATTAGCCATAGAGAAGCAAACGCTGGCCGCAAAAAGCGTCTCGCCACGACCACACCAAGGAGGCTCCATCATGGACCAGACTGAACCCAAAGCCCCGCAACGCGCCGCACTGCCTACCAAGGCCCGCGAAGCCATGGAAAAGCTCAACACCGAAGCGGCGCCACTCAATATCTGGCTGCGCACGCAAGCTAACGCGCCGGCGCAGCGGCCCTGGTTTCGCGATGCGGAGATCGATGTCGCGGGCACCACGGCAAGCGGACGCGTCGGCGCGGGCCAACTCAAAGCCGCGCCTTACCGCTGGCGTTGGAAGGAAATTTCGCCCTACTTGCAGCGCATCGCCGAGGTGGCCAAGAACGCCGATGTGCCGCCGGTTGAATTCGCCGACCGGCAGCAGTTTCTCCTCACTAATCCGGGTTTTGGCGGGCGGCTGCAGGTGGCTAATACCATGCGCTGCGCGGTGTCGATCTACAACCCCTACGATGTTGCGGGCGTGCATGTGCACACGCCTAACGCCAGCCGCACAATTTTGTCGGAGAACGGCGGCTACACCACGGTGGATGGCGAGCGTTGTATCGCTGGGCGTGGCGATCTGATCCTCACGCCGCATGGCACCTGGCACGACCATGGCAACGATTCCAATGACCCGGTGATCTGGATGGATGTGCTCGACTGGCCGTTAATGGAGTTTCTCGATTGCATTTGGCTGGATGATCAATTCCCTGGCGAGACGGTGGGCCCCGCGCGAGCGCAGAAACCCAGCCGCGCCACCGGATATTCGAAGTCTCTGTATGGCACAGGTGGCATGGTGCCGGGCATTGATTCTCACCAGCGTGGTTTGGCGCGCGACGCCACGCCGATGATCCATTTCAGCGGCAAAGATATTCGCGCCGCGTTGTTTGCCTTAAAGGGGCAGGCACACGATCCTTATGAAGGCACGCCGCTGCGCTTTACTAACCCGGTCACCGGTGAGCCTTTATTTCCGACGCTGGATTACACCGCGCAGCTTCTCTCGCCTGGCGAAGAAACCTTGTTGAAACGCGAAACGGCGAGCCGTCTCTATGTCGTGCTGGAGGGACGCGGCAGCACCGAAGTGGGTAAGGAAACCTTCGATTGGGAAGAAAACGATATTTTTGTTCTGCCCAATTTTTTATGGCGTCGGCATCGCAATAGCGGCGCGAAAGACGCGGTGTTGTACGCGGTGTCGGATCTGCCAATGATGGAGAAGATCGGGCAATACCGCGCCCAAGGTCGGGCGCGTGACGGCAAGCTCGCGCAATTGGCCGGGTAGGCTCGCGGCGTCACCGAGCGCCGCGAATTCGCCTTAACCCGCAGGGATCACTGGCACCAATAGGTGCGAATCGTAACGCCCGCCGGTGTGCAGCACATGATGTCCCGCGTTGACCGTTTCTTCATGGTGATTGCGGTAGGCAAATTGCAGGATTTCGTGGCCCTGCACGATTAAGCGCAACTGATCGCCCGCCTCGAAAGCGGTGCCCGAGGGAAGAATCTCGATTTCCACCGGCACGATTTCGCCTGGTTGCAATTTTTGGATGCGTTGGTGTTTCAACCAGGGTTGCTGCGGCGTGGATTTTTTCTCATCCAACTCGCGGTGCGAGACGCGCAGCCAACCCGAGGCCACCATGCCGTTTTCCATGTGATTGAAATCGGCGAGGAACACTTCGTTGCCATGGCGGTCAAATTTCTTGATACCGACCTCGAGATCCATGTCGTCGGCGCCCTCGGCACTCACCCAAAGCTTCAACTTCATATTGCCCACCAGCTCGGTGCGCTCGGTGAAGGTATGCGTGAACTGCGCGCTGTCACGCTCGGTTGAATTTTTGACCACACAGTAACGCACGCTCGATTCTTTCGCGGCACTCGCACCAAGGCCGAACGTAGAAGCATCGAGGTACAGCGCAGGATACTGCGTGCCGGGAATGGGGTAATCCGTGGCGGTGCGCGTCGTGCCCTCGTAGAAACGCTGGCGAACCTCAAAGCGCACCCGCGGCAATTCCTCGATGCCGGTGGCCTTGCCTTTGAGGAAATGATCGAAAAAACGTCGTTGGCGTTCCAGGCACTCGCGCGAATAATAGGTCTCCCATTCTTTACGGCCATGCACTTCCAGCCACTTTTGCTTGGATGCGATCTGCTTGTAGCCCTCGAAGCCGCCGCGATTGTGCAAGCCTTGTGTCGACCAGCTCGCGCAGATGTAAGCAGGCACCGTGATGTTCTCTAGCTTCGCGCGTTTGGATTCCCAGAATTCGTCGTAGGTGGGGCGCTTGGCGCGCTCTTCCAACAGATTCTCGGCCTTGGCGTCAGCGCGCACAAAACCCACGCCGGGCTGCAAGGTGCGCCCGGTGTACATCTTGAAAAAACCGGTATCGGGAATGCCGCCGTTGAAGGCCCAATCACGATACGGGTCGTTCAGGCCTTCCCAAGGCATGATGGCCTTCAAGTGCGGCGGATTGGTCGCCGCGCCCAGCCATTGCGTCATGGCCAGATACGACACGCCATTGGCGCCCACATTGCCATCGGACCAATCCTGACACGCCGCCCATTCCACCGCGTCGTGAAAATCGTCGGCCATCTGTGGCGCGAGGTGCGCGAAGGTTTCACCTTCGGATTCGCCCGAGGCGCGATTGTTCACCGCTACCAGCGCGTAACTATTGGGTACCCAGAATACTGGGTCGGGCGCTTCGAACGCCGCGTACTCGGAAACGCGGATCAAACCGGTGTTGGGTATGCGCTCGTATTCCTCGAAGGCCGGAAAACGATCTTTGATCTTGGGCGAGATGTAGAAGATGACCGGATACTTCCCCGGCGCCGCCGGGCGAAACACGTTGGCATACAAACCGATGCCATCGCGCATCGGCACGCGCACATCTTTTTCCAGGAGAATTTTGTAGTCTTTGGGGTGCCCGTAGGCGTTAGCTACTTTGGTTTCGCCAACGGTGAAATATTGTTGCGTGGTGATGGGCATGCTTAGACTCCTTCGATTCGACTGGCGCGATTCTACGACTCGGCGTCGAATTTCAGGGCATCGCTCAGGGCATCGGTTTTACCCGCAGCGAAGCCTCCATCTGGTCGAATAAGACGTTGGTGCGTTTTTCGCGCCTACCAGTGTCGTCGGCGCCGCTGAGTATCAGTGCCTCTTCTCGATATTTGAGGCGTGTACCCGCGCCGGCTGCTTCGAACAACATGGTCGCCAGCGATATCGACATTTTCTGCGTCTCGTTGTACATGTCGTAGGTATAGATAATTCGTTCCTCGGGCACGATGTCGAGAAAACGGGCGTCATAAGTGGAGGTTTTTCCATCGAGAAATACACCCACCAGCCGCTCACGCCCGCCGACGCGAAAATCGAATTCGCGAATGCGCTCTTTCCACTGCCCACGCGGGCCCACGAACCAGCGCCGCTTCACCGATGGGTTGGACCACGCCATGAACACCTGTGAGGGCGATGCATAAAGCGTGCGTTCAATAGTGAAGCTGATATGTTGGACGGATTGTCCAGGCATTGGATTTCCTCGCGATGATTGGCGAAGCCATGGGCGAACCGCCTTGGCATGGCCTATTTTTTCTCAATTATATGTCTATCGTATGAAGGGATGGATTAATGATGCGGAATTGCTAGCGAGGAAACCGCGTCAAATTGACGAATGCAATTTTGGTTTTGATATGTCAAATGCATAATCTCATCGGTGGCCGCAAATGCGGCGCCTCGCTTGGTTGTGAACGCGAGGATTGGACCGTTAATCTATCTACGTACGCAGCGCGCCCAACGAGTGAGCGTTACACTTTGACTGACTATTCGGATGCTGGAGGGACGGGATGAGATTTTTAGCTCGGAGCTTTCGACTTTTCATCGCGCTATCGGCGCTGTGGCCGGCCGCGCAGGCAATGTCTCAGACCTGGCCGGTAAAGCCAATCCGCGTGATCGTGTCTTCGCCGCCGGGTGGTGTGGATACCTCAGCGCGCTTGATCACCGCCAAAATGACCGAGACACTCGGTCAGCCTTTTGTCATCGAGAACCGCGCCGGCGCTAATGGATTCATCGGCACCGAAGCAGTGGCGCGCGCCGCGCCTGATGGCTACACCTTGCTCTTTACCGCATCGAGCACCATGGTGAATGGCCCGGCGTTGGCAAAGTCCGTGCCCTTTGACCCGATCAAGGATTTTGCGCCGGTGACACTCGCCTACGCGGGCATGGCCACTATCGCGGTCAATAGCAACCTGCCGATCAATACGCTGCGCGAACTGATCGACTATGCGAAAAAGTTTCCCGGCAAACTCACCTATGGCAGTTCCGGTATCGGCTCCATCTTTCATCTCACCGGCGAACACTTCAAACAAGCGGCGGGCGTGGATATGTTGCACGTGCCCTACAAAGGCAGTACCCCGGCGTGGACTGATCTCGCGGCGGGTCGCATCGATGTAGGCTTTCCCAGTGTCGATCTGGTTCGACCGGCGCTGGCCGCCGGCAAGGTACGCATCATTGCCGTGGTCGAAGCCAAGCGCCATCCGCATGCGCCCGGCGCGCCGGCGGTGGCGGAACTGGTGCCCGGATTCGAGAAACCGCCCTCGTGGATCGGTATGTTTGCCACCGCCGGATTGCCTGCGGATGCGCATGTGCGATTGGTGAATACCGCCATCGCCGCGATCCATTCCCCCGAGATCCGCTCGCGGCTGGAAGACGGCGGTTACGTGGTGATAGGCAATCGGCCGGAAGAGGTGACCGCGATCATGAAAAGGGATCTTGAACGCGCGGCAAAGCTTATAAAATCGATTGGCATACTGCCTGAATAAGTGGCCTTCCTACGCCAGCTCGAACACCTCCAACGGAACAGTCTTCACGGGCCGGCCCGCGCCATGGACCAACTGGCGGATACGCTCGGTAGTCTCCCGCGAGATCGAAGGCTCGGCGCAGCGCGCGCAGACCTGCGCCGGAATGTGCTCGACCAGCACGCGCCGGCCGTCTACATCGAGCACCTCGCTGATAAATTTCTCTGTGGCGGATTCGCCACCGCACGCATGGCATTTAAATGCTGGCATGATTACCTCCGATTTCGATTATTTTCCCATTCCTCAGGGTCTGGTTCGTACAGGGTAATGATCTTCGTAAAATCGGCATCTGCTAACGATACCTGAAGATGTAGCGCACGCCCAGCCGTGGTGAAACCCAGGATCAATATACTCGGCGAATATTTGTCTTCTGGATACTCCTCAATAATTTGCGCTTGTACACCCGCGGCTCGAATTTCTACCTCGCTAATATTGCGTTCAACCGCGCGTTGAAATGCGTGTTGGCTGAAGTCAAACTGGCCATTGGTCAATTGTTGTCGGATTTGAGCGAGAGTTTTCATTATTCGCCGTCAACCAAATTTTTGCGCTTTTAGGTTGCAGTTCACAATGCACAATGCTTTAGTCGTGAACCGTTGTTTCTATAACGCTCGGCCCTCGATGTTGGTTGACAATCAAGCTACGATCTGACTTGGCTTTGCTGCACAATTACCCCGCAGCATGAAACTTAGACTTGAGGTGATGATCATGAAATGCATTGGAAAATTTTTGGGCGGCGCGATCGGCGCGGCCATCCTCGCGGCATCGAGCGCGGCATTTGCGCAAACCTGGCCCGCCAAACCCGTCCGCATGATCGTGCCCTTTCCCCCCGGTGCGACACTGGACACCATGACTCGATTGGTATCGCAAAAGGTCACCGAATCCACCGGCCAACCGGTGGTGGTGGAAAACCGTGCCGGGGCCAATGGCATGATCGGTTCGGAGTTCGTGTCGAAATCTGCCCCGGATGGCTATACGATTCTTGCCACCACTACCAGCACGCACATTAGCGCGCCTTATCTGGTGAAGAAACTTCCCTACGACCCGCGTAAAGACGTGACGCCGATCACCGCCGCGGTGGATGCGGTCACGGTCCTGGCGGTGAACCCGGCGATGCCGGTGAATTCGGTGCGCGAGTTAGTCGACTATCTCAAAAAATACCCCGGCAAGGTGAGCTATGGCTCGGCCGGCATTGGCAATGCGTTTCACCTGGTAGGAGAAATTTTCCAATCCTCGCAAGGCGTAAGCCTGCTGCACGTGCCCTACAAGGGCATCATTCAAGCGGTGCAAGAGACCGCCAGCGGACAGGTCGACATGGTGTTCAGCTCGGTGAATAACGTGCTGCCCTTGATGCGCGGCGGCAAGCTGCGCGTGTTATCGACCATCAATCCGCAGCGCTGGTCGCAGTTGCCCGATATTCCCTCTGCCCCTGAAACACTGCCGGGTTTTGTCCGCCCCGATTCTTGGTTTGGATTTCTCGGGCCGGCGAACATGTCCGGGCCGTTGCTCGATCGCGTCAACGCCGAACTGGTAAAAGGCCTTAAATCCCCTGATCTCACGCCAAAGTTCGACGCCATGGGCCTGGTGGTCATCGCCAACTCCGCGGCCGATTTTCAGAAAATGTATACAGCCGGTTTCGATGTCTACGGCAAGATCATCAAAGCGGCAGGCATTCAGCCCGAGTAAATCCGACATGGCTCGGCAATCTAAGGCCGGGACCTAGATTGATCAACTACTCCACCGCCTTGAACCCCGAGGCGCGGATTATCTTGCCCCAGCGATCATAGTCATTGCGCACGATCTCCGCGAATTGCGCCGGCGTGGTGAGGTGAATATCCAAGGATAGGTTTTGCATGCGCTCACGCACCGCGGGTGTTTGTTGCGCCTGCATCACCAGGCGTCCGATGCGCTCGATCATTGCCTGAGGGACGCCGGCGGGCGCGAATAGCGCGTACCAACCGGCGGTTTCGATGTTGTAGCCCTGTTCGCGGAAGGTCGGCACGTCCGGTGCGACGCTGGAACGCTGCGCGCTCGAGTGCGCCAACACCCGCAATTTGCCGGCTCGCGCCTGCGTAGTGAAATCGCCGAGTGTGGTGAACACCGAAGCCGATTGCCCACCGATCAGATCGACAATCGCGGGTACCGATCCCTTGTAGGGCACGTTGGTCCATTCGATGCCCGCGACTTGTGATAAGAGAATCCCGGTGAAATGCGGGATGTTGCCGTTGCCAGGCGTGCCGAAATTGGCTTGTTTGGGATTGGCTCTGGCCCATGCGACGAATTCCTGCAAGGTCTTCGCCGGCGTTAGCGGCCCGACCGCCATACCCACGCTATAGGCGCCGACCATCGACACGGGGATGAAATCCTTTAGAGGGTCGTAGGGAATATGTTTCTGCGTATGCGGATAAATACAGAAATTCGCGATTGGAGAGAAGAGCAGGGTATTGCCATCGGCGGCCGCGGACTTAACCATGTCAATGGCGATGCGCCCTTCGGCGCCAGCGCGGTTATCGCTAATGAAGGGCTGATTTAAACCTTCACGCAGCGCATCGGCCACCACGCGGCTCATGGCATCCAGGGCGCCGCCCGCGGCGAAGCCGACCACCACGCGACCGGTGGTTTGCGCCTGCGCGCAACTCATTGCCACGGCCAACAGCAACGCAAGGCTTACGCGAATTGTATGCATTTCATCCTCCACAAAATATTGTCAGGTAAGTTTGCTTTCGCTGGCGTTAACATGCATATGCGTAGGTTAATTATTCATGAGCGTCCGAACAAGGAATAATTCGGGTCAGTGATTGAAACTAACATCTTGTCAAGCTGTGCACTATAAATTACAATGAATCCATTGGAAATCCGCTATTACCGAACAGGCGACGCCACGCAACCGTTCACCGATTGGTTAGAGGATTTGCGCGACAAACAGGCACGAGCAAAGATCCAAGCGCGGCTCGCCCGCGTCGAGGTTGGCAACTTGGGCGATTTTAGTTCGGTGGGCGATGGCGTGATGGAACTGCGAGTTGATTGGGGGCCGGGCTATCGAGTGTATTTCGCTCGGATGGGTCAGGTTATCGTGCTCCTCTTATGCGGGGGCGACAAAGGAACGCAGCAAAAGGATATTGAACGTGCGAAAACCTACCTCGAAGACCATAAAGCCCGCTCGAAAAAAAGCGCCCCAAAGGGTCGCGCCTAGCGGCTCCTATTCCGAGTGGCTGATCGAGCGCTTGAAGGATAGGGGCGAAGCGGCGGCATACCTAGAGGCCGTGTTCGCGGAGGGTGACCAAGCTGCCATCATGCTTGCATTGAGGCAAGTGGCAAAGGCGCAAGGCGGCGTTGCCCAGGTCGCGCGACAGGCAAACCTCTCGCGGGAAGCCGCCTACAAAATGCTCTCGGCGGTTGGCAATCCCGAATACCGAAGCCTTTCTGCCGTGCTTGGCACGTTTGGATTGCGCATTGCAGTCAGTCCGATTGAAAAGCGGGCGGCGTGAGGCAAGTCGTACCCGCCAATGTGCACTGAGCGAACCGACCCACAATCACTTAGAGAAATTATGCCGCCGCCAAAGATCCAATGCCTGGATTGATTTGACGATCATTTAGTCCCCCACCGCCACGCCTTCCCTGCGCGGATCGGCCGCCCCGATCAACCCGCGCGGCGAAACGGATATCAAATGTAATCCGCTCCCCGCATTGCCCAGACGCACCTCGTGCCCCAGCGCCGTTAATGCCTTGGCAAGCTCGCCGTTGCCTTCGATGCGCTCCAGGTCCGTGGCGCGCGGGCGGCCGCCATAGCGCGGCAGGTCGAGAGCTTCTTGTTCGCCAAGCTTCCAATCGAGCAACGCCACCAAGGTAAGGGCGACGAAATTGATGATCTGCAAACCACCCGGCGAGCCCAGCACGTGGCGCACCTTGCCCTGCGCGTCGAACACAATGGTGGGCGCCATGGAGCTGCGCGGGCGTTTGCCGCCTTCGACGCGATTCGCCGCGGGCAGGCCCTCTTCATCGGGAAGCCATGAGAAATCGGTAAGTTGATTGTTTAGTAAGAATCCACGCACCATGATGCGGCTGCCGAAAGCGGATTCCACCGAGGTGGTGAAGGCCACCGCGTTGCCCTCTGCGTCGATTACCGATAAATGCGAGGTGGCGGGCATTTCCAGCGTTTTATCCTCGCCCAGGCGCGCCAATCCGGGAAGCTTCAATTCGCCATGGCGCGTTTGTTTGTTGGCAAGATCGATCCGAATCGTTTTGCTTCGCGAACGCAGGTAGCCGCGATCAAGCAGTTGCGCCATGGGTTGGCGCACGAAATCAGGGTCAGCCAGGTAAAAATCGCGATCAGCGTAAGCAAGCTTGCCCGCTTCGGAAAACAGATGCACCGCTTCGGTGGAGAGCGGCTTGTATTTCTCCATGGGAAAGCGCTCCAGCATGCCGAGCAGCATCGCGACTGCGGCGCCGCCGGAGGAGGGTGGCGCAACGCCGCACACTTTGTAACCTCGATAGGGGGCGCATAAAGCGGCACGTTCCTTGGCGCGGTAGGCCTCGATGTCGGCGAGCGTCATATCGCCCGGGACGCGATGGCTGGTGACCGCAGCCACCATGTCGCGCGCGATCTCGCCTGCGTAAAAAGCCTGTGGCCCCTCGAAAGCGATGATTTTGAACACCGTGGCCAACTCTGGATTGCGCAGCCACGTGCCGACTCGTTTGGGCGATCCATCGGCTTGGAAAAATAGCGCACGCGCGGCGTCGTTGCCTTTCAGAAGGGGGTCCTGGGCGATGAGCTGCGCTAAGCGCGGCGAAATTTCGAAACCCTCTTCGGCGACGCGAATGGCGGCGGCAAAAAGTTTCGGCCATGCCAGGCGACCGTGTCGCACGTGCGCGAGTTCCATCATCCGCACCAGGCCCGGTACCCCTACCGAGCGGCCCGAACCGACCGCTTGAAGATAGGCCTGGAAACCGGTTCGTCCGCCCGTCACGGCGAAGCGATCAGGCTTGGCCGCTGCCGGTGCGGTTTCGCGGCCATCAAACGATGTCAATTGTTTGGCGTCTGCATCGTAGTGCAATAGAAACGCGCCACCGCCGATGCCGGAGGATTGCGGCTCCACGACGTTCAGCACCAATTGCGTGGCGATGGCTGCATCCGTCGCGCTGCCACCGGCGCGCAATATTTCGATGCCAGCCTGCGAAGCAAGCGGGTGTGCGGCCACCACCATTTGGCGTTTGGCATGCACCGCGGTTTTCTTGATCCGGCCAGTGCTGCCTTCGGGGGCGAAATCCTGGGTGTGGGCG
>JBJXEY010000329.1:0-3619 GCA_046153355.1 Burkholderiales bacterium
GCTAATCAATTTAGCTAGCCTACATGTACAAGCGCGACATTCGCAGGCACACTTGGCAGTGCATCCGGCCACTGGGAGGGAAAGATAACCATGACAATCGCACAGCAAACACTCGCTCCAAGCTACAACGTTGGCGGCATTCGCCTCGCGCGGCCATTTCGCGTTCAGCGGCTCGGACATTTCGGTTTCAATGTTTGCGATCAGGAGATTGCGCTCAAGTTCTACAGTGATCTTCTGGGCCTGCCGGTTACCGACACGGTCAATTTCGGAAAGGTCTTCAATCAAAAAAGCGCGACGGGCCAGGACCCGCACGGCTACTTCCTGCGCGTGGCAGGGGACCACCATAACGTGGTGCTATTTCCGCATTGGATACAGCAGACGCGGCCTGGTGGCACACGCCCAGGCAACGAATGGATCAGCCACATGGCTTGGCAGGTGGGGACGTTGCGCGAAGTGAGCGAAGGCAGCCAGTGGCTCGCCGAACAAGTGGCTGTCGCACGCCCCGCCGGGCGCGACGTGCGCGGCGCTAACTGGAATTTCACCGTGACGGATGCCGATCACATCTCGAATGAAATTTATTACGGCATGGATCAGATAGGCTGGGACGGCGTGTCCAAACCGCCGTCAATATGCCCCAACGGCGAGCGCCCACCCGCAATCGATGGCGCTGCCTTGCCCGATTTTCCGATGGCTCGCCAGGCGATAGAAAATGGCCTGGATCTGCGTGAGGGGTTGCATCAACGCCCCTTCGGCGAACCGTCGTTCGACGTCGCCGGCATTTTGCTGCCGCGCCCTTTCCGCATTGTGCGTAACGGCCCGATCAGGCTATTTACCCGCGACCTCGATGCAGCGGCCCGCTTCTACATCGAATTCATGGGCCTGGCGCTAACCGAAGAGATCCTCTGGCATGGCCACCGCGCGCTGTTCCTTCGCGCAAACACCGAGCACCACACCATTGCGCTCTACCCGCTCGCCCTGCGCGAGGAACTGGGCCTGCGGCCGGATTCGCTCTGCATGGCCTATGGCATGCAGGTGGGCAGCTATCAACAATTGAAGGATGCGGTGGCGTTTCTGCGCGACAAGGGTGTAACCATCAAGTACCTGCCGCCGGAACTCTCACCGGGCATCGACTACTCGGCCTACGCGCTCGACCCCGAGGGCCATGCCATCCAGCTTTATTACTACATGGAGCAAATTGGCTGGGATGGTCGGCCGCGCCCGGCGGCCTCGCGCCGCATAGTCGACAATGAACATTGGCCGCAGACGCTGGATGGGCTCTCGGATACCTACCTTGGCTCGGTGTTTCAGGGGCCGTTGGGGTAGGACCAGTGGGCGCCTTACTACCATTACACAGACGCCTGCGATAACACAGACGCCGCGCAAGAGACCCTGGCTATACCGCGAACCAGGGCCCGGCGAGCGTCAAACGCGCTTACCTACTGTATCGACTTAATGCCCAGTGCCTTGGCGGTTGCCGCGAGTTGCGCGGTCTGCTCGGTGATCGAAGCGGCGAATTCGGCGCCGCTACCAGGGATCACCAATTGCGCGGTCGCGGTCAGGCGCTCCAGTATCGCTGGGTCCTTGGAAATCTCGGCGATATCAGCAACGATGCGCGCGCGCGCCGCGTCGTTCGGCGCGCTTGATCGAGCCGCGATGATGCCTACAAGGCCATCGAAATTGAGTCCGGGAAATCCCAACTCCGCCACCGTGGGCAGATCCAGGCCCGGCGCCCGGCTGCGGTTCATCACCGCCAAGAGTTTGATGCGGCCCGCCTGCGCTTGGCTGCGCACAATGGCGTAGGCCGAGCTATACATCTGGATGCGACCCTCGGTGAGGTCGGTCAGTGCGACCACCCCATCCTTGTAGTTCACCTTGGTGAGATCGAGCCCGGCACTCTTGAAGTAGCCCTCCATCACAATGTCGGTAATGGTGGTCACCGAGGACCAATTGAACTTTCCGGGTCGCTCGCGCGCGAGGGTCATGAATTCCTTCAGCGTGCCAACATTGAGGGACGTTGGCACAGCAAGACTCACCACCGTGCTGGTGACGCGCGCCACCGGCAGCAGTTCGCGCACATCGTAGGGAATCTTCTCCAGCGTATAGGGATGCCCGACAAACGCTGAGGTTGGGCCCCACAGGAGCGTATGGTCGTCGCGCGCGCCAAGCACCGCGTTGATCGCGATCATCCCGTCGCCACCGGGCCGGTTCTCCACCAGTACCGGCCGTCCCCAGCGTTTGCCCAGTTGATCGGCGTACAGGCGCGCGCCGATGTCCGCGCCCGAACCCGGCCCCAAAGGAAGAATCACGCGCACCGGCCGCTGCGGCCAGGCTTGCGCGAATGACTGCGTGGCGTGAAGAGGTAGGAGGGATGCGGCGATGGCAAATAGAGCTAATTGAAATCTCATTTAGGTTTCCTTTAGAAGCGGGAGATATTATGCTTGAATCGAATCGCTACGCACCAGGAGGGGCGCATGAAGTTCGGCTACTTTACCTTGAGCGATAACCGCTTCCCGGACAATCCGCGGACGCCGGAGGCGTTCCTGCACGACATCATCGCCGAGGCCATCCATGCCGATCAGATTGGATTGAATTCGGTATGGATCGGCGAGCACCATTTCAACCGGCGCGGCTCCATCCCCTGCCCTGGGATATTGCTCGCCGCCATCGCGCGCGAGACGAAGAACGTGCGCCTCGCCCCGGCGGTCAATGTGTTGCCCATGCATAACCCGATCGCGGTGGCCGAGGAGTGGGCGATGCTTGACCAGATCTCAGGCGGGCGGGTGGATTTCGCCACCGGCCGCGGTTACGACGCGGTGGAGTACGCGCCGTTTGGCGCCGACTTCCAGAAATCGGCCGAGATGTTCACCGAGGGTCTCGAGCTGCTGTGGAAATGTTGGACCGAGAAACAACCGTTCTCGTTTTCCGGCACGTTTTACCACTGCGAGAACATAGAACTCACGCCCAAGCCCGTGCAGCAGCCGCTGATACCCCACATCGCATGCTTCTCGCCGTTTTCCATGGAACTCGCAGCCAAGCGCGGCTGGCACATCGTGTACGCGCCGTTCGCCGCGCAGATCATGTTCGGCGGGTTGCGGCCGGCGGTCGCCCAATACCGCGAAGCCTGCGCCCGCCATGGCAATCCGCATGGCCGCGCCGTGTGCAGCTACTTCATCCACATCGCCGAGACGCGTGCCGAGGAGGAACTCGGCACCGATTTCCTGATGCGCTACTTCAAGAACTCCGGCATGCGCCCGCCCGGCTCCGAATCGCGCACCGCAAATTTGCCGCCGACCATGGCCTACTACGCGAAGATCGTCGGCTGGCTGCAGAACTTCAAGCGCGAGGATCTGAATGAAACCTCGTTTCTGCTTGGCTCGCCACAGCAGATCATCGAATCCTTGAAGCGCGTCGAGGCCGCGGGTATCGACGAGGTGGCGCTGTACTTCCACCATGGGCTCACGCCGCACCAGATGGTGATGGAGCAGATGGATCGGTTCATGAACGCCGTCGCACCCGCCTTCGCATCGGGCAATTGATACATTATGCCGAAAGGCAATTTCGACATGACACCGTCTCGAACAATCCCCCTTGCGAGCGGTGAAGCCGCCGAGGACTTCAG
>JBJXEY010000334.1:0-10075 GCA_046153355.1 Burkholderiales bacterium
ACACCGGCATCGGTTGGATTAACTACGGCAGGAACTGGGGCTCTAGCGCAGCGCTGGTATTGGTGCCAGGGGATTGATCCACCTGCTACGCGAACACCACAGACAAACTCTTAACCAGATCTCGGCAAAAGACAAGTAACGCAAAGGATGATTATGAACAATGAAACCCGCCCCTTAAACGACACCCTGAGTTTGAAGCGCGAAATCAAATCTTATGGCTTCGCCAAACCTTTCTGGGATGGAACGCGCGAAAAGAAAGTGGTGATCCAGTACTGCAAGGCGAGCAAAAAATTCCAGCACTTTCCCCGGCCTACGAGCATTTTCACCGGCAAGATGGGCGACATCGAGTGGCGCGAAATCTCCGGCAAAGGCGAAATTTTCTCCTACACCGTCACCTATCGCGGCACCGATAAATTTCGCGCCGTCGAACCCTATGCGGTGGCCTGCGTGACCTTCGAGGGCGCGGGTGTGAATCACATCGCCAATATGGTGAACTGCAAGGAAGAAGATCTCAAAGTGGGCATGAAGGTGAAGCCTTTTTGGATGCCGTTGGAAGATGGCACCAACCTTTTGATGTTTCAGCCGGATAAATAGGAACCCGTTTCGAAATACCTAAAGTGCCTTGGTGCACAGTAAATTCATTAAAATATTTCATCCAAGCGTTTAGCAGCTTTCATTGTGGTCATTATCTAATCTCGGATTAAGGATTTTTCGGAAATGAATCAAGCAGCAGATCTCTCGCACCTCGCTCGCGGCCCCAAGTGCGTGGCCAAGGTCATGAAGCCAAAATCGGTCGCGATCGTCGGCATGTCAGCGCGCGCCGGCTCAGCCGGCCAGAACGTGTTGAATGGCCTCAAGGCGAATAACTTCAAAGGTGATATCTATCTCATTGGCCGCAGCGACGAACCCATCGATGGCCGCAAGGTATTGAAGACCGTGGAAGAAATCCCCGAAGGCGTGGATCTTGCCGTATTTACCTTGCCGGCCGCCGGGGTGCCAGAGGCGGTGGACTCTTGCGTCAAACGCAAAGTGGGCGCGGCGCTGATATTTGCGGCGGGTTTCGCCGAGTCTGGTCACAGTGACGTACAAGCGCAGGTGACCAAGGTGGCGCGCGCCGGCGGGCTGGGGCTGGTTGGCCCGAACTGCTTGGGCTATACCAACAACGTCGAGGGCTTCTCCTTGCATATGTTGTTCGCGGGCGCGGCCAAGACCTGGAAAACCGGCGACAAACCTTGCATCGCTTTCATTGGCCAAAGCGGTGGGATGCTGGGACACATGCAGCGCTCGGCTGAGGCGCGCCGCTTGTCGATTTCCTATGTGGTGACCACGGGCAACGAAGCGGGTCTGGAGATGACCGATTTCCTCGAATACGCCATCGAGGATGAAGCCACCAAGGTGATCGTGCTCTACTCCGAGCAGATTCGCCGCCCCCAGGCGTTTCTTGCCGCCTGCGAAAAAGCACGCGCGGCGAAAAAGCCGGTGCTGTTGTTGCATCCAGGCCGTGGCGCCAAGGCGCAAGCCGCGACCGCCTCACATACCGGTTCTCTGGTGGGCGATCACGCATCGATGCACGCCTTCGCCAGCGACGCCGGTGTGGCGGTGTTTGACATGCTCGATGAACTGATGGACACCGTGGAAATGGTGGCGCGTTATCCCGAAGTGTCCGCCAAAGGCCCTGCGGTGCTGACGGCCTCGGGCGCCTTTGTCGCCCTGATCAATGATTTCTCCGAAACCATCGGTCTTGAATTTCCCGAATTGACGCCGGAGACCATGGAAAAACTGCGCGCCAAGCTTCCGTCGTTTGGCGCGCCAAATAATCCCTTGGATACCACTGCGGGTGGGGCGCCCGGCGCCAATGTGGATCTGACGCGTTATCTCCTCGAAGACCCGAACATCGGCTGCCTTTTCATCTCCTACCCCATCGCTGGCCCCAAGGGCGTGCAGGTGATCGGCGAGTTCGTCAAGGGCATGGAAGGCAATAAGAAGCCCGTGGTGGTGGTCGCTTTGGGCGATGGATCGGCATTGACGCCGGAGCTGCAGGCCGCCGCCGATAACGGACCGTTCATGTTCTCGCGCTCCTCGGACCGTTGTCTTCGTGCCATTGGCCACTACACACGTTATGGACGGCTGCTCGCGCGCGCGAAGGGCAATGTCAATCCCGCGCCTTACGCGGGGCTACCCAAACTTGGCAGTG
The DNA here is from genome assembly GCA_046153355.1 of Burkholderiales bacterium. GTDB lineage: Bacteria > Pseudomonadota > Gammaproteobacteria > Burkholderiales > SG8-39 > 2-02-FULL-62-17. The sequence goes on from JBJXEY010000334.1 coordinate 2,195, forward strand.
GCACGCAGCCCGAGTGGCTGGGCAAAAAGGTGTTCGAGAAAATGGGCATTCGCGTGCCGGCGGGCGATCTGGCGAAAAGCGCGGATGACGCCGTGGCAGTGGCCAAGCGAATCGGCTACCCCGTGGCCATGAAAGCGCAGGCTGCGGCGCTGTCGCACAAGACCGAAGCCGGTGGTGTCTTGCTAAATATTAAAGACGAAGCCGGCGTGCGCGCCGCCTGGGATACGTTGAAGCAGAACATCGCCCGCGCCGCGCCAGGTGTGATGCTCGATGGCGTGCTGGTGGAGGTGATGTCACCCAAAGGCCTGGAGCTGATGGTGGGTGCCAAGCGCGATCCCGCCTGGGGCCCGGTGGTGTTGTTCGGTTTGGGCGGCATCTGGGTCGAAGCGTTGGGCGATGTGCGTGTGCTGACGGCGTCCGCGAGCGAGAAAACCATCCTTGAAGAATTAACCAAACTTCGCACCGCTAAGTTGTTAAACGGCTTTCGTGGTCAACCCGCTGTGGATGTCGAGGCCGTGGCACGCACCGTCACCCAGATCGGCCGCCTGATGTTGACCGAACCCTCGATCATCGAGGTGGATGTCAATCCATTGATCGCGCTGCCCAAGGGGCAGGGGGTGTTGGCGTTGGATGCGTTGATTGTTACGGGGTAGGTTGCAGATTCATGAGCCGGCAAGCTGGCTCTGATACCGAGCCCACGACTTGAACCAGTTGAATCACGCAAACTCCAGCTTGTCGTTCTGCGAGTACGGATCGATACTGATTCGAAGTGAACGAATCGAAGTGGTCGGTACCTTGCGTCTATCGATGTTATTGAAGCGCACGAATCCTATAGCAGCGAGTTTGCCCAGGGTGCGCGTCAGATTGGATTGGGCGCGCCCTGTCATCTGCGCGAGTTCGGCGATGGATTGCGGTTTTTTGTCTCGAATGATGGCTAGAAGCTCGCGATTCTGCGGTGTCAACAATCGCAACAACGCATCGACAGAATCGAACGTCGTGCCACCCGCGCTTTGGGGCGCGGGTATTTTTCCCCTTGCGACAGCCTTCATTTCTTCACGTAGGGACGCGTGACTTTGGATGCGATAATTTTTCATGGTTGGTCTCTCTGCGTTACGCCGACAACTTCAAATGGAACACCGTGCGCGGCGAGTACTCGTTCAACTTCGTTAAAAAGATCGTCAATTAACGTCTCCGCGTCCTTGAATTCGTAAGGGCGGCCTTCATCTACTTCAGTTCGATGCCAATGATCCATCGCGCTGGGTCGCTTCTTGAATTTCACGCCTTTCGCCGGTACGGCATGAGCATTGTCAAAACCAATCAGTCGCCGATTGTCCGGGCCATGCAACGTAAACGAATAGCTTAGACCATGCGGTTTTCCAGGATTGGCACTTACTTTAGCGATCTCGAATTTCAACCAATAGCCGTTCCGATAGCGGTGAACGTGCCCGTTGAATCCGAGCAGAAATTCAAGTGTGTGTTCGCCACTTTTTGGGGTCATGGTCTAACATATCCTCTGGGGATAAGTATAGTTGAATCATGATTGGTCGGCTTGGTCGGCTTGGTCGGTATCGTCGCTTCGGTAAAATTCGGCGATTGATATGCCCTTTCAGATTGCCCAAAATCACCCCTGAATTGAACGGCGCGGGAGTGAGAGTGCTGCACACGTCCCACAATCGGCGAAAATAGCAATCAATGCGTTTAAAAAAATCAGGAGTGTTGCTTGAAGAATTTTATTTGTTCGCTCGGCGTTGCAATTGCTTCGGTATTTGCATTGATCACCTCACCTATACGCGCGCAGGAGGAACCGCCAAAAATCACCGAAGAAACCCCCTACGTACCCTCGCCGCGCATCGTGGTCGACACCATGCTGCGCATGGCCAATGTACATAAGGGAGATTTTTTGATTGATCTGGGTTCGGGCGATGGGCGCATCATCATTACCGCCGCGCAGGAATTCAACGCGCGCGGCTTTGGTGTTGACTACGATCCGCGCTTGGTGAAGCTGGCCACCGAAAACGCGCAGAAGGCCGGTGTCAGTGATCGCGCGCGTTTCATCGATCAGAATGTGTTCAAGACCGATCTTGCGCAAGCTTCGGTGGTCACTATCTACCTGCTGCCGGAATACAACGCGGTGTTGAAGCCGACGCTGCTTGCGTTGAAGCCGGGTACGCGTATCGTGTCGCACGACTATGGCATCGCCGATTGGGAGCCGGATGCGCAATCGAAAGTGGTGGTGCCCGAGAAACCGGTGGGTGTGGACAAAGCAAGCTGGATCTACTACTGGATGGTGCCGGCGAAGGTGGAGGGGCAATGGCGCTCGCGCATTCCTTTCGCGGGCGGCGACACCTCTTTGGAACTCAATCTTAAGCAGCAATATCAAAAGGTCGAAGGTACGGTGAAACTGGGTTCCCGTACGCTCGCCATCGAGCGCCCGATGTTGAAGGGTGATTTGCTTTCGTTCGAGTTGACCGAAGGCAGGCAGCATTTTTATTTCGAGGGCAGGATCGCTGATAAAAAAATTAGCGGGACTTTGCATTCCGGTGGAAAAAAACTTCCGTGGAACGCGGCGAAGATCGATGCGCCTAAGGTGTGATTCGCCAAACGATTTAAGGTGTGATTCACCAAACGATTAAGGAGGGAGCGCTTTGAATACGCGTCGTCGGTTTATTTTGGGATCGGCGTTGGCTTTGTCTCAGGGCGTCCTACCGACGCTGGCGCGCGCCCAAGCACTTGGCAAACCGGCGAGGTTGTTGATCGGTTATCCGCCAGGCGGTTCGATCGATGCCATCGGACGCACGCTCGCCGAAAAAATGCGCGGCAGCTACGCGCCCACGGTAGTGGTGGAAAACCGTCCAGGCAATCTTGGCGCGGCGGTGGTCTCGGGGTTGCTCGCTTCGCCACCCGACGGTTCGGCGTTTATGATCGCGCCGCATTCAGTCACCACGCTCTGGCCGCATGTTTATAAGAACCTCCCGTTTGACTATCAACGCGATCTGCTTCCCATATCCACCGTCAACCTGTCCGAATTTGCCTTCGTGGTGCGCGCTAGTGTCCCCGCGACCAACCTTGCCGAGTATCTCGATTGGTATAAGACCAATCCCAAGACAAATGGTTTGTATGGGGTGACCGGCACCTTTGGTGGCATCGGGCATCTGCTCGGTATGTTGTTCGGCTTGGGCGCGGGCATCGAGTTGACACCCATCTCCTACAAAGGCACGGTGCAGGGCATCACCGATCTCTTGGGCGGGCAGACGTTGTCGTGGTTGGGGCCGCTAGCCGATATTGAACCGTTTTATCGCGCCGGCAAGGTGCGTGTGCTTGCCACCACCGGCCCGAAGCGCTCGCGGTTTGTGCCTCAGGTACCCAGTTTCACTGAAGCGGGTTATCCGGCGGTATTGGCGCAGGAGCGGTTCGGCATTTCTGCGCGCGCTGGTTCATCGCCGGCTGTGGTGCAGGCGCTTAACAAAGCGGTGCGTGACGCGGTTGAAACCGCCGAATACAAGGCCATGTGCGAACGCCAGACCAGCGAACCGTCCAGTAGTACCCCGGAGCAGTTCGAGGCCATCATTCGACGCGAACATGAAAGATGGGGTGGAGTGATCAAGGCGGTGCGTTTCTCGCCTCAGGAATGAAAAAGTTTGATCAAAGCTGCGTGTTGCTTGCGTCTGCAGTGAGGCAACTCATGCACGCTACGCGAAGGAATCAAGATGGCTGATATCGAACGCACCCGCCTTCGCGAACGCGAAGCGCCCGAACTCAGTTCCTATGAATTGGCGCTCAAACTGCATCGCGAAACCGCCGAGCGCAATCGGCTCGGGCGCATCGTTTGTAAATTAAATGATTGTCCACAGATTCTCACGCGTCAGGGGAGGCTGCGTACCTATCTCGGACTCAACATCAAGGACACGCCGCTGCAGGATTGGATCGTGTTTACCCATGAGATTCGCGGCGCCTCCGGTCGCCACCGCCATCAGGGCGGGTTGATCATTTACGTTATCGACGGCGCTGGTTATTCGATTGTCGATGGCGAACGCGTCGATTGGGAAAAAGGTGATCTGGTGCTTCTGCCGCTACGGGAGAAGGGGGTTGAGCACCAGCATTTCAACGAAAATCCGGAGAAGCCGGCGCTGTGGATGGCCTTTATCCGCCGCGCTATACAGGAGCATGTTGCCTCGGAGATGACGCAATCGGAGGCTTCGGCTGAATATAAGGCGGCGGAAGAGAGCGGTCGCGCTAGAACCTGATATTCGGCATCGGCTACATGTCGCACGAAAAATTTGCAACAGGGTAAAAAATGAAACAGGGCGAACACATTGATCAGGACGAACGCGCGAAGAAATTGGCCGAAACCAATTTCTGGGATGAGCTATTCGCCATGCGTGATCGGCAGCGCGAGCAGCGCAAAAACGGCCTGATGGTGATCAAGGGTTCGAAGCTGCCGCAGGAAACTAATCGGCAGGGTTTGATGCGCTGGTACCTGCATCCGGCAATCACCGATACCGTGCTTTCCACCGAAATGTTTTTCGAACAGGAGATTCCGCCTGGTAGCCGCTCCGGGCGCCTCAAGTTTCAAGGCGAGCAGGTGATTTACATTTTGGAGGGCAGGGGCTACACGCTGATCGATGGCGTGAAACATCCTTGGGCGGCGGGCGACGTGTTGAATCTGCCGTTGCGCAAGGAAGGCATCATCGTTCAACACGTCAACGAAGACCCGGATCTACCGGCGAAGTTTGTCGCCGCCGAACCTAATTTTTTTGCTTGTACCGGCGTGGATCGCGGGTCGGGGTTTGAACAACTGGTGGACGCGCCGGAGTATCGGCGTTAAAACATTACGGCCGCGGCGCGCATAGATCGCTGAGTCGTTTGACGGTTTCCGCTTCGCCCCGGACCCGCAAGAACGCGCCGTCGTTGTCGGCACGTTCCTCCAGCACCACGCAGGAATCGAATATTTCGCCGCGCATTTTTTGCGATGACCAAGGCAGAAATAATTCAGTTTCGATGAGATTACCCTGGAAAAACGCGATGATCGTCGAGCGAAGCTTATCGATATCGCCAGCGCGCCGCGCGCTCATTACTACACAATCGGGGTAGCGCAGGCGAAGCGCCGCCTGGTGATCGGCCTGGGCTTGGGCGTCGCCTGCTTGATCGATTTTGTTGAATATCAACAGGCGCGGCACGCCCTTGGCGCCAATTTCATCGAGTACTTTTTCGGTGACCGCGAGTTGCCGCTCGAATCCCGGGTCGCTGGCGTCAATGACATGCAATAGGAGTGACGCTTCGAGGGCTTCTTCTAACGTCGATTTGAACGACGCTACCAAACCGTGCGGCAGATTTTCGATGAAGCCGACGGTATCCGATACCAGTACCCGCGGCACGCTTTCGGGATGCAAGGCGCGCACGGTGGTGTCGAGGGTGGCGAAAAGTTTGTTGGCCACCAGCACCTCGCTGCCAGTCAGGGCGCGCATCAAAGTCGATTTCCCCGCGTTGGTGTAGCCCACCAGGGCGACACGCGCCAGGCCTTGGCGTTCCTGGCGCCGCGCGCGCTGCGTCTTGCGCTCGGCATCCATGGCGTCGAGCTCCTTTTGCAGCTCGGCGATGCGGTCGCGGATCTTGCGCCGGTCGGCTTCGCCCAGCGATTCGCCGGCGCCGCGCCCACCCACGCCGCTGCGCTGCCGCCCCTGCGGCCCGGCTTCCTTGGCGGCCTCGCGCAGTCGCGGCGCCATATAGCCCAGGCGCACAATCTCCACTTGCGCAATGGCCGCCTTGGAGCGCGCGTGACGGTGGAAGATTTCCAGAATCACCATGGTGCGGTCCATCACGTCGCAGCCGGTTTCCTTCTCCAGGTTGCGCGCCTGCATTGGCGAAATTTCGTGATCGACTAGGAGAAGGTCTGCGCGACGCGCACCGGGGTTGGTTTCTGAATTCTCTGTTTCCTGGCTATTCTTTATTAAATATTTTTCCGGATCTTTGTCTGGCGTACCGTTAGACGGCAATCCTATTGCGGAAATAGAATCAAATGCGGTTTCGCCTCGCACCCAGCGCTTAATTTCATCCCGTTTGCCAACGCCGAAATAGGCCGCCGAATCGAAGCGCGCGCGTTTTTGCGTAAAGCTGCCAACCACTTCGTACCCCAGCGTTTTTGCCAGTTGGCGAAGTTCTGTGAGCGAGGCGTCGAGTTCGCGGTCACCCACATGGGGCAATTGCACCGCGGCCACGATGGCGCGTTTGGGTTTTTCTTCGTTTTCGTACATGGCGCGCGCAATGCCTTTGTGGTCGCGCCTGTTCGCAGGCGGAATGTGGGGTGGGCGAGGTTTGAGGTTTCCCTTGCCGAGGTTGGAAGGATAGCCGCGATTGCGCTGCCTCAGGCCACGCGATAGAGCAGCGCCTCGCCTGCGCCCAGCCGTCGCACGTTTTCCAACGCCACGTCAATACTGCGCGTGAGCGTTTCTCCAGTGAGCCAGGCTACATGCGGCGCGCACACCACGTTGGGTAGGGCGAGCAGGGGATGCGAGGCTGGCATGGGTTCGGCGGCGAAAACGTCAAGCCCCGCCGCGGTGAGATGACCGTTATTCAATGATTCGATCAGCGCTGTCTCATCCACCAGGCCGCCGCGAGCGGTGTTCACCAGAATCGCTCTAGGTTTCATTTTTCTTGGGTCGAGGAACTTGGTCGTTTCCGCGGTGAGCGGTAGATGCAGGGAAACAAAGTCGGATTGCGCGATCAAGTAATCAATGGCGATGTTGCTCACCGAGCGCGACCAATAGAACACTTTCGCACCCATCGCATCGAGAATGCCATGCAGGATCTTTGGCACAGCGCCGTAACCGATGAGGCCCACGGCCCGGCCGCCAATTTCGCCTAGACGATCTTGCATTCGCAATGCGTTGTACCAACCGTCTGTTCTGACCAGAGAGTCGAGTGTGCGAATCTGTCGCAAGCAGGCGAGCATCAGAAGCAAGGTCATCTCGGCCACCGCGCGGCTATTGGTTCCGGGGAGATTGCAAACCGGGATACCGCGCCGTTTCGCCGCTTCCAAATCGATGGTATTGACGCCGACGCCGATTTTTTGAATTAGCTTGAGATTGGGCGCGCGCGCGATGTGTCAGCAGTCACCGGTTTTAGAACGTGCCATAAGACTTCCATCTCGGGAAGCACGTGGGCAAAGCTTGTCTCATCGTTCTCCGGGCACAAGGTGACGCCTTGCGCACGTACGCGCGCAGCAAGCGCTTCGCTGCCATCGAAATGGAAAACGACCTTCATTTGGAAAACAACTTTCTCGCCGGGTAGAGCATGGCCTTGGTGCCAAGTGATTCTTCGATACGAATCGCCTCGTTCCATTTAGCCATGCGCTCGGAACGCGCAAAGCTGCCTACCTTCAATTGCGGCACCCCCCAGCCGATGGCCAGGTGCACGATGGTGACATCCTCGGTTTCACCGGATCGTGCCGAAACAATGGCGCGGTAGCCACCTTCGCGTGCGGCGTTCCAGCAAGCGAGCGTCTCGGTGAGCGTACCCACTTGATTGGGTTTTAAGAGCACGGTGTTGCAGATCTTCGCTGCGATGGCGTTCTTTACCTTTCGCGCGTCGGTACAGAAAAAATCATCGCCGACGATTTGTATTTTTTGACCGGCTGCTTGCGTGAACGCCTGCATCGCTACCGTGTCGTTCTCGGCGAACGGATCTTCGATGGAGACGATCGGGTAACGCTCCATCCAGCGCAACAGCATCGCCTGCCATTGATCGGCGGTGAGCGCGCGTTTCTCCAAGGCCAATTGGTAGCGACCGCCTTGAAACAATTGCGTCGCGGCAATATCCAGCGCAATGCCCACATCGCGCCCTGGTGTAAGACCGGCATCGCCGATGGCCGCGACCAGCTCAACC
>JBJXEY010000344.1:0-2867 GCA_046153355.1 Burkholderiales bacterium
GGTAGGACTGCGCGCCTGCGCTGATAGCGCCAAGCATTAGCAACATGGAAGCGGCGAATCGCCGCAACGACGAATTGGACATAGGTATCGAATGCAGAAGTTGCTCCAGGCGAAAACTGTAAGTCAACGAGTGAATCACTCCGGCTTCAAACCCACCAATTTCACTGCGCGCACATAGGATAAGTGGCTGCGTTGTAAATGCGCGGCAAACTGCTCGGGCGTATTGCCTACTGGTGTGTTGCCATCGGCTTCCAGTTTCGCGCGGACCTCGGGCGAGAGCACTGCGGCGGCAAGTTCGCTATTCAATCTACCAAGAATAGGCGCGGGCAAGCCCGCCGGGCCGAGAAAGCCGGTCATGGCTTCAATGTTCTCGAAATTGGGCAGGGTGTCGCTCACGGATGGCACGTTGGGAAATTCGCTAAAACGCTTCGTTCCTACCACCGCGATCATTTTCAATTTGCCGGAACGCAAAAAAGGCAACTGCGACGTGATCGCCGAGAAGGTCATGGTGATGGTGCCGCTCATCAGGTCGTTCAACGCCTGCGCCGCGCCTTTGTAGGGGATGTGCGTCAAATCCACATTGCCCGCAGCCGCGAAGAGGGCGCCGGTCAAGTGAAACGCGGTGCCGATGCCGGCACTCGAATAAGTATGTTTGCCTGGGTTCTTGCGTGCGAGGTCGATCAACTCTTTCACATTGTTGATGCCCAGTTGCGGCGCAACGGCGAGACCCGAATAGGACTCGGTGGCGCCGGTGATGGCGGTGAAATCTTTCAACGGATCGTAGGGAACGTTCTTGGAAACGAGGGAAGTCAACAAGTGCGTGCCGGTGGTGGTCATGAGAAACGTGTAGCCATCGGGTGCGGACTTGGCCACCAGTTCTGAACCAATGGTGGCGCCGGCACCGACGCGATTCTCCGCGATCACCGGCTGGCCAATGCGCTCAGAAAACTTCTGGTTCACCAAGCGCGCGATGATGTCGGCGGTACCGCCGGCTGGGAAGGGAATGATCAGACGCAGTGGTTTGGAGGGGAAATTTTGTGCCAGGGCAAAAGGGGCGGCGATAAAAAGTAACGTCGCGCCAAGAAATGGCGCCATCGATTTAACACATCTCATCGCTTCCCCTTTTACGTATTCGTCGGCGAACCACAACTATGGCGCGCCATTACCGCAGCGCGCCATAAATATTGCCTAGGCGGCAACTGGCACGGCACGCATCAGATCACGGTTGCCCGGAACGCCCGCGCGCCGCCGCCTCGGCCTTGGGCCCCTTGGGCAACTGCGTGAAAAACGATTCCACGCTGGTGTAATCAAGGTACCCCAGGCGCGCCAGAGGGCGAATTTTCAGAATGTCGAGCTTGCCATCCTTGCCAATCACCTCGTCCTTGATATGCACGCCGATGACGCGGCCCACCATCAGGTGATGCGGACCTTTGCGCCCCGGGATTGTCATCGAAGAATAAAACGTGCATTCCATTTGAATAGGCGAGCGTGCGATGCGCGGAGGTTTCACATTTTTCGAGGGCACCATTTCAAGCCCCGCGAGATTAGCTTCGTCGACATCGGGGTCTTCGTCTTGCCCGGTGATTTCCACCTCGTTGCGTAATTCCCAGGTGGCCATGTTGACCACGAACTCCTTGGTATCGAGAATATTTTGCACGGTGTCTTTTTGTTGACCATTGCCGCGATCACTCGACGAAAACACAATCATTGGCGGGTCATAACTCACGTTGGTGAATTGACTGAAGGGCGCCACATTCAACACCCCAGTTTTGCTAAGCGACGATATCCACGCAATCGGTCGCGGCACACAAATCGATTTGAATGGGTTGTAGGGCAGGCCGTGATCGTTTTTATCGGTGTCGAAATACAAGATTTTCTCCGCAATCGATTGATGGAAATTCCGCGCGAGCTTACGTCAGAGAGGCAAGCGTGGCAAACTAGCGGCAGATCCGATCACCAATGTTCAAGGTGGAATAACGCTTTCTTCGCGCGATTTTCCCAATGATCGCAGGATCGAAATCCCATTGAAATGTAAAGGAACCGCAGCATGGCCGACGTATGGAAAAAACTCAAAGACTGGGGCGAAGTTTATCTGGAGCGCTTGGACGATGCCGGCGTCGCGCGCATTGTTATCAACCGCCCGGAGAAGCGCAATGCCTTGACGCGCGTCATTCTTGAAGGCTTTACCGAGTCGCTCGATATTGTTCGCGCCGATCAAGGTTTGAAGGTGTTGATCAGCAAGGGCGCTGGTCCGGTGTATAGCTCGGGGCTGGATTTGCATTTCTTGCGTTCGGTGAGTAACGCCGGTCTCACCGATTGGGATCGCCCCACCTGGAACATTGCGCTGACCGAACAAATGGTCAACTTCCCGCGCATCACCATTGCGCAGGTGCATGGCTACTGCCTGGGTGGCGCGTTTGGTTTGATGAACGTGCACGACCTGATTTTCGCTGCGGACAACGCCAACCTGGGCATGCCCGAGATCCCGCGCGGCAGTTTCGGACAGATCGCCACTAGTACTCTCTTTCATGCGCAGATTCCAATAAAGAAGGCTGCTTACATTGCGCTCACCGCGCAAAACGTCACCGGCGCCGAAGCTGATCGCATGGGCTTGGTGTCTTTGGCCATGCCGGAAAAGGATCTGGAATCGACCACCATTCGGCTCGCGCGTGAAATCGCCTCGCGTCACATGGCGCCCTTGCAACACCACAAGATCGCGGTGCAAATGGGCCGCAATATGTCATTGCTGGATGCGATTCGCCTCGATCAACTGGTGGGCGCACGCCAGGCCCGTGCCATCGACCCGACGGCGCACGTCGAGGACTACCTGAAATCGCAAAAGGGTGGGCCGAAGTTCAGCGAGAAGG
>JBJXEY010000356.1:0-14321 GCA_046153355.1 Burkholderiales bacterium
CCTTCTCCGGAACGATGGATCCAGCGCTGCAACTGACGCGCGCGAAACGGTTTCTCGCCCAGTTCGTGCACGAACCGGGCGATTCCTTCGCCATCCAGGTCTAGAAGATTGACAGCCATCAGCGTGAATGCACCTCTAGGCTGGGGAAAAAATAGCCAATTTCGATGCGCGCGGTTTCCGGCGCATCGGATCCATGTACGGCATTGGCATCGATACTGTCGGCAAAATCCGCCCGAATGCTTCCTTTGGCTGCTTTTTTAGGATCGGTGGCGCCCATCAATTCGCGGTTTTTCGCGATCGCGTCGTCGCCTTCCAAAACCTGCACCACTATTGGTCCAGAAATCATGAATTTCACCAGGTCGCGAAAAAATGGCCGCTCTCGATGCACCGCGTAAAACCCCTCGGCTTGCTGTTGCGACAACTGGGTCATGCGAGCGGCCACAAGCTTGAGACCTGCTCCCTCAAACCGCGAGATAATTTGGCCCACGACATTTTTCGCCACAGCGTCGGGTTTGATAATGGAAAGGGTTCTTTCAACGGCCATACTGAATTCTCCAATTTACTGCCGCTCACCAAAGTGGCGGCCAGGTATTAGCAAAAAATTTAGCCAAAAACGATCCGCCAAATGGCGCTAGAAATCGTAGCTAACTTTATATTTTATCAGGGTTTTGCGGCATCGTGCGGTGGTTTCATCCGATGTCAGCACGGCTGGTGCTTGGCATGATGAAAAATTGCGCAAAACGACGAAATTCACCTGTCAGGCAAACTTCAGGCAATCGCCCCCCGTCTGATCTAGAGTTCGCCCGTAGTCTGTTTCCTCCTCGATGCGCGGGGCCACTTTGGCACCCGCGCTTTTTTTTGCTTTTTTGGTGTGCGCCCCTCACATGCTAATCTCGGCCTCCCCTTTTTGCGGCCTATGGCGTAAAAAACAATGCGAGTATTGCTTGTCGAAGATGACAAAGCGCTAGCCGATGGGTTGCTGCGAACCCTGCGCGCCAGTGGTTATGCGGCGGATCACGCGCCCAATGGCGAACTCGCGCTAAAGGCCGCCAGCGAGGAAAAATTCGATCTAATCGTATTGGATATCGGTTTGCCGGGCATCAGCGGCTTCGATGTTCTCGATAGATTGAGGAAAAATCAGTACCACGGCAGCATTTTGGTGCTCACCGCGAGGGACGCCGAGGCGGATCGCGTAAAAGGGTTGGATCTCGGGGCCGATGACTACGTCTCGAAACCGTTTTCCCTGCCGGAATTCGAGGCCCGCGTACGCGCTTTGATTCGCCGTAGCCAGGCGGTCCATTCTCCGGTACTTTCCTTTGGCCGCCTCAAATTGCATACGGTGGCCAAGCGTGCCCAAATCGACGAGGAAGACGTTGAATTTACGCCGCGTGAATGGAGCGTGTTGGAATATCTATTGATGCATGCCGGTCAGGTCATTAGCAAAGATCAAATGCTGCAGGCCCTTTGCAGTTGGGACTCCTCACTGACGCACAACACGATTGAAGTATACGTCTCGCGAATTCGCTCCAAGCTTGAAAAAGCAGACATACGCATACGTACCGTCAGGGGGTTTGGCTACATGGTTGAAGATCCCGATGGCGGCCCCCGGTAGCCTCCGAAAACTGCTCGCGCTTTGGTTGGTAGCACCGCTTCTGGCGCTGATATTGATCTCGGCGATTCCGGCCTACTTCCTAGCGGTGCGTGCCGCCAACGATGCTTACGACAACGGTCTGCTCGACCCCGCCACGGCAATCGCCAACTACGTTCGCGATAACGAAGACGAGACCGAGGTCGTGGTTCCGCCAGCGGCCATCGAAGCCTTGCGCATAGACACCATTGATCGGATTTTTTTTCAGGTTTCGGGGCCCGATAATGAACCCATAGCCGGTAACGCGAGAATTCCACGGCCTGAAGCCGCGATGGAGAATACCGGTCAAGTGCTGTACAGCGCATCGATTGACGGGCAGGCAGTGCGGGTTGCAGCGCTTTCGATTCCAAGACGCAATGGCAATGTATTGGTACAGGTGGCCGAAACCACACTAAAGCGCGACCGGCTGGTGCAAGATATTTTGGTTGGGGCTTTCGCGCCAGCCGTTTTGGTAGCGTTCGTCGCTGCCATATTATTTTGGTTCGGTATTCGACAGGCGCTCGCCCCATTGGATCAATTGCGCGACCAAATCGAGCGACGCTCACCGGGCGAATTGGGCCCGGTAACCGATGGCAACACACCACTCGAGGTGAAGCCACTGGTCGCCGCAATCAACGAGTTGTTATCGCGATTGGCGCAAGCCCTGGATGCGCAACAACGCTTCATCGCCAATGCAGCGCACCAGTTGCGCACGCCCTTGGCGGGATTGCGAACGCACGTCGAATTGATGCGCCGCGAATCGAGCAAATTGGGTTCGCCCGAACTGGTCGAAATTATCGCCGCCGAAACGGAGCGCGCCAGCCATCTTGCCAACCAATTGTTAACCCTGGCGCGCGCGGAGCCAGGCAGCAGTTTGCCGGTGGCCCGTATGGCGATGGATTTGCGCGATTTGGTTTCGCAAAGCACCCAGGCCTGGGTGCCGCGTGCGATAGCGAGAAATATCGATCTTGGGTTTGACCTGCGCGAAGCGCCCATTTCAGGCGACCCACAACTGCTAAGAGAGTTGCTCGCCAACCTTTTGGATAACGCTTTAATTCACAACCGTGATGGGGGGCACGTGACGGCGAGAACCCGCATCGACGCAGATAAAGCCATCCTCGAAGTTGAGGACAACGGACCGGGCATACCCGAATTGGAGCGCGAAAAAGTATTTGAGCGGTTTTATCGGGTACCTGGAACCGAAACGGAGGGCGGCGGCCTGGGTTTGGCGATCGTGCGCGAAATCGCCGACCGTCACCAGGCCCGAGTCGAATTGCATACACCCGAGAGTGGCGCCGGACTGTTAGTGCGTGTGTTATTCGATCGTAGAACCAACCTCAACTAGATCGCCACCACTAGATCGCCACTACTAGATCGCCGCCACTCAAAATTACCCGAACGTTTGCCAAGAAATAATCAAACCGCGCTCACCAGGCATGGCTCGCCATTCGATTTGCTCGCCCAGGCCCGGCACGCAAACCAACTCTTCACCGCAAAAAATCAACGGTGTCCGGTCGCGACGCCAAGGCGGCACGCCCTTCTCCTGCCACAAATTCTTTAACGTCCGATGCGGGCGGCGTGGATCGCTGCGCAGGCGCTCTCCTCCTCGCCGTGGACGAATGCTTACTGGGGCGGAGCGCAATTTTTCCACGCTAATGCCGCGGCCTTCTTCCGGTTTGAAATTGAGGGTGCCATTCAATTCGACGATGGGGAGATATGGTTCGCCATGCCACGATGCGGACAAAAAATTGCCCATGTTGGCGAGCAGTCGTTCGATAAATATTCTTCCCCGGTAACGCCGCAATGCGTAACCCTGCCATTCGAAGTAGATATTGCCGTCCGGCCGCGGCTCACGCAGTTGCTTCCAAATTTCGCGCAGACGGTGGAAACCGGGTTGTGGAATGCCGTTGCGTTCGCAATACGCGCGCAATGCATTGCGTGCGCGCTCCTCACCTAGCGCACGCAGTCCCGGCAAATCCAGGCCCGACTCTTTTTCCAAGGGCGCAATATCTTGCAATCCCAACTGGGTGAGCAACCGTGACGCCTCGGCTTGGATCTGCGCTGCGCGCGCCATTGCCTCAATAGCGTGGCCATGGCGATTGGCAATCGCCGGAAGGATTTGGTGACGAATAAAGTTTCGCTCCAACGTGATATTGGCGTTGCTCTCGTCCTCCACCCATGTGACATTTCGCGAGGAGGCGAACGCTTCGATGTCGGCACGCCCGATAGTGAGGAATGGTCGCAGTACTCGCGCGTGAGGGTAACTGGCCGCCGATTGAGGGTCTGCGTGATTTTTCGTGCTCGATCCAGAATAAGCCCCGCTACCCGCCATGCCCGCAAGGCCAGCCGGCCCGGCGCCGCGCAACAATTGCAACAGCATAGTTTCCGCCTGATCGTCGCGGTGTTGCGCCAAGAGAAGAAAATCCGCTTGATGCGACTCGAACGCCGCCCAGCGCGCCGCGCGCGCCGCGCCTTCGGGCCCCAGATGCCTAAATAGCGAAACATCCACCTGTTCGATCGCCAGCGGCACGCCTAGGCGCACGCATTGCCTTGAACAGAACTGCGCCCATTCCGCAGAGTTCGGGCTGATGGCGTGGTTGATATGCACCGCACGCAGCGAAAACCGCCTTGGGCCGCGCAATTCGACGAGAACATGTAATAACGAAATCGAATCTATCCCGCCCGATAATCCCAAAAGCAGATTGGCGCCGGGGAAAATAGCCTGGTTAAGGTCCGCGCTGACGTGCGCGACCAAGTCAACGCTGCGCGGTTTCCTTGAATTTTCCATGGCCCATCAGACGCTCGAACCGCTCATCGGTCAATTGCGATGCGCTCTTACCCGACAGGCTTTTTAATGCATCCTGCAATGCTTTTTTGAGGTTTTGCGCGGCCACTGCAGGGTCTCGGTGCGCCACGCCCAATGGCTCAGCGATAATTTTGTCGATCAGACCCAAGGTCTTCAAGCGGCTGGCGGTGATGCCCAGCGTTTCGGCGGCCTCGGGCGCTTTCTCGGCACTTTTCCATAGAATGGATGCGCAGCCTTCGGGAGAAATCACCGAATACGTCGCGTATTGCAACATCATCACCACATCGCCCACGGCGATGGCCAGCGCCCCGCCCGACCCCCCTTCGCCAATGACGGTGCTGACGATGGGTACTTTCAGTTCGGCCATGACATATAGATTTCGACCAATAGCCTCCGACTGGCCGCGCTCTTCGGCATCGATGCCCGGATAAGCGCCAGGTGTATCGACGAAGGTAAGCACCGGAATGGCGAATTTTTCCGCCAGGCGCATCAGACGCAGGGCCTTACGATAACCCTCGGGCCTTGGCATGCCGAAATTGCGGATGATTTTTTCCTTGGTGTCGCGGCCCTTCTGATGACCCACGATCATCACCGATTGCCCGCCAAAGCGCGCCAGACCGCCGACTATGGATCGATCATCGGCGAAGGCGCGATCACCGTGCATTTCCTCGAAGTCGGTAAATAGCTCGGCAATGTAGTCAAGCGTATAGGGGCGCTGCGGATGACGTGCTACCTGCGAGACCTGCCATGGCGTAAGTTTGGCGTACAAATCGCGCGTCAACGCCTGACTTTTCTTTTGCAGGCGGGATATTTCCTCAGAAATATCCACCGCGGAATCGTCTTGAACGTAACGCAGTTCCTCGATCTTGGTTTCCAACTCCGCGACGGGTTGTTCAAAATCAAGAAAGGTGGTTTTCACGCGGCATTGGGGCGCATCAAGAGGCGCGAATCAATAAAGAAGCCGGATTTTATCTGAACGCAGTGCACCAATCTTAATCTTGGCTCCACTTCAAACATCCGCCTTGCACCACGAACGCTATTTTCCAATGCAAAAATCTTTGCCATTAATAGTCAACCGGCACTGGATCTTGGCTGCGCCACAGGTACCAGGTGGCGACCGAACACCACGGGGCCCAAGGCCGTGCGATATCGCGCATGCGCTTCACGGACAACTCGCGCCCTGTGCCATAGTGTTTTTGCATGGCGTTGCGCAGTCCCAGGTCGTCCAGCGGCAGCACATTCGGCCGCAACAGGTGAAACATGAGGAACATTTCCGCAGTCCACCGGCCAATGCCTCGCACCTCGATCAAATTGTCGATAATCGCCTGGTCTTCCCAGGCAGGCCAATCGGCCACGCGCAAACGGCCATCGCGAAATCCCTCGCAGAGCCCCATCAGGTATTCGACCTTACGCGCCGAAAGGCCACAAGCGCGTAGTGCATCGACCTCCATGCTCGCGATTTCGTCTGGGTTCACCATCTGAGCGGCGGCTGCCAGGCGATCCCACACGCTTTGCGCGGCCTTAACCGAAATCTGCTGACCAACAATGGAGCGCGCCAGTGTGAAAAAGGCGTCTCCGCGTTGCGCTATGGAATATTTGGGGTTGGCGCGAATGATGGCGCGCATGACCGGGTCGTTGCGCGCCAACTCGCGTTTGGCGCGCGCCCAATACACGGGAGCTTCACGCACTATGGACAATTGATACAGGCAATGCCGCTGCAGCCAAGCGCTACGCCTGCGCTAAGGGCAGAACACGGCTTTGCGAAGAAATGTGCGGCTTTAAAAACTCCATCTGATCCGCGAGGATGCGCCGGTTGGTGAGTATCAAATACTCAGCTTTATTCGGCACATAGGGTGCGTAGAGCAATTCCAAGCCCGACTCTTCCGGGGTGCGATTGCGCTTTTGCCCGTTGCAATGCCGGCAGGCAGCCACCACGTTCATCCAGGTGTCTTTGCCGCCCCTTGATACCGGGCGAATGTGATCGCGGGTCAAGCGCAGAAAACTAAATTCATCGCCGCAATAAGCGCACAGGTGCCGATCACGGCGAAATAATTCGCGATTACTCAAAGGCGGAATTTGATTGAAGCCTTTCATCGCCATCGCCTTGCCCTTGATGGCGATAATGGAATGGGCAGTGATGCTGGAGCGCATTCCGGTTGCGCGGCTGATGCCGCCATAGACGGTGAATGCGGCTTCGCCTAGAGTCCAAGCCACCAGATTTTTCGCGTAATAAAAGCAAGCCTGCTGCCAGGAGATCCACCGGTTGGGGACTCCGTTATTGTCCAAGCTTAGAATGAGCGGAACATCGGCCATGCTGATTGGGCTTTTTATTATTTTCGAACTGAAATCTATCGGTGGGGAAAAACCTGTCCAAATATATACGTATGATTGTGCCGTAAATCCGCAGAGATGAAAATACGCTTAGAACTTTTATGAGAAGACGCTCGAATCTCTTTGAGCCCTTTATGACGCGATTTCTCCAAATCTGTCCAAACACCGATTAACGCGAATAACATCGCCGGATAAATACTTTTTCTTGGATTTCATTGCAACGAGAGGAATAACCATGCAGCGGCCAATCGCAGTGGGAATTTTCGCAGTCACCTCGATCCTGTGGCACGCGGCCAGTATCGCGCAAGCTTGGCCAACCAAGCCGATCCGCATCCTGACCTCGGCTCCTGCCGGGCCGTACGACATCGCGTTGCGCGGCCTCACGCCGACGCTCGGACAGTCGCTGGGGCAGGCGGTGGTGGTTGAAAATCGTACCGGTGGCAACTACGTTCCTCTAGGCGAGGCCTGCGTGCGCGCCAATCCCGATGGCTACACGCTGTGTACCGCCGATGTCTATACCACGGTGCTCAATACGCACGCCTTCGCCAAAGCGCCCTATGCGGTCAAAGACTTCCTGCCGATTATTCATTTTGGCTATCTTTATAGCGCGCTCATCTTGCACCCGTCAGTGCCGGCCAATTCGCTCGCCGAGTTGCTGGCGCTAGCCAAGGCTAAGCCCGAATCGATCGCGTTCGGCACCCCAGGCCCTGCCACCAATTCAGCGATGTACGTCGATTACTGGAAGAAAAATCAAGGCATCGCCTTTCTGAACGTGCCCTATAAGGCCTTCACCCAGGCGCTCAACGCAGTGGTTGCCGGCGAAATTCAAGTTTCTCTATATGGATTGGGTCAGGCGATGAATCAGGTTCGCGCCGGCAAGGTAAAAGCGGTCGCCATCACCGGTGAACAACGCTCGCGCTTCGCGCCCAATTTACCGACCTTTCTGGAAGCGGGAATCGATCTGACCATCGCCAATTGGGGCGGTTTCGCCGCGCCGCTGGGCACGCCGCGCGATGTCATCATGCGCCTTAACAACGACATTAAGAAAGTGATCACCGATCCGGTGTTGAAGGAAAAATTTCTCGATGGGCAAGGCTTCGATCAAGCCTCGCCCAGCGCCGGGACGCCCGAAGAATTTGGCGCGTTTCTCGCCAAAGAGGACGCCAAGTTCGCGCGCATCGTCAAGATCACCGGATTGCGGCTCGATTGATTAACTCTCACTGCGCTTGGGCCGGTTGATCTCATGCTGGAACAATCCCTGGTATTCCTTGATCTGGAGACCACCGGCGCCACGCCAACCAGTGATCGCATCACCGAGATAGGTTTGGTGGAAGTCGAAAACGGTGAGCTGCGGGGCACTTGGAGCCAATTGGTCAACCCCGAGGCGCGCATCCCGCCTTTCATCGAATCGCTCACCGGCATTACCTCGGCGATGGTTGAGAACCAGCCGACTTTCGCCCAGATCGCCCCGCAACTTTTCGAGCGGCTGCAAGGCAAGATTCTCATCGCGCATAACGCGCGCTTTGACTACGGTTTTTTGCGCAACGAATTCCTGCGCCTTGGGCTCACCTACCGCGCCAAAGTCTTGTGTACGGTGAAGCTCTCCCGCGCCTTGTACCCCATGCACCGCCGCCACAACCTGGATTCCTTGATTGAACGCCACGGCCTCACCTGCGATGCGCGCCATCGTGCCTTGGGCGACGCTCTGGTGTTGTGGCAGTTTGTGCGAAAAATTTACCAGGAGCTGGATACCGCCAGCATCCATGCGGCAGTGGCCAAACAATATTCGCAGCCCAGTCTGCCCGCACGCCTGCCCGCCGAAGCCCTGGAGGAATTGCCCGAATCACCAGGGGTGTATCTGTTTTATGGCGAAAGTAATTTGCCTATTTATATCGGCAAAAGTGTGGATCTACGTGCGCGTGTGTGGTCACACTTTTCCGGTGATCATAAAAGCGGCAAGGACATGCGCATCTCACAGGAAGTGGTTCGCGTTGAATGGATTCAAACTGCCGGCGAGCTTGGAGCTTTGTTAAAGGAGGCCAAACTCATCAAAGAAATGCTGCCCGCGCTCAATCGCATGGAACGGCGGCAAAGCGGCTACTACGGCTTTGAGCGCGACCCCAAACTCGATAGCGCGCGACCTTTGAAACTGGTGGCTTCGGGCACCTTGGAGGCAACGAGGTTGGAGAATCTCATCGGGTTGTTTCGCTCCAAAAGCGCCGCACTCGCGGCGCTAACCGGCATCGCCGCCGAACATGGATTGTGCCCGGGCCTGCTTGGCCTCGAACCGCCGCGCGCCGCCAATGCGCCCTGCTTTGCCCATCAAATCAAACGCTGTCGTGGCGCCTGCTGCGGAAAAGAAGGCTTGCCTGCACACAACCTGCGCTTGTTTGAAGCGCTGCAGGCCATACGCATCAAGGAATGGCCCTACGACGGTCCGATAGGGCTGCGTGAACGCGGCGAGCAGCGCAGCGAAATTCATGTGTTTGATCGCTGGTGCTACCTGGGAAGCGCCGACGAAGAGACCAAGATATACGACGTGCTGGAAGTGCGTTCCGCGCCAAGCTTCGATTTGGATATCTATCGCATTGTTGAGCGCGAGTTGCGCAAACGCCGCAAAGGTTTGGACTTGATTCAGTTTGGCGCGCTGGCGAGCAGTTGGTACCGCAGCGAAGCTGCGTCCGCGCCAGCATGAACTAAGCGGCCGCGCTGGCCTAGCTTGCGTCGGGCTGCTTGTCCGGTGCGGCAGCCGCGAATTCCGGCAAAGCATTGCAAGCCGCATCGATTTTCACCAATGTCGGGCAGCCCGACAGATCCGATTTGTAGCGCCGCGCATTGAATAACTGCGGCACAAGACATATATCAGCCAATCCGGGCCGCTCGCCCAAACAGAAGTCGCCCTTACGCGGTTGCGAGGTGACTAACGCCTCCATCGCGGCAAGCCCGCTTTCCACCCAATGGCGATACCAGGTTTTGATCGCCTCTTCATCTTGCCCCATTTTGTCTTTTAAATAAGTCAGTGGAGCTAGGTTGTTAAGTGGATGAATATCGCAGGCGATCAATTGCGCCAAGGCACGCGCGCGCGCGCGGCCCATGGCATCGGCCGGCAGAAACGCCGGTTGCGGATGTATTTCATCCAGGTATTCAATGATGGCAAGCGATTGCGTGAGGATGGTGCCATCGACATCCAACGAAGGCACCCTCGCCTGCGGATTAAGCGCTCGATAATCCGGCCGAAACTGATGGCCGCCATCCTTGGTGAGGTGGATAGGCAGGTGCTGGTAGTCAAGGTTCTTTAAGCGCAAGGCAATGCGTACCCGATAGGCCGCCGAGCTGCGGAAAAAATCGTATAACTTCAGCATCAGGTTCTCCGGATCAGTAGGAAACGCGCACGTTCAACAAGGCCTGGCGGCCTTCGGTTTTAATCACCTTCAAAGCACGTTGGATCGCGGCAGGCAGGTCGGCGCCGCTCTCCACGTTTTCCGCCCAGCCGCGGCTGGCTTCACAGATTTTGGCGAAATCGGGCGCCGGCGAAAGCGAGGTGATCGGCAATACCTCAAGCTTCGACGCTTCACCTTTTGGATAAACTGCCAACGCAGCCCTACGTACCGCGTTCCAAATGCCGTTATTCATAACCACAATTAGGATAGGAAGATCGAGCGCCTCGGATACCTGATGGCAGGCCACCGGATTGCAAAATAGATAACAACCGTCACCCACACTGGCCACCACCTGGCGCTTGCGATCAGCAAGTTTCGCCCCCAGCGCCGCCGGGAAGCCCCAGCCGAGGCCGCCTGAAAAAGCCGGCGTCAACATGCGATTGGGCGCGTCGGCATCCATGTGATCGATATCCGCACCCAGTTCGCTCACATGGATGGCATCTTTGTCCAGCGCATCGGAGATACAGCGGCTGACAAACGCCGGGGTCATGGGAGAGCCGTTACCGCTCATCGCTTTCTTGCGAGCATCGTCGCGGCGGTCTTTGTTTTTTACGGCGATTGCGGCGTGGCGCAGCTTGGTGTCGGGTGCGAGTTTGGTCATTTCCTCGCTCAAGGCGGTGATCGCCGCGGCGGATGAGCTGGTAATGGCTAAGTCGTTCTGGAAGCTGTGCACCATGTAGCGTGAAAACAAGGGGTCGGTACCTACGTGAATGACTTTCGCGCCCGACCCCGGTTGGTGGTTGCGCTGTATCCAGGGCACTTGCGAGTCGATCACCAAGATCACGTCGGCTTCAGGCAACCAAGGCACCCAGTTGAATCCACAATGCATGGGGTGATCGGTAGGCAACACGTTACGATTGGCCCAGGGCTCAAATACCGGCAGACCGAAATCATTGGCCAGTTTCGCCAAGGCGCGACTGGTATTGCCCGCCGGATCGCCACGCTGACAGATCACCACGGGATTTTTTGCCTTGGCGAGCATGGCTGCGGCTTCGCGTATCGCGCCGGGGTCGGGCTGCGCCGGCGTGGACACCACCTGACGCGGGCGTCCGGCTGACCAGTTCTCGGCCATCGATTCGGCCAGCGGCTCGCGCGGCAAGGACAAGAACACCGGCCCGCGTGGCTCGGTCATGGCAATTGCGTAGGCACGATCAACCAAATTCTCGATCTGCTCGCCATAACGAAGTTCATAGTCCCATTTGACGATTTCGCGAATCATGGCGCTTTGATCGCGCATTTCTTGGCCGTATTGAATCGGCGACATGCGCGAACCCAGACGCTGGTGTTCGGTCAACGGCGTGCGCCCGGCGATCATCACGATGGGAATATTTTCCGCCGCGGCATTGAGCAAGCCCATGATGCAATTGGCCAGACCGACGTTCACATGCACCATCACCGCCTGCGCTTTGCCCGTGGCTAGGTAGTAGCCATGCGCCATCGCCACCGCCGCCGTTTCGTGGGGGATGATTAAAGGCTGCGGCATCGCCAGACCTTTGGCCTCGCCCACCACATAGCCTTCGATCACCGGGGCAAAATCGGTACCGCCATTGGCAAACAGGTAATCGATGCCATTGGCCTTGAGCCGGGTGAGCAAGGCTTCAGCGGCGATGGTCGGTGGAAATGGGGTTGTCATGGTGAATTCCTTACGATGGAGAATGGAACTTCGATCCGGATAAAGATGAAATGCGCGCTGCAATCAGATTGCAGTAAGTAAAACGGCGCCGACCTATGGCCGACGCCGTCTGCTGGGTGTTAGAGCGCCTTACTGCCAGGCGCGATTATCCACCGTATTCTCGTAAGTCGCGCCAGGGGGCACCAAGCCCCAGCCCAAGGTCCAATTGTAATTGTCATTGAAGCGCTCACGCGTGTAGGCCACCGGCGGTGCATTCAAGATACGCCACATCTTGAGATCCTTCATAGTGATCAAGCCGCCGGCTTCCTCAAGAATGTAGTGGGCGTGTTTCTCTGGGTTCTTTTGTATCGCCTCGGCCGCATGCGCTTCGGCGCGGAACATTTTGGCCAGTGTCGGGCCATCCATCTCGTCACCGGCAGCTTCGCTACGGGTCGAACGCGACTCGATGAGGACGCGGCAGCCTAACGTTTCGGCGACACTAATCCAGGGCTCCTGCAAGCTCGCAGCCTTCACCTTGCCGGCGCGAAGGGCATCCAGTCGCTCGCGATGCGTGCCATGGTTGGCAATCTTGATTTCCTCGCGTTTGATGAAACCCTCCATCATCTTCAACATGGTGAAATGCGAGCCATTGAACTCGCTCACCGCAATCGGTTCATTTTTGAGTTGTTCGGGTTCGTAAATGCCGTATTTGGGATCGGTGACAATGGCAAAACTGGACATCGCCGACCCCAGCGCCACGATCTTGGCCGAGCGCAAGCCGTCAACCTGGTTCGTTTCCACCGCCCTTTTCATGATGCCCCACTCGCACATGCGGAACTGATCGCACTGCCCCTCGTCGTAGAGTTTTTCCATGGTGCGCTTGAAAATATCTTCGCGCAGCGCCTGATGATCGGAGCTGTGTTGGCCACTGCCGGGAGTTTTGAGAATTTCCACGTCCAGGCCTTGGTCGCGGAAGAAACCTTCGTCGCGTGCCACCAGCAAGGGCAGATCGTGGATCGCATTCATCATTGATGCTTTGACTTTTTTCAGCTCGGCCATTCGGAACTCCCGGGGTTTTAGGATATTGCCGCGATCGCGGCGGGGAAAAATAATCTCAAATCGAACTACCCGTGTCAAATAGAAGAGGTGCGTCGCTTGCCGTTTAAGAACTGTAGATAATTTTCCGGCGTATCAATATCGCCCGCGAGACCTGGGGAATCGACAATAAGTAGGCAGCGTCGTGCGCCGCGGGCGTTGGAGGAGTGCTTGCCAAAACTATTTTTCCCAAAATGATACCGGATGGCGCCTGGGGGGCGCAATCCAAGCGCATTGCTGCCTTCGCGCAATGAATCGGGCGCGAGGACCACGCCCTTATGTTGACTAAGCTTCGCCCGCAACGCCAGGATGTCGCGGATGGCAATGTCGGGAAGATCCGCGTGTAGTACCAAGGTCGCCGCGGCGCCGCGCTGCTGCGCGAATGCCGAGGCATCGGTCACCGCTTGATTAAGGCCACGGCCGCGCTCACGCAATGCCTGCACGCCCAGCCGGCGCGCCAAGCCTAGCGCTTCCGCGGCGCGACTTACGACGACAATTCGCGTTGCCAGTACCGCCATGCGCGCGGTGCGTACCACATGAATAAGGCAATCACGGCTGAATTGGCGTCGCGCGGATTGGTCGAGTAGCGGCGCGAGACGCGTTTTGCTTCTGTCGAAGCTTTGCGCCGGGATGATGATCCAAAGCGGACGCACAATTAACGCGGCGTTTCGGCGCGCAGGGTGTCTGTGAATTGCAGCACGCGTTGCGCCAGCGTTGTCGCCGCCTCTGGGTCACTCATAATGGTATTGGTGACCAATGGGCGCATGCCCAGCAAACGCACTTGTTCGCTAAGGCCGGCGTCGGCATCATCGAGTACGAAGCCATCGATCAATCCCTGATAGTGCCGTGCCACCGATAACGCTGAAACCTCGTTACCCAACTCCCGCAGTATTTTCGCGGCGGGTCCCTTGATGGCTTTGCCGCCCACGATTGGAGATATCGCCACCGCCGGAACCTTGCGTTGCCGCAAATGCTCCTCGACCCCGGTCAAGGCGAGTATTGGCGCGACGCTCAGAAAAGGATTGGAGGGCGCGATAACGATGGCTTCGAGCTGGGCATCCGTCAACGCAGCGGCGAATTGGGGAGCAATGCTGGCCGTGTCGACACCTTCGAATCGCAATTTCCGTACCTTGGGTTCGCAGTGCCGACGCACGAAATATTCCTGGAATGCGAGCTCGCCTTGATCGGTATCGACCATGGTTCTGACCCTGTCGTTACTCATGGGATAAATGGCGCAGCGAAGACCCAGGCGAGCACACAGCGAGGAGGTAATCGCGGACAGCGATTCACCAAGAGCCAGGCGCCGCGTGCGTTCCACATGGATGGCCAAATCGTGATCACCCAACTTGAACCAGGTCTCTCCGCCTAATTTCTTGGTCATCGCCATGAAATTCCAGGTCTCGCCGGCAA
>JBJXEY010000100.1:0-4863 GCA_046153355.1 Burkholderiales bacterium
CCTTTGTCATCGGTGACAAAGACATAACGCGCGTCAGCATTCAAACCATTGGTGCTAGACATATTGCGCGCCCAAAGTGACTGTCCGTTGGTGGCATCGAAACACGCGACCCGACCCTGATAGGCAACCGCACAGACTTCGCGCTCGGCTACCCAGGGAATCCCTACCACGTCAGCAACACGCTCCAGTTCGGTGGCGCCCTTGGGCTGCGCCACGGCCGACTCCCATCGCAATCCGCCATTGCCAAGTGCTATGGCGGCGAGTCGCCCTCCCGCAAAACCGACGAACGCCACGTTTTCACGTACCACGACACCGGCGTTACTGCGTACGGTTAATGAAGGAATAGCGCGCTGATAGACCCAGCGTCGTCGTCCGTCGACCACATCCAGCGCAAAAATCCGGCTGTCGGCCGCTCGCACCACCACAATATCGCCAGCCACCACAGGGGCGGCGAGTACCTCGCTGGAAACATTGGCACGCCAACGAATTTTGCCGGTGCCGGCTTCAATTCCAATCACCTCGCCTTCACTAGAGCCAACTGCCACCAATGTCGCGTCGGCGCCCACGCCTCCAGACAACTGCGCGCCAACATTGATGCGCCAGCCTGGTTGCCCATTGGACGCACTAAAACGCGCCACTGTGCCGTCACGCGCGGCGGCAAAGGCGGCATCAGCGACGATCATCGGATTGAACGCCATATTCCCGGATGTGCCTACATTGGCCTGCCACAAAAGTTTTGTGGCGACGCTGGCTTTTAATTCGGGAAGCACGGCCATTTTGGGCCGCGTATCGGGGCGTATCAAATCCATCGGATTAAGGCTCGAGCAGCCGCCCACCAACATAGCTAAAGCCAGCAGAATTAACCTCGATAAAGCTGGCTGCAACACCGGATCAACCCTCGCCAAGCGCGTCAATCTTGCGCCGTAATTGTTCACTCAAACCCGCGTCGTTTTTTCCAGCTTTATCGATGGCCGCTCGGTAGGCATTGCGCGCCTCGCTATTTTTCTTCTGTACCAGCAGGATATCGCCGCGCATCGATTCAAATAAGGCCTCGAATCCTTCACTGGGTTTCGCCGATAGCGTTTTTAATGCTTCGTCTGGCGCAGCATCGTCCAACAGAACATTTGCCAAGCGTAGTCGCGCCACCGATTTTAATTCTTCGTTGGAACTGTTTTCCGTTACCCATTGGAGTTGCGCACGGGCGGTTTTCAAATCGCCGGATTGAAAATGCATGCGCGCCGAAACCAGGGCCGCGAGCGGACCATAACTGGTCGACGAATATTTTTCGAGTATTGCCCCGGCGGCATCGCGGCCTGCTTTTAAATCATTGGCTCGCGCCGCTTTTTGCAGGGTATCGTACAAAGAGGCTGCCTCTTGCGATTGAGAGCCTCGATATCCGCTCCACCCGTACCACGCCGAGATACCCACGACAATAATCGAGACGGCTAAGGTCAGCAGATTGCCGTATTGCTTCCACCAAGCTTTTACGGCGGCAAGCTGTTCCTGTTCTTCAAGATCCAACGCACTCATTGCAATTCGCTTTCTTTGAGAATTTCTAGGGTTATTGCGCTCAAGGAGTCTTCTTTGACCCGAATCTGTTCCCTGGCGATCCGCAAGGGCTTGATGGCGACTTCTCCTGCCGCGACTTCGTCATCGCCAATAATTATTGCCAGGCTCGCGCCGCTTGCATCGGCACGTTTCATTTGGCTTTTGAAACTGCCACCACCAGCATGCAAGCTTACGCGTACCCCTGCGTCACGTAGGCTCTCCGCGATTCTAATCGCGGCGTAGCCTGCCGCCTCGCCCTGATTGACCAAATAAACGTCGATCGGCGACTTGGTTGGCTTATTGTCCTCCAACTCGAGTAACGCCAGCAGCCGCTCCATGCCCATAGCCCAACCGCAAGCCGGTTGTGGCTTTCCGCCTAATTGTTCGAACAAACCGTCGTACCGCCCACCGCCGCAAACCGTGCCCTGGGCGCCGAGTTTATCCGTGACCCATTCGAATACCGTGAGATTGTAATAGTCCAATCCGCGTACCAAGCGGGGATTGATACGGTACGCAATGGCCGCATCGTTCAAAACTTTTTGCACCCCCTCGAAATGTTTTAAGGAGAGTTCCCCTAAGTAATTCGATAGTGTTGGCGCCGCTTCCACGATTGCCTGCATGTGTGGATTTTTGGTATCCAGCACGCGCAGCGGATTGCTGTGCATGCGTCGGCGTCCATCATCATCCAAATCACGCTCATGCGATTCGAGATACTTAATCAACGCACCGCGATGCAACTTTCGCTCCTCGCTATTACCCAGGGAATTGATTTCCAGTTTTATCTCACCAAGGCCCAACATCTTCCACAGCCGATGACACATCAACAGCATTTCCGCGTCGACATCGGGTCCGGGATAACCCAATGCCTCCGCGCCCACCTGATGAAACTGCCGGTACCTGCCCTTTTGTGGCCTTTCATGACGAAACATCGGCCCCATGTAATAAACACGTTGAGGTCCGCCGTAGAGAAGACTGTGCTCAAGACAGGCTCGCACCGTCGAGGCGGTGGCTTCCGGACGAAGCGTGAGTTTCTCTCCATTGAGACTGTCTTCAAAGCTATACATCTCTTTTTCGACAATATCAGTTGCCTCGCCAATAGCACGTTGAAACAATGCGGTCGGTTCGACGATGGGGGTGCGGATATTGCGATATCCATAGGAGCGTAACCAGGAACGCAGGGTCTCCTCCAGGGCTTCCCACCTTGCGGCTTCATCGGGAAGTACA
Source organism: Burkholderiales bacterium (assembly GCA_046153355.1). Taxonomy (GTDB): domain Bacteria; phylum Pseudomonadota; class Gammaproteobacteria; order Burkholderiales; family SG8-39; genus 2-02-FULL-62-17. Next base: position 2,773 of record JBJXEY010000100.1, read on the forward strand.
TCGTTCATGCCGCGCACTGCGCGTAATTCTGAGCTCATGTATTGGGACCTTGGCTAGGCAACGACTTTGATGGGTATTGCCTTGATGGATGTTCTGCGCCCGCGGCCTGCCATCCCGTAACGCTCAGCCACGTATTTCTCCACCAAGGCCTGGAAGTCGGCGGCGATATTTGCGCCTTTTAGCGTCACGGTTTTTTGCCCATCTACATAAACCGGCGCTACAGGTGTCTCGCCTGAGCCCGGCAAACTAATACCGATATTTGCCTGGCGCGACTCTCCCGGCCCATTGACCACACAGCCCATCACGGCTACATGCATTTCCTCGACACCGGGATATTGTGTCGCCCAGAGCGGCATTTGCTTTCTGAGGAAATCCTGAATCTGCGAGGCCAATTGTTGAAAATATGTACTGGTGGTGCGTCCACACCCCGGACAGGCGATCACCATCGGTGTAAACGACCGAATCCCCATGGTTTGCAACATTTCCTGGGCCACGATGACTTCACGCGTGCGGTCGCCCCCCGGTTCGGGAGTGAGCGACACGCGAATCGTGTCACCTATGCCTTCCTGCAATAGGACCGCCATCGCCGCCGTCGAAGCCACGATTCCCTTGCTGCCCATGCCTGCTTCGGTGAGGCCAAGATGCAAAGGGTAGTCGCTACGTTGCGCCAATTCCCGATAAACCGCGATCAAGTCTTGCACGCCACTCACCTTACAGGAAAGAATGATCGCATTGCCCGGCAAACCGATTTCCTCTGCCCGCGCCGCCGATTCCAAGGCCGATACGATCAACGCTTCGCGCATTACCGCGTCTGCTGCCAAGGGTTGTTTGCGCGCCGAATTGTCATCCATCAGACGCGCGAGCAACTCCTGATCCAAACTGCCCCAATTCACGCCGATACGTACCGGTTTTGAATAGCGGCACGCTATTTCAATCATGGTGGCGAACTGCTCGTCGTGTTTTGCTCCTCTACCGACGTTGCCGGGATTGATACGGTATTTCGCCAGCGCCTGCGCACATTCGGGATTCGATGCCAGCAACTTGTGGCCATTAAAATGAAAGTCGCCAACCAAGGGCACATCACAGCCCATGGCGTCCAGCCTTTCTCGAATGGGCGCAACCGATGCCGCAGCTTCCGCCGTATTGACTGTAATGCGCACCAGTTCCGAACCGGCTTCCCACAATTGAACAATTTGGTTGGCGGTAGCGACGGCATCTACGGTGTCGGTATTGGTCATGGACTGCACCAAAATCGGGGCTTCGCCACCAACCAAGAAATGACCGACTGCTACCGAACGCGTGTGCCTTCGACTCAAGATTTGCGACTGCATGGCGCTCAATTCAAAGTAAGGCGGGCGACATCGACCTTGGTATGGGGTACGAGGTCGATAGACTTTTCGCCATATAGCAAAAGCACGTTGCTTGCATTGCCGATCACCAGCGCGAAAGGTGGTGCGCCCTCGATTACCGCCCGGGTTCCAGCGGGATTGATTTGCGCGGTAAGCGTGCGGCCCTCGCGATCCTTGACCTCAACCCAGGCATCTTTTCGAAAATCGAAGCGCAAACTCGCCTGGCCGCGCGCCGAGGTGCCGCTTGACTCTGAACCCGCGATTCCAACAATCGGCGCCACGGAAATCAGTTGTGCTTTGGCCACCTCCTGCAAGACATCGACTTTCGGTTCGGTTAGTTCGACTTTGGGGGCGGCAATCTCCACAGAATCGCCGGTTTGTACGGATTGAGGGACGGCCGGTACGGTCGCCGCGATTTCCGTCGCTTGGCTACGTTGCTCTCCCCAGTTCGCCCCCGGTATCTCAATTACCCACTCGAAAATAACCACTACGACGGCCAAAATGATCGCCATACATAACCAAAAATATATGCGGTTCGGACGGCCTTTGCCATCGGGAAATGGCACGCGCGTAGCGCGCAAATCCACGGTGACGGGATCGGGCATATGGCGTTTTTCGAACGCCTGCAAAATGGGTGTCGCGGGTGTCCCGACTATTTTTGCATAGCCACGAATCATCCCCTTGACGAACGTGCTGCTAGGCAATTTGGCAAAATCATCATTCTCGAGCGCGGCAATCTGCT
>JBJXEY010000375.1:0-7265 GCA_046153355.1 Burkholderiales bacterium
CACGTCTGGATGTGGTGGAGATGCTCGATGCCTTGATGACTGGCGCCGATCGGGACTTGGTTTCGGTATGGCAAAAATTCAATGCGAAACGCTTTGACAATATCTGGCTGAAAACCAAAACCACCAAAGTGGAAGCGCGTGCCGACGGCCTATATGCGAGTTTCGAAGGCGACAAAGCGCCCAAGGAAGCGCAGCGCTACGACATGATCCTGGTTTCGGTGGGCCGCACGCCGAACGGCAAAAAGATAGCCGCCGACAAAGCAGGCGTCAATGTGACTGATCGCGGTTTCATCACTGTCGATTCGCAGATGCGTACCAATGTGCCGCATATCTTCGCCATTGGCGATATCGCCGGCAACCCGATGCTCGCGCACAAGGCGGTGCACGAGGGTCATGTGGCGGCAGAAGCGGCGGCCGGGCAGAAATCGCATTTCGATGCGAGTGTGATTCCCTCGGTGGCCTATACCGATCCGGAGATCGCTTGGGTGGGCACCACCGAAGACGAGGCGAAAAAGCAGGGCTTGAAGATCGGTGTGGGTAAATTTCCCTGGGCCGCCTCGGGGCGCGCCATTGCCAATCACCGCACCGAAGGATTCACCAAGCTTATTTTCAGTGAAGAACATCATCGCATCATCGGTGGCGGCATCGTTGGCACTGGCGCGGGAGATCTCATCAGCGAAATTGCGCTGGCGATCGAGATGGGCGCTGACGCCGTGGACATTGGCAAAACCATCCATCCGCATCCCACCTTGGGTGAATCGGTGGGCATGGCCGCAGAACTCTACGAGGGCGTGTGCACCGATCTGCCACCGGTGAAAAAGAAATGACGCAGGATGAATTAAAGGCTGCCGTTGCCCGCGAAGCGATCAAACACGTTGTCGATGATTTGCCCGTGGGTGTCGGCACCGGATCGACCGCCAACTTTTTTATCGACGAACTCGGAAAAATAAAAAACCGCATTGTGGGCGCCGTGCCCAGCTCGGAAAAAACCGCCGAACGCCTGCGCAGTCACGGCATTCGCATCCTGGAGCTCAATAGCGTCAATGAACTGCCGGTGTATGTCGATGGGGCCGACGAAATCACCGAACACATGGCCATGATCAAAGGTGGTGGCGGCGCACTCACCCGCGAAAAAATCGTCGCAGCCGTGGCAAGAAAATTCGTTTGCATTGCCGATGAGTCGAAGTTGGTGCCGGTGTTGGGTAAATTCCCCCTGCCGGTGGAAGTCATCCCCATGGCGCGCTCTTTTGTTGCGCGGCAGATGGTGAAACTTGGCGGAAATCCTAAGCTACGCGACGGATTCACCACCGACAACGGCAACCTGATTCTCGACGTGCACGGGTTGACCATCCTCAATCCCTTGGAGATCGAGGCGAAGATCAACAATATTCCCGGCGTAGTGACGGTGGGATTGTTCGCCCTGCGCGGAGCAGATGTGCTGCTGTTGGGATCGAGTCGTGGTGTTCAGACTATAGTTCGTTCTTCGAAAATAATTGACGCCGATTTCAAGGTCTAGGAATTTCGCTTTTGTTCTTTTCAATTCTAGGGCATGAAAGAAGGAAGGTTTCAAGAACTTTTTGGACTGCAAAAAACTGTGGTGCAATGCTGAACTAAGTTTTGGAACTTCAATGGAAGTTACGTACAAAAATATGTTGAAGTCGCGCGAAAATACGAACGTTCTGACTGCTGTAGAAATACTTAACTTTGATACAGCAGGGTCACGATTGCTATATCGAGGCTTGGGCTTTAATGCAGAAGAAAAAGCAAAAGCCACCATTTTGTTAAAAGGTCACTTTGAACGTATATGTGCGGCACACGGTGGCACGTTTCACGATATGGCTGGTGACGGGGCATGCGCCTTTTTTATTAGTCGACAAGGTAAGGAACTTGGAAGTTCGATTAGAGCAGGCCGAGATTTCCTAAATGAGTTGGGAGACATTAATGCACAGACTGCATTGGCGCTCGAGAAGCCAACTTTCAATAGGCAAGTTCGAATAGCGGCTCATCGTGGAGAGATTTTTTTGACCTCTGATGCAGGAACTGATTCGGCCAATCCGCGGGATTTTGACGATTTTCGGAAGGGTGAAAAAAAGTTTGCCCCACATACGGACGTGCTCTACCTTACGGAAGAAGTATTCCGAGTTTTGCCGGCATCGGAAAAGGCCAAGTGCGAAAATCATATGTCGGTGCGCTATGGTGAAATTCGTACGAAGTTATTTAGATATCGACGATCCCCAATTCGGCGAACCGATGACATTTTCAAACATGGCGATAGCATTAAGCAAATCGGTCCTGCCGAATGGCGGTACCTTCGTACGCAAATTGTCAACCATTTTAGAAATACGCATGCTAGAAATCTCATAACAAAGGGATTGATAACGTATCTTGACTCGGCGAAGCCTTCCAGACAGCCTTTGTTGCCAGCGAAACTGCTCTTGGATTTGACGCTTGACGCGATGTTTGAGTACCTAAAGCTGGCCTTCGAAAGGCATCCAATAAATTTGTGCTTTTGGCGAAAAATTGAGAAAAAGGGCAAACCATACCTCTCAAAAGTTGCTTGGCGTGGGGTAGATGGTGCAAAATCCACTGGTAGGCGTGAAACCGTAGCGAGTGAATCTCGATTCAAAGTTTGCCAGGCATTCGGAAAATGTGAATCTATTGTGACGCCGTCCATAGCGTCAGAAAGGCTCTCCAAATCTTGGGTAGACTTTCCTGGGTTGTCAAAAACAGAGAAATCTAAGCGTATGTCAGCGCTGCAAATTCCGATTTATGTTGAGAATCGTCAACATAGTCGCAAGGTTCTAGGTGTATTAAGTTTAGATAGCGACGCGCCAGATGTATTTTTGCCTGAAGAAATACTATTGTGGACCGATGAACTAGTTGGATTTCTTGCCAACTTATCATTGGCAGAGCAATTAAGACTGTCTCAGGAAGCACGTTAATTACATTAAATGCGTCATGAAATTGGAGAAACGTATGGCGAAAGTTATTGGACAAAAAAAGCAAGCCCCATCGCTTGGGCAACTTATTCGGACTAGAGCTAACTATTCACTTGCAATTCTTGGTGCCGGTTTTATCCACAACGGATCCGGTAAATTCCTAAATATTCGTACTGCGGGTGACCGACTTGACTTAAAGCGTGAACTGGATAGGAGTAATGCAGGAAAAGTTCAGGCGGAATAATTTCGTTTGCGCTGAATCCGTATGAATTTAGCACACAGCATTCGAGAATAATGAATGCGGTTCTCCTGCCGAAAGAATCTTAAATGTCGAAGTCCTGAGATTCATATTCGCGGGAATCGGTCTGTAGTGTTCGAGTAACGAAATTATGCCTTGGGCGGCACGTAGCCCTGCGCCGCATCGGCGCCTTCGCCAAAGAAATGCTTTTCCATCTGCTCGGCTAAGTATTTGCGCGCCTTGGCATCGGCTAGGTTCAAGCGATTCTCGTTAATCAGCATGGTCTGGTGCTTGATCCAACCCTGCCAGGCTTCCTTGGAAACATTGTCGAAAATGCGCTTGCCCAAGTCGCCGGGATAGGTTGGGCGATCAAGCCCTTCGGCTTCATGTCCCAGTTTTATGCACTTCACCATTCTTGCCATTGTTTCCTCGATTCTCTTTCAAATGTTTTTTACCAGCACCTTGGAGCGGCGCTGATAGTTGTAGAGCGAGCGGCGCGGTTCAGGCAGTACCGACACATCGGCCTCAGTGAAGCCGCGCTCGATGAACCAGTGTGTCGCGTGCGTGGTCAATACAAATAGTTTTCGCAAACCCTTTTTACGCGCTTCGCGCGAGACGTGATCCAGAAGCTTCTCGCCGATGCCGGCGCTGCGCGCCTCGGGCCGCACCACCAGCGCGGCAAGTTCGGCCGCCTTGCCCGAAGGGAAGGGATACAAGGCAGCATTGCCAACGATCACGCCATCGTGTTCGGCCACGAAAAAGCGCTGAATCTCGCGCTCGATCAATTCGCGGCCGCGATACACCAATACACCTTCAGCCTCCAGCGGTTCGATCAACGCCAGGATGCCGCCGACATCGTCGATCGTTGCGCCGCGCAATTTCTCCAGCTTGTCGGCGGTGATCATGCTGCCCGAGCCTTTGTGGGTGAAGAGCTCGATCAACAATGCACCTTCGACCTGATGCGACACAAGATGAGCACGCGCGACGCCGCCGCGCACCGCCTCTACGGCATGTTGCAAAAATAGCTTGGTGTCATTCGAGAGCGCAGCGGCACCGGCCAACAGTTTGTCGGCTTCCTGGGCGGACAGTTCGGTGAGTACACGCCCACGCGCATCGACCACTGAGGTGTCGGTGAAATAAATCAGCTTGTCGGCGGCCAGGGCCTTCGAGGTGGCCACGGCCACGTCTTCCACCGTGCAGTTGAACACTTCGCCGGTGGGCGAGTAGCCGACATTGGAGACAATCACGATATTGCCGCAATCCAGGCACGCTTTGATTGCTTGGGCGTCCACCTTGCGCACCGCGCCGGTGTATTGGAAATCGGTGCCATTGCGGATGCCATAGGGCTGCGCGGTAATGAAATTGCCCGACACCGTATTGATCGCGGCGCCTGCCATGGGCGAATTGGGGAGTCCTTGCGAGAGCAACGCATCGATCTCCACGCGCAACAGACCCACTGCCTCCTTGGCACATTCCAGCGCCAGGGCGTCGGTGATGCGAATGCCATCCGAATATTTAGATCTGGCTTTACGTTGCTTCAACTGTGCTTCGATCTGCGGGCGCGAGCCATGCACCACCACCACGCGAATGCCGGCACTGTGCAAAAGATTCAAATCGTGTGCGATCGCAACGAATTTGCCCTGATCCACCACCTCGCCACCGAAGGCGATCACAAAGGTGCGACCGCGGAAGGCGTGAAAATACGGCGCGACCGAGCGAAACCAGGAAACGAATTGTGCGTCTGAAGAAGTGGCCATGGCGCGAAATCAGGCAAAGCGCGATTTTATGCTCAACCGGGGGCGACGCGGCGCGCTGATCAAGCGTTTACTCTAAGAATGTCAGCGGGGATCGACATCGACGGGGTCGACCACCGCGAACGCTTGCGGCGCTTCGCCTGCCATGTACCGCGCCCACATCGTCTCAAAGGCGCGCTCCAGGTTGCGCACGAATCGCGGCGTGTCGAATAGCGGCAGATCCTGTTGCTCGCGCGCCAAATGTGCGCGCATGACGTTTAGCTCAGTGCGGTTTGACGCGAGGCGCACAGCCGCCTCCTCATAGGCTTGCAGATCTCTACATACCAACTGCGGCAAACCTGCGGCAGTCACCAAACTCGCCGCGACGCGCGAAGCAAAGGCATCCTGCGGGCAGGTCAACACCGGCACACCCGCCCACAACGCGTCGCTGGCGCCGGTATGCGCGTTGATCCAAAGCGTATCGAGAACCAGATCGGCTTGGCGCAAACGAGCGAGGTGTTGCGGTTTGGCCAACGTCCCACCGAACACCAGACGTGCCGGATCGATGCCGCGCCGGGCCGCCGCGCGTTCGAGATTGGCGCGGGCGATGGCGTTGCTTTCATACAACCACAACACGCTCCCTTCTACCTTCCCAAGGATGCGCATCCACACGCTGAACATTTTCGGATCAATCTTGTAGAGATGATTGAAGCAGGCGAACACAAAGCCGGTTTCAGGCAACCTCAAGTCGGCGCGCGTCGGCGTCTCGACGGCGATAGGTTGCTTTCGATCATTCACCTGGTAGGAATGCGGCATCCACGCCAGGTGTTCGCCGAAATGGGATTGATGTTCCGGGAGCGCGACGATTGGATCGACGATCACGTAATCGTTGATGCCGCGCCCGGTCGAGGCCGGGTAGCCCAGCCACGCCACGCGCAGCGGCGCTGGCCGCAGCGCGAAAATCTCCGGTCGCGCTTCGTGGGTAAAACCTTTGAGATCGACCAGAATATCGATGCCATCGCCGCGAATGCGTTTGGCAGACTCAATCGGTGATTCACCGCGAATATCGATGAAATAATCGACCCCGGCGATGGCATCGCGCCGGTAATCGCTGCCATCGTCTTCGCCCATCGAATAGGCGAATATCTCGAAGCGCTTGCGGTCATGCAGCGCGAAAAAACCGCGCATCAAATGCATGGTCGGGTGGCGATGGAAGTCGGCTGAAACGTAGCCGATGCGGAGGCACCCTGAGGACCTGGGCGACGCGAGATTTTTGATGGCAATGACCTCACCCTTCACTTTGTCGAGCACGTTATCCGCGTACGCTTGCGTCACCGCGTTACGCAGGTGTTGCTCGACCGGATATTCGTACGCCACGAAGGGATTCAGGCTGAGGAACTCCCGGTCTCGGGGCGCTGCCGCCCATCGCTTCAGCATATTCAGGAACTCGCGGTAGCCAGCCGAAACCGGTATTGAGTCGCGATAGGCAGGTAGGTTTTCATTTGAAGATGCATCTAGCTGCGCCTCACCCTCCCAATCGCAGATCCAGGCACGGTTGCGCAACGCTAGCACCAGAATGGCCGCATCGTCGGGCCGTAAGGCGTGTGCACGATCCAACAGCTCCTGCGCCTTGCCGCGTTCATCTAATTCGATGTGTAGGTTGGCGGCGAGCGTCAATCCCTCCGGCCAGTCCGGGCGGATCGTCAATAAATGCAACCCATGTTTTTGCGCCTCGGCAAACCTGCGCTGTTGGGTTAGTACCATCGCGAGATTGAACTCTGCCTCAACCTGATCGGGGTCCAGGCGCAGCGCCTCCCGCGCCGCACTCTCCGCGCCGGTCATGTCTCCCGCAGCGCGCAAGGCCTCGGCCAGGTTGGCGCGCAGAAATGCGAGTTCCGGCGCTCGCATCACCGCTGCCGTGATATGCCGGACGGCTTCGGCATGCCGGCCAAGCTGAAGGCAAACCAGTCCCAGGTAATGCAGCGCATCCACGTTGTCAGGGTCGTTCGCTAGAAGCGCCTGCAGACGTCTCTCTGCTTCTTCTATCTGACCCGATTCCACCATGCCTGGAATGGCGGATAGATCGCTCGCATCAATGCGTGGTTTCCCAGAAGAGGATTCGGCGCGACGCAGACCCAGCCATCGCAGAAGATTGGCGAACATGGCTGCTATTTTAAATGCCGCAGCAAGATGGCAATAAATCTTTAGCTTTTATTGTCCAGAGTCTTTTAAGTACGAACATCCATAGATAATTTGCATATGCAAATTGGTATTCACAAGCTGGGTTATCGACCTGCGGTCACCAACCGAATCCAATGCACATCAGCCAGATAGGTAGCGAAAGGAGGAGGGGGC
>JBJXEY010000404.1:0-3221 GCA_046153355.1 Burkholderiales bacterium
GGGGATTGTCACGAATAATTCGCCTCTATTCAGTCTCTATGAAAAAGCAAAACCTTCCCTCACCCCTAGCCCCTCTCCCGGAGGGAGAGGGGAACAAACCCTCGCCCTCCGGGAGAGGGTGGCGCGCAGCGCCGGGTGAGGGAGGCTTTTGACGTTTCAAAGCGGCTGAATAGGGATAATAATTCAATAAAAACAAATACTTAGATATCATCGAACAAGTCGGGCTCACGCCGCGTGGTGTGCGCCGCCGTGGGCGCGGGCGGCGTCGGCTTGTGGGGTGAGGCGGGCGTGCCCGGCTTGCTCAAGGTACCCACGCGCACACCCAGCAGGCGGATGCGCCGGTCCAGCGGCACGCGCTTCAGACACTCGCCCGCGGCGCGGCGGATCATCGCCGCATCGCCGGTGGGCGCATCGATGGTGTGGTCGCGCGTCACGGTCTTGAAATTGTCGTAGCGCAGCTTCAGCCCGATGGTTTTGCCGACCACGCCTTTGCGTTGCAAGTCATCGGCCACGCGCAGGCACAGCTCGGTGAATATGCGCGAGAGCTTGTCGCGGTCGCGCACCGCATGCAGATCATCCTCAAAGGTGGTTTCGCGGCTGATCGATTTGGGTTCGCTGTAGGTCACCACCCCGCGCTCGTCGCGCCCATGCGCTGCATCGTGCATCCACGCGCCGTGATTCTTGCCGAAGTGTTCGATCAAAAACGCCGGATCAGCCCGAGCCAGTTCGCCGATGGTGTATATGCCCAGCGCCTCCAGCCGCGCGTTGGCCTTGGGGCCGATGCCGTTGATCTTGCGCGCCGCCAGCGGCCAGATACGCGAGGGAATGTCCTCCATGCGCAACACACTGATGCCGCCGGGCTTGTGCAGTTCGGAGGCGATCTTCGACAGCAGCTTGTTGGGCGTAACACCCAGCGAACACGACAGGCCGGTGGCCTCGCGCACCGCTCCCTGCAATTGCAGCGCGATGTCGCGGGCACGCGCCCACGCATCGGCGCCGCCGCCGTCGAGCACCAGCGCGGTGAGATCGATATAAATTTCATCAATGCCACGATCTTCCACCAGCGGCGCCACTGCGCGCACAGCCTCCTTGAACAAGCGCGAATAGCGCCGGTACTGCTCAAAATCCGCCGGCAGCAGCCACGCCTCCGGCGCCAACTTCGCCGCCTTCATCAACCCCATGCCCGAATGCACACCCAGCGCCCGCGCTTCGTAAGTGGCGGTGGTGATCACACCGCGCCCGGTGTAGTCGCGCAGCCGTGGAAATTCAGCGCCCTCCGGCGCCGGCGTGCGCCGCCGCCCGCCCACCACCGCCGGCTGGCCGCGCAACTGCGGATAGCGAAGCAACTCCACTGACGCGTAGAAGGCGTCCATGTCTAGGTGGGCGATGTAGCGGGAGGACATGGGGTGTGAAAGTCGTGATTTTGTCTGACCTACAGTGTGCGACCGCTATCGGGCAGTTTTAAATTGCAGAACCAACCCACGCGGTCCCACAACGATTTGAAGGCTGCCGTTAACGTCTGAATTCACCGGCCTGCGCCGCTTTTGGCGCAGGCCGGTGACATGATGGGTTAGCCATTAGAGCTTCCCGATGTCGATTTTGTAACCTTGCGCCGCCATTTCTTTGGCGAGCAACACGGCGCCATCGGTAACGGAGTCTTTGAATGGAATGTAGATCAGGCCCTGAATATCAGATGGACGTTCCATGTTTTCTTGCTGCTTAAGCAAAATTGCAACGTTCCTGCGTCCGAGTTTTGAAAGCATCATTCCAAGCTCAAGGACAACATTCTGACGCGCTCGGTATGCCTTCTCGTCTTCGTGTCCTGCGCGGAAGCCGATGTCGTCTGGCGTTGCAAGAACGACACAGAAATTGGCTTCGCTTGTGTGCTTCTCAAGCTTCTCTATAATTGTTTGACCTTCACTCGGCAATTGATCGAGTATCAGCGGGTCGAGATCCCAACGACGGAGCATGGCTTCGAGCTGTGAACGGGAGTCTGGCTCGTGCCCATAAACGACAAACACCTTCTTTCGTACTGCAACTGTTGTTGCTGCAGCGGATTGAGTGCCGTTCGGAATGGCAAGGCCAAGCAACGTCTTTACGTGATCGATATGCTGCCCTTGGGGAGTGACGGCACCTTTATCAAAGACACTGACTTTTGATCCGTTGCGAAAGGAAAACTGGACTCCATATGGGATTGCCTTCTCTTCGTCAAGCACGAATCCATTGTCTTGGAGTAATCCGAGTACCTCTTCTTTTTTCACCACAATCTCCTCGCAAATGAAAATGGCAAACTAGCCAGCGTAGGGCGCATTAAGCGCAGCGCAATGCGCCGTATGTAAATCGTAGCCATACCGCCGAATACCTGATCACCGCCGCCCCACTAAGGCGTCAGGCTCGAATGAATTCCACCGATGCGCTGCACCGCCTGAGCAGCGTTGACAATGGGAATGCCCTGATAATGACCGCCAAGACCGAGCAAATGCCTGTCGCCGGAAACGATCAGGTTCACCTGTCCGGCAAGCGCGCAGGCGAGAACGTGATCATCATCGGCATCCTGCTCGATCACATGCGGTACGGTTAGCGGTGCAACCAGGTAAGCCAAACGCCGCAGTTCCGCCACCACGCTTTGTGCCGTTGAGTCTGCGGCACGCAGACGCCGGGCAAATTTGTCGCGCGACAAGACATCGAGCAATTCCGCCAGCAGCGTGGCGCTACTGCACAACTCAAAAGATTGCGTTCTCACGCCATCCAGCAGACGCCGGGGCGGGCCGCCTGGTGAAATGACCCCGGAAACGATCGTATTGGTATCCAGCACCACGCGCACGATCAAGGGCGCTGCGCCACTCGATCCTGACGCGCCGCCAGAATCTCGGCCTCAATCTCTTCGTCGGACAATGACGGTAGCCCCAAGGCATCAAGCTTTGCCAGTGTCTGCCCGAGACGCTCACCAGCCTCGGCGCGCGCCTCGCGCGCAGCCAGAAACTCAACAAAATCCCTGACCTCTGCCAGTCGTTGCGGCGGTAACTGCTGCAATTTCTCGATCAACGCCGGCTCAATGGCTGCCATGTTTCTCTCCGGAAAAAATCAGTCGTGTCGCGAATCAAGCTGGCACTGTATCCGCCGATTGATGGAGGGTCAACTGCCCACCTTCCAAGGCAAGAGGTTAAGGCGAAACGCAGACCCGCAACTACTCCATGCGTATCCCCGCATCACGAATAATC
>JBJXEY010000422.1:0-5716 GCA_046153355.1 Burkholderiales bacterium
TCCCGGTGTATGGCACCTCGATCGGACTCTCGGCAACACAAGTCGGACTGGTAATGAGCGCGTTCTCGGCGGCATTGATTGTCATCCGCCTGATTCTTCCGGCATTTATTAAACGCGTCGATCCGTGGGTGTTGATCTCGGCTACTTTGATTCATGCGGGGATTATTTTTAGTCTTTTCCCGTTCGCGCAGTCGGCCCTATCCCTGGGGTTGCTGTCGTTTCTGCTCGGCTTGGGACTGGGCTGCCCGCAACCTTTGGTAGTGTCCCTGGTGCACCGCCACGCGCCCGCCGGACGCGTCGGAGAAGCGATAGGATTGCGCCAGGCGATGATCTATGCAAGCCAATGCGTGATGCCAGTGATGTTTGGCGCCGTAAGCGCGGTGGTGGGCACCGGGTTGGTGTTCTGGGCGATTGCGGCAGGTTTGGCCGGCGGCGGCATCGCGGGACGACGTGAACGCGAAACTCGCGACGCCGACAGTTAATCCTAATATTAGTTATTTACTAATCGAAATAGCACATCCCATCTATATTCTTACAAATATTTATTGGAATTAACCATGAACTTCGAGCAGTTACGCCATGAATACATGCTCTCCGGTTTGGACGAGAAAGACGTAAATCGCGATCCCTTTCGGCAATTCGATACTTGGTTCAAGGCAAGTATCGAGGCGAAATTGCCGCTTGCCAACGCCATGTCGCTCGCCACCGCCAATCGCAGCGGCCGCGTTTCTTCCAGGGCGGTTTTGCTCAAAGGCGTGGATGCGCGTGGCTTTACTTTTTATACCAACTTCGAGAGCCGCAAAGCAAAAGATCTCGATGCGAACCCGCACGCCGCGTTGTTATTCTGCTGGGATGAGCTCGAGCGCCAGGTGCGGATCGAGGGAACAATAGAAAAAGTGAGTGATAGCGAATCCGACGAGTACTACCACTCGCGCCCCATCGGCGCCCGTCTGGGGGCATGGGCCTCGCCGCAAAGCGATGTGTTGGCTGATCGCAAAACGTTGGAAGAAAAGCTTGCCGCCATCACCAAGCTACATGGCGACAAACCGCCTCGCCCGCCTTTCTGGGGTGGCCTGCGCGTGGTACCCGACTGGTTCGAATTCTGGCAGGGCCGCAAAGATCGTCTGCATGACCGGATAAGTTACCGCTTCGACGCGGGCCAGTGGGTGATCGAGCGGCTGGGCCCCTAGCGCGCTTCGTTACCTCCATCGCGCTTCGTTTTCCCTAGAGCGGTTCAGGCGCGCTTTAATTTTTCCGTGAAGTGCTTGCGAAACTTCGCCACTTTTGGCGCCACCACATAGGAACAATACGACTGTCCTGGATTGCGCTCGAAATATTCCTGGTGATATTTTTCCGCGATATAGAAAGTGACGGCGGGCGTGAGCTCGGTGACGATGGGGTCGTTCCATAGCTTGGCCTTATCCAAATTCGCGATCACTTCGCGGGCGATGCCTTGCTGCTCGGGCGAATGATAAAAAATCGCCGAACGATATTGGGTGCCGACATCGTTGCCCTGCATATTGAGCGTGGTCGGATCGTGAATAACGAAAAACACTTCAAGTATTTCGCGAAACGACACCACTTTCGGATCAAAACTGATGCGCGCGACTTCCGCGTGCCCGGTATCACCGCCGCAAATGTCTTCGTAGGTCGGGTTAAGCGTACGCCCGCCCATATAGCCCGATTCCACCGAGTGCACGCCTTTTAGCTGATCGAACACCGCCTCGATGCACCAAAAACAGCCGCCTGCGAGTGTGGTTTGCTCCAATCCCGGTGTCGCTTCGTTATCGCTCATACGCTTTCATCCTCGATAAAAATAGTCGCAAAAAATTTGTCAAGCCGTATTTTTTCAATCATTTTCGGCCCGAATCTAGTAGCACAGGTGTGGCGCTTGCGCATGCGCGAGACAAGAGTAAGCTAGAAATTGTCATCCGGCGCAAAGCCTTCGACTGACAAAGAATACCAGACTGCAAATTGTCGACGACCGCAAAAATGCAGCGTTTGGCAATTGCAATTGGCCCATGAAAATCGCAACAGTGAGCTAAATCGCCTTCCATGGAAAACCTCGCCCCAAAAACACCCTTAACACCCGCCACCTGGGCGGCAGTCATTCCCGACCAGGAAATCTCAGGCGAAGTCCTTTTAGAAAAATATGCCAAGGATGGTGAACGCAGTGTTCGCGATGTGCGTTTACGCGTCGCGCGCGCCCTCGCCGCCGTCGAACCTTTGGATAAACGCGCCTATTGGGAGAAGAAATTTCTCGATACGCAAGAGCGTGGCTTCGTACCTGCTGGTCGGATCAATTCCGCCGCGGGCACCACGCTTGCCGCGACCTTAATCAATTGTTTCGTGCAGCCAGTAGGCGATTCGATCACCGAGGCGCATGGTGGTCGGCCGGGCATCTACACGGCGCTCGCCGAGGCGGCCGAGACCATGCGTCGCGGCGGCGGCGTGGGTTACGATTTCTCCACCATCCGTCCGGTGGGCGCCTTCGTCAAAGGCACGCATTCGCGCGCCTCGGGGCCGATTTCCTACATGCGGGTGTTTGATCGTTCTTGCGAAACCGTGGAATCCGCCGGCGCGCGGCGCGGCGCGCAGATGGGCGTGCTGCGTTGCGACCATCCCGATATCGAAGCCTTCATCCACGCCAAGGACAAGGGCGATCTCACCAATTTCAATATCTCGGTGGGCGTGACCGATGCTTTCATGCGCGCTGTGGAGGCCGACACCGAAGTGGAACTAGTGCATTCAGCCGAGCCCACCGAAGATGTCAAACAATCTGGCGCCTACCAGCGTATCGATGGCCTATGGGTGTATCGACGCCCACGCGCGCGCGACCTGTGGGAGCAGATCATGCGCTCCACCTACGATCATGCCGAACCGGGAATATTGTTCCTTGATCGCATGAACGCGGATAACAATCTTTACTACTGCGAGAAGATCGAGGCGACCAATCCTTGTGTTACTGCCGACACCTGGGTGATGACCGCCACCGGACCACAGCAAGTTGCCCAATTGATCGGACAGCACTTTGCGGCGATTGTCGATGGCCAGTCCCACCCCACCGAGTCGGTGGGTTTTTTTGCTACCGGCAACAAACCCGTTTTCAAACTTCGGACACGTGAAGGGCACTCGCTGCGCTTAACAGCCGATCACCCGGTACTTCGGGTCACGCATAAGACCCGCTACGTCCGCGAAACCGAGTGGACCAAGGCAGGTGAGCTTCAAGAAGGTGATGAGATCGTGCTACACGACCATCGCTCGCTCACTGGCTGGCAGGGCCAACATAGCGAAGCCGAAGGTTACTTGATGGGCCTATTAATCGGCGATGGCCATTTAAAAGAAGATAAAGCCGTGCTCGGTGCTTGGGATGCGAAGATCAGCATCGAGGCCAATGGCGGGCAGCGGATTTCCTCCGGCGTAGCAAGCATGATGGCGGCTGCCGAAACCGCCGCTCGTAGCATGCCGCATCGCGCCGACTTCCAGGGCTGGCAACGTGAGGTCGCAGGACAACCGGGGCACTTTCGCATGGCCACGGGCGCATTGCGCACGCTTGCCCTGTCACTGGGTATGCGCCCAGGGCACAAGGAGCTCACTCCCGCCATTGAGTCCGCCTCCGCGGATTTTTACCGCGGTTTCTTGCGCGGCTTTTTCGATGCCGATGGCTCGGTACAAGGATCGCAATTCAAAGGCGTATCGGTTCGACTCACCCAGGTGAACCTGGCCGCGATCGAAGCGGTGCAACGCATGCTCGCTCGTCTTGGCATTGCTTCCACGATCTATCGCAATCGACACGCCGCTGGCGAACGCGAGCTGCCCGATGGCAAGGGCGGCGCAAAACTTTATGCGATTCAAGCTTTGCACGAACTCATCATCAGCGGCGAGAACCTGCGCCGATTCGCCGATAGCATCGGTTTCGCCGATAGCGACAAGGCGGCGCGGCTTGAACAACTGCTGGGCTCCTACAAGCGCAGCCTGAATCAAGAACGCTTTACCGCTTTCGTCGAGTCGTTCGACGCCGATGGCCACGAACCGGTGTATGACGTCACGGTCAGCGATGTCCACGCCTTCGATGCCAATGGTCTATATGTACATAACTGCGCGGAACAGCCACTCCCCCCTTACGGCTGCTGCTGCCTAGGTTCAATTAATTTGACGCGCTTCGTGCGCCATCCCTTCATGGAAAATGCCGAATTCGATTTCGAGGCATTTGGCGAAAACGTTGAAATTTCGGTGCGCATGTTGGATGACGTGTTGGACGCCACACGCTGGCCGCTGGAGCGTCAGCGAGAGGAAGCCATGGCCAAGCGCCGCGTGGGCCTGGGGTTCACCGGCTTGGGCGATGCGCTGATTATGTTGCGTTTGCGCTATGACACTTCGGCAGCTTGCGCCATGGCGGAGAAAATTTCCGCCAACATGCGTGATCGGGCTTATGCCTATTCCGCCGATCTCGCCGCCGAGCGCGGCGCGTTTCCCCTGTTCAACGCGGAGAAATATTTGTCTGGCGGCAGCTTCGCCTCGCGCCTACCCGATGACATCAAGGCGAAGATCAAGAAACACGGCATACGCAACTCCCACCTGCTGTCGATTGCCCCCACCGGCACCATCAGTCTTGCCTTCGCCGATAACGCCTCGAACGGCATCGAGCCGCCATTCTCCTGGACCTACTCGCGCAAAAAACGCATGGCCGAAGGTGGCTGGAAAACCTACGCGGTGGAAGACTATGCATGGCGCTTATACAAGCATCTAGGTGAGATCGGCGAGATTGAAGGCTTCGATCCAGAGATGAAAAAACTGCCAACGTATTTCGTCACCGCGTTGGAGATTTCGGCTACCGCGCACAAAAATATTGTGGCTGCGGTTGCGCCCTATGTAGATACCTCGATTTCGAAAACGGTGAATGTGCCCGCCGATTACCCCTACCCCGAATTCGAGAACTTGTATTTGTCGGCATGGAAAGCCGGGCTCAAGGGCCTTGCCACCTATCGCCCCAACAGTGTTCTTGGTTCGGTCCTCTCGGTTACCCCGGAAACGTCCGCACCTTCACAAGCGCAGCCGCAGGACGTGGTGATGGATAACGCCAATAAACGCTTGTCGATCGCCTCGCTGCCGGCGCCAGTGTTGGCTTCGTTGATGTGGCCCAATCGCCCCGACACACCAGAGGGCAATCTTGCCTGGACTTACATGATTCGCCATCCGGGCGGCGACTTTGCTTTGTTTGTCGGCCACATCGACAAAGGCACGCGCGCGTTTCCGTTCGAAGTGTGGGTGAATGGCAATGAACAGCCGCGCGGATTGGGTGCTGTAGCAAAAACGCTTTCCATGGATATGCGCGCCGATGATCGCGCATGGTTGAAGCGCAAGCTCGAAGTGCTGGCCACCACGCCCGGAGAGAGCGCATTCGAATTGGCGTTCCCGCCTGTGGGGGAGAAGAAATTGGTGCCCAGCGTGGTCGCTGGTCTGGCACGCGTAGTCGCGTGGCGCTGCGATCAATTGGGCGCGTTGGATGAACGCGCGCCTGACCTACTCTCGCCCGAAGGCAAACCGCATCCCCTGCTCGATGCCATGTTCTCGGTAGAGGAGCCGCGCACCGGCACCGACGGCACGCTCTCCTGGACCGTGGATATTCGCAACCCGGCCACCGGCGAAGATTTCGTGTTGGGTCTGAAGGAAGTCACCCTGCCCGATGGCGTCACACGCCCCTACTCCATGTGGC
>JBJXEY010000428.1:0-34559 GCA_046153355.1 Burkholderiales bacterium
ACCCGGTGCACTTCGAATGGATGCACGATAACTGGGGCCTGCGCCTCAAAGGCAAGATCGGCGAGACCGCGCCCAGGCACGTCAAGATCGACTTTGAAGAGTCGGATTACGGCATTCAATACAAACGCGTGCGCGAAGGCGGCGATGAAAAACACCCGCTGTGGACGGTAGGCCGCGTCTGCCTGTGGCCACACGCCTTATTCACCGGCAATCATTTTGAATTTCGCGTGCCCATCGACGATGAAAATTTGTTGTCAGTCGGCTGGTTTTTCAGCCGCGTGCCCAAGGACCGCGACCCCTACGTGCAGGAAAAAATTCCCGCCTGGACGAGCCCGGTGCGCGACGAAAAGACCGGCCGCTGGATCACCTCGCACATCATGAATCAGGATTTTGTTGCCTGGGTCGGCCAGGGCCATCTCGCCGACCGCAGCAAGGAGCACTTGGGCCAATCGGATCGCGGCATCGTCATGATGCGCAGGCGTTTCTTATCCGATATGGAAGTCATCAAAAATGGCGGCGACCCCAAAGCCATCATTCGCGACCCGAAGATCAACGAATGCGTGCGCCTGCCGATTGCCGCGCGCGAAGAGCTGGTCGAGGGCCTCACCATGGAAGAAATCAAAAAGCTAAAACCAGGCCAGAGCTTAAGTGGCGCCGGGCGACTCGAATTTCCTTTCCTCATCGGTCAACCAGAGAGCGTCAAACAGGCTTACCGCGAAGCCATGGGCTATTAAGGAACACCAATGCAAAACCTAAAAAAGGGGCCAGGCTCGAATTTCGATAAATCGAGCCTGGCCCCTTTTTTGATTGGGCTTCTGGCAGCCTCCAGCGTGGCGGCGCAGCAATTCCCCACCAAACCGGTGCGCATCATCGTGCCATTTTCACCGGGTTCGATTCTCGATGTGGTGTCGCGTTTTGCCGCGGGTAAATCCAGCGAAGCTTGGGGCCAACCGGTGGTGGTGGAAAATCGCGGGGGCGCGGGCGGGAGGATTGGCTCGGAGCAAGTGGCGAAGTCGGCGCCCGATGGCCACACCTTGTTGATGGGTAGTTCGGGCACGCATGTGGGTGCGGTGTTCCTGTCAAAAAATCTCCCCTACGACCCGGTAAAGGATTTCACGCCAATTACCCTGGCGGTCGAACCGGTCTCGGCGTTGATTGTCAATCCAGCCGTGCCAGCCAATAACACGCGCGAACTGGTCGATTACCTAAAGAAAAATCCTGGCAAATTTTCTTACGCGAGCAATGGCGTGGGTTCGGTGTTCCACCTCACAGGGGAACTCTTCAAACAAACCGCCGGCGTGGATCTGATTCACGTGCCGCTGCAAGGCGCGGGCGATATTCTGAATTCAGTGGTCGGTGGCCACATTCCGGTAGGCTTTGGCTCCATGGCGAGCCTGCCACCACACATAGCCAAAGGCACGGTGCGCGTGTTGGGGATGCTCACGGTTGCTCGCAATGCGCGCTTTTCCGATATACCCACGCTCACCGAAGGCGTGCCGGCTTTCGAAGCACCGGGCTCATGGTTGGGTTTTTTTGGCCCCGCCAATCTAGCGCCCGCGCTACTCACCCGTATCAACGCCGAGTTCGTCAAAGCGCTGAACGCGCCCGATGTGCGGCCCAAACTCGAAGACGGCGGCATGGTGGTGGTGGCGAGTTCACCGCAACAATTCGCCGAAGCGATCAAAAAAGGTTTCGATACCTATGGTCGCGCCGTGAAGATCGCCGGCATCAAGCCCGAATAAACACGCAATACATGCGCGTGCTAGATCACCCGCCAGCTACGCAATCGGGCATCGGGTCTGTCTATGGCATTGAACCATTCGCCGCCTCGACGTTGGTGGCGATGGAGATCGATTGCCTTGCCCGTGGCAACGTGCCCGTTGACGCCAGCGCCGCGTCCAACGCCAGCAGAAAATCATTGACCACAATGGGCTTGGTGAGATAGCGGAGAAATCCCGCGTCCAGGCCTTTTTTGATATCCATAGGCATGGCATTGGCGCTCACGGCAATTGCCGGAATGTGCGCCGTCAGCGGATCAGCGCGCAGCAGTTTCAGCACTTCTATACCGCCGATGTCCGGCAAATTGATGTCCATCAGAATCAACTCAGGCTGCTGCGCGCGCGCAATCTCGATACCCAGTTTCCCATTGATTGCCGTCAGCAGATGTAGATCCTGATGGCCCGCGATGATTTGCTCGACCAGCTTCAGATTGGCCCGGTCGTCTTCAACATAGAGCAGGATGTGCCGCCCCGCTTGGCGGAGCACATGCGAGGGGTCTAGTGCGGCGACGCCTTCGCTGGCGGCCGCATGCGGCTGCGCAGCCACCATCAGTTCAAACCAGAACTCGCTTCCCCTACCCACGCTGCTGTCGACACCGATATTGCCCCCCATCAATTCGACCAAGCGCTTGGCCAGCACCAGGCCGATGCCGGTGCCTTCTATGGTGCCCGCCTCCTGTCCCAAGCGATTGAACGGCTGGAACAGTTGCGCCAGTTGTTGTGGATTCAGTCCCGCGCCGCTGTCCCTAATGCTCACGCGAACACAGCCCGGTGAACCATCGCCGCATAACACATTGACGGTTCCCTGCTCGCTGTTGTATTTGACCGCGTTGCTAAGCAGGTTCAGCAGTATCTGCTTCAGGCGCGTCCGATCAGCGAGCACGAAACAAGGCCGCTCAAAGCCGGGAAACACAAGTTGGATGCCACGTTGCTGCGCCTGCGGTTCGATCATCCCCTGGCATTCAAGCATCACCTCGCAGAGATCCACCGGCTCCTGCGACAGCGGCACGTGCCCGGACTCAACCTTCGCCAGATCGAGAATCTCGTTGATCAGCGTCAGCAGGTGCCATCCAGCCTGAAGAATCTGGGTGACGCTTTCTTTCTGCGCGGGCGTTGGAGAGGGACAATCGATCTCCATCAACTGGGCAAACCCGAGGATGGCATTGAGCGGGCTGCGCAGTTCGTGGCTCATGCTCGAGAGAAACTCCGATTTGGCCAGATTGGCTTTTTCCGCAACGGACCTGGCGCTTTGCAGCTCGGTATTGGTTTCGTTCAGAAAGTCGGCCATGGCCTTCAGCGCCATATGATTTTTGACGCGCGCCATGACAATCGGCGGGCTGATCGGCTTGGTGATGTAATCGACGGCGCCCAGTTCCAGCCCTTTTTTCTCATCTTCCAACTCCGCCTTGGCGGTGAGAAAAATCACCGGAATGCCAATTGTTCTGGAGTCTTCCTTGAGCCGCCGGCACACCTCGTAGCCGTTCATGCCAGGCATCATGATGTCAAGCAATATCAAGTCCGGTGGCGAGCCTGACGCCGCAATCCGCAACGCATGTTCGCCGCTATTGGCGACTTTCACCCTGTAGACATCCTTGAGCAGGTCGCTCATCAACGTGAGGTTTTCCGGCGCATCGTCAACCACCAATATGGTGGCTTTTTTCATCAGATCGAGTCCGTCCATGGCGGCCCCCTTCAGGCAGACGCCGTGGTCGCGGCGCCCAGCGCCGCGCGCGCCGCGGCGAAGTTAAATGAACGAATACCCGCTTCGATTTCGCCATAGTGTTTGGGAAAGGCCGCGCTAAGCATGTCCGCGTTCGCATCGAGGATGTCAGTCGCCTGCGCGTCGTCCTCGGCCAGTAGCGCCTCCAATTTATCGCACACTGCTTTGAGCGATTTTGTATCGACCACTACTGGCGATTTGCCCGGTTCCCGCGGCAACTTCAGTTGCAATTGCCCGATGAGCTTATCCAGCTCACTTTGCATCTCGAGGAGGCGGCCATCGACCACCGCGCGCGGCATGCGCTCCCGGATAGCGGTCTCAAGGCTTTCCGCCAGATGCTGCAGTACGGTGGCGCCGATATTGCCAGAGACGCCCTTCAGGGTATGCGCGAAGCGCTCTGCGGCATACCAGTCGTTCAACTCTAGCGCATCAAGGGTTTGCAGCGCCGCCGAACTCTGCACATCAACGAACATGCGCAGCATCGACAGGTACAGCGGCTTCTTGCCAAGCATGCGGCGCAGGCCGGTGACCATGTCCAGCCCGTCAATCTGCGCGGGCAGATTGACCTCCAACGCCGGAGCCACATGCAATGGTGCCGCCGCGCCAGCGTGCCGTGGCTTTATCCATTTCAGCAGCGCCTTCCACAGGTCTTCGGGTTCGAACGGTTTGGCAACGTGATCGTTCATTCCCGCGGCGATGCAACGCTCGCGATCACTTTGCATGGCATTGGCGGTCATTGCCACCACCGGAAGGTCCTTGAAGCGCATCTCCTTGCGGATTTCACGGGTCGCCGTTACGCCATCCATCACCGGCATCTGCATATCCATCAGCACGATGTCATAAGCCGCAGCTCTGACCTTATCCACCGCGATTTGCCCGTTCTGCGCCACATCAACGACAAAACCCGCATCACGCAGCAATTCCGTGGCCACTTCCTGATTGAGTTCGTTATCCTCGACCAGCAGGACGCGGGCGCCTTTGAGGACGGCAAGTTGCGCGAAGCTATCGGTTGGCGCCTCCGCGCCGCTACGCACGCCATCAGCACGGCCTCCCAGAATGCGCACCACGCTGTCAAACAAGACCGAGGCGCTCACCGGCTTGATCAGCACCGCCTCGATACCCGCGGCTTCGGCGCCTTTGATGATTTCCTCGCGACCGAACGCGGTCACCATCAACAGATGCGGCATCTGCTTTAGCGGCAAATCCTTCAGCCGCTTGGCCGTCTCGATGCCATCCATGCCGGGCATCTGCCAGTCGAGAAACACGATCTCAAAGGGATTACCCTGCGCCGCGGCACGCGCCGTGGCGGCAAGCGCCGCAAGCCCCGACTCCGCCTGCTCGACATTTAAGTTCATGCCGCCAAGCAGGTCCGAGAGCACCATGCGCGCGTTCTCGTTGTCATCCACCACCAGCACGCGCCGCCCCTGCAGGTGCTCCGATAGCGCCAGGTTGCGCTGACGGCTGGCGCTCTTGCCAAAGCGCGCGGTAAACCAAAAAGTGCTGCCCAACCCCGGCTCGCTTTCCACGCCCACCTCGCCGCCCATCAGTTCGGCGAGTTTCTTGGAAATAACCAGCCCCAGGCCGGTGCCGCCAAATTTGCGGGTGGTCGAGGCGTCCGCTTGAGAAAAACTTTGGAACAAGCGCCCTATTTGTTCCGTGCTCAGGCCGATTCCGGTATCGCGCACCGCGCAGTAGAGCAGTACCTCATTGTCGGTCTCCTCCTTCACGCGAATGACGACGTCGATCTCACCGCTCTGGGTGAACTTAATGGCGTTGTTGCAGTAGTTGATAAGTATCTGCCCCAGCCGCAGTGAATCGCCAACCAGGTTAAGCGGTACGTTCTTGTCGAGGTTAAATACCAGCTCCAGCCCTTTGGCGGATGTCTTCTCGCCGATCAGCCCAGCCACATTGTCCAGTACCTTTTCCATCTCGAACTCGGCATGTTCGACATCCAGCTTGCCCGCCTCGATCTTCGAGAAATCGAGAATATCGTTGATGATCCCCAGCAAATGCCGGCCGGAATCCTGAATTTTCTTGATGTGGTTGCGCTGGTGCGGCGTCATCTCGAACTTCAGCGCCAGGTGTGACAAACCGATGATGGCGTTCATCGGCGTGCGGATCTCGTGGCTCATGTTGGAGAGAAAATCCGATTTGGCGAGGTTGGCTTTTTCCGCCAACGCCCTGGCACTCTCCAGCTCAGCACTCGCTTTGTGCAACGCCTGATCGAGCAGTTTTTGCTGCGTGACATCGCGCGCGGCGGCGGCCACGCCCTGCACCATGCCCTTGTCGTCTTTGTAGACAGCGGCGTTATAGAGCACCTCGGTGATGCGTCCCGACGAGTGCCGGATGGCGAGCGGGTAGTCGCGTACCAATCCCTCGGAGAACGCTTTTCGATAGACGGCGCGCGCCTCATCCGGTTCGGTGAAATAGTCGGAGAAGTCGGTGCCAACAAGCCGTTCGCGCCGCACCCCGGTCGCCTGCACGGAGGCATCGTTGACGTCGGTGATCTTGCCCTCCGGGCTGATGGTGACCAGCGGGTCGAGCAAGGCTTCGAGCAACGAGCGCGCGTACTGTGACGCTTGAGTCTCGATGCGCCGCTGTGTTTCCCGATAGGTTAGATAGGCGGACGCCCAGGCGAACAACAGAACACCTAGGCCACCAGCCACAATCAGTACAAAAAGTCGGTTCATGTTGGATTTGAACTCCGCATCGCTCCGCGCCCGTACGCTTTGCTGCAGCTCGACGAAGCTGCGCGTCTCGGCGCGAATCGAATCCATCAGGCCCTTGCCTTGACCATCGCGCATCTGCGCCAACGCGGCAACCACGTCATGCTTGCGATGCAACGCAATGACCTGCGCCAGTTCCGCCAATTTGGCATCCAATAAGGGCGCCAGTACATCCAGGTGCAAAAGCGCGGCAGGGAGCGAAGTATGTTGACGCAAATCCCGCAGACTGGCGCCGATGCCGTTGCGCACCGCCAAGTACGGTTGCAGAAACGTTTCGTCATTGGTCAATAAAAACCCGCGCTGACTGGTCTCGGCATCTTTCAACGCGGATAAAATTTCGTCTGCGTGTTGCATCGCGACGCGACTTCCCTGCCGCGTCGCGGCTGCTTCTTCAACCTGACCAAAAGCCCATAACGACGCAGCCGCCCCCAACGCAAGCAAAAGCACCACCCCGGCAACCGAGGCAACAGTTTTTTGATTGGAATTCAAGAGGTTGTTACCTTCCACCTAAGCCGCTTCGCCGGGCAATGCAAAGCCGCAGCCCGTCGCTTGCAGGCAGTGTCCGCTAAATGGCGGCGGCGATCAGTACGCTGGTACACATTAGCTGCGGTGGCGTGCGGCCGCGGCGCCGCCTGCGCGGTCACGACGCGTCTAGTCAGGCCTGAGGCGCGCGGGTGGTGAGAACTAACGCTGCGACGGGTGCTCTTTTGGCACCCATCGTCATGCTTCGAAGAGGCTTATCCGCCGCTACGCCCATAACCAGACGAACGCGTCTCTTGCTTAGTCATGAACTCCAGCAACACGGGCTTACCTTCCTTGGTCTTTGCCACGCCACGCTTAATCGCCGCGACGATCTCGGCGGGGTTGGTGATGCGCTCGCTATAACCACCGAGGGCTTTGGCCAGATCCGAATAATTACCAGAGATGTCGGTGGAGCGGTATTTGGCGGTCGAGCCGGTCATCACATTCAGCTCCGCAGCCATGCAATGGTTATTGACCAGGATCGAGAGGATGGGAATGTTGTCACGCACGCAGGTTTCGAAATCCAAACCGGTGTGGCCAAACGCCGCATCGCCCCAGAAGTTGACGCAGGTTTTCTCCGGTTTCGCGATTTTCGCGCCCATCGTCAAACCCAGGCCATAACCCAGTTGCGTGGATTTACCCCAGCCAATGTAGCTCATGGGTTCGGTTGACTGCCAGAACGGCGCGATCTGATTGCGCGGCGATCCTGAGTCGTGGGTGATGATGGTGTTGGGTACATCGAGGGTATGCAATAAATCCCAGATCACGCGATAGGGCGAGATCGGCACTTCGTTGGAGGTGAGATCGGGCATCCACTCGGCGAGCCAGGCATCGCGGATGGTTTTGATTTCTTTGGCAACTGGTCCCGCATCGCGCGCCTTGCCTTTGAGCCTGTCCTTTACTTCGGCGACCAGGGCATCCAGGGTCAGATCCAAATCGCCTACCAACGCCATTTCGGTGGGCAGGTTCTTGTTCACCTCGGCCATATCCCAGGTTGCATGGATGTAACGCTTGCCGCGCGGCATGTTGATGGCGAAAGGCGTCTGCGTGAAGGAACATCCCGCGCCCAAGATCAGGTCAGCGTTCTCGACAAAGTCGTAAGCCTGCTTGGAGAACGACGCGCCACCCGAACCCAGTGACAAGGGATGATTTTCGGGGAAACTACTCTTACCCGCGTAAGTGGTGACCACCGGCGCGGCCAGCAACTCGGCCAACTCTTTTAATTGCTTCCAGGCGCGGCCATAGTGAATTCCCTGGCCCGCATAGATGACCAGTCGCTTAGCTTCGATCATCGCCTCCGCCGCTTTGGGCACCACCACCGGATCGGGCCCACTGCGCGAGGTAAGCACGGGTTGGTAATCGATGGGGCCGCTAAATTCCTCAGCCAATACATCTACCGGCAATTCGACGATGCAAGGGCGCGGCCGGCCGTTGCGCAGTTGTGTGAAGGCGCGGCGCATCGCATTGGGGATGTCATCGGCGAAAGTCACCTGCTCTACCGTCTTGGAGATTCCACGCATTTGCAGCATAGCGCTGAAATTGGGCGCGATCTGCGCCTGGCGACGGGCGTGGCCCATGGGCAACACCAGCAACGGCACCGACTCGGCATAAGCCTGCGCCACCGCGCCATAGGCGTTCTCCGTGCCCGGCCCTTGCTGCATGGCAAACACACCGATCTTTTGCCGGCTGGTGACACGGCTGATCGCATCGGCCATGTGCATCCCAGTGCGCTCCTGGCGCACGATGTAGGGGCGAATGCCCAGCTCCGCGGCCGGCTCAATCACCGAATTGCGGGGATAACAAGGCAGGTCTGTGACCCCCTCGCGCTTTAAAATTTCCGCGACGACTGCGGCACCTTTCATCATGGTTCCTTTTCTAAAAGTTAAACTTTATATGGTAAAAAACAATAGACGGCGTTCGTCGCCGTAATATTTCAATACTAAAAGTAGATTTAAATGAGAGGAAAGGATGCTGCGCGAGGCAATCTCGCCGCCTATTCATCCCAGCGAAACGCGGCCTCCCCGATACCGCGAACCATCAACCCGCTGTCTTGGGCCGATGCCGCTTCACCGCCTCTGGGTTAGTGGAATCCACGCCCATATATACACCGCGCTCCCATTTGCGCTTCAGCGGATCGTGCACTTTTAAGGCCATCTTGCCGATGCCCTGAATTTCAATCTCAATCGTCTCCCCATCCTGCACCATGCCTAGACCTTCGTGATTGGTGCCGCAGGCAATTAAATCACCGGAGTTCAACGTCATGATGGTGCTCGCCCACTCGATGATCTCGGGCACGCGATGCTCCATATCGTCGGTGTTGTAGTTGTGGCGCAGTTGGCCATCATTCCATAGGCGCACGATGACATCGTTGGGCTCGGGGATCTCATCGGCCGTGGTAATGCACGGCCCCACCGGACCAAAAGTATCGAACGATTTTCCCATCCAGCTGGCAGGATTCATTGCAGGCCACGTGCGGCGCCCTTCGCCGCGCGCGGTCACGTCAACCATCGCCGTATAACCAAACACCGCATCGCGCCAATTGGCCTGCTTCACACGCTTGGCCGGCCCCTTGATGACGATGGCCAATTCCGCCTCATGCATGAATGCCCAGGGCTCGGTGAATTCGGGAAGTTCAATGGTATCCCCCGGCCCAATCACCGCATCGGGGTTCTTAAGAAACATCGATAAACCCTTGGTCTCGCGCTGCGCATGCTCCCAGTAATTGCCGATGGCGCACAGAAATTTGCCCGGACGCGGCAGCGGCGCACGAAGACGAACTTTATCCAAGGGCGTGGCGGCGGAATCCTTGGCAAGTTTTTCCAAAGTGGGCCGCAACTTGTCGAAGTCGTCGATGATGCCTTGCATGGTCAGTTGCGGCGTGTAATCGCGCTTCACCGCGCCGGCGATATTCACTACGCCACGCTCGGTCAACACCCCCGGATTGATCTCGCCCTTACCCTCGTTTTGGAACAGCACCAGTTTCAAAATAGTCTCCTTACCGAAAAATCGGGGACGTACCCCATTTAATTTTCAAAACGGGGTACGTCCCCAATAAGACGACAATGTAGCCGCGCTGTGATTTCGCCGCAAGAGAAACTGCGAAACCACGCGACATTGCGACTCGAGCGCCGCGGCGATACCGGGCGCTTCCGGAGCAAGATTGCGCTTACCGCTCCCTACCCGCCTCCAACGCGACGCGCGTCACCGGTGAGAGCAGGTACTCGATCACCGAGCGGCGTCCTTGGTGAATCTTCGCCGCCACCGCCATGCCGGCGGCGATTTTCAAGGCGGCATCGGTGGTGCCGCGTAGCGGTTGGCGCAACTCTTGCGACTCCATAACTCTTGCGACTCCATATCTGATCGATTGATTCCTACGGCATTGTGGTCGTACCTTTGCACCTCCAACGCAACGCAACGCCGGCAAGCACGAGAGTCGATGCCGCAGTGCGGAACATAGGCGTATGCCGATAGAAAAATCGCGGCGGCGCCTTTATAAACGAACCGCGAAGTTCGCGATTAACGCCTTTTCATGCGCAACTTGAATTCAATACAATATTTTATATAATGCATCCATGAAGGAACTTCGCTTTCGCGCAACCTCGCTTGAAGACTTACGCAAATTCCCGGCACCCGCCATGCGGGAAGCCGGCTACCAGATGGACAAGGTTCAGAACGGCAAGTCGCCTACCGACTGGAAGCCCATGGCGACGGTAGGTTCTGGCGTGAATGAGATTCGGATACAGGACGAAGCCGGTGCATTTCGCGTGGTCTACCTGGCAAAACTGGCTGATGCCGTCTAAGTTCTGCATTGCTTCCAGAAAAAGACGCCGCAGACCAGCGATAAGGATATTGAGCTTGCCCGGAAACGATTCAAGGACTTGATGAAGGAGCAGGAATGAAAAAAGTACAACGATTCGCCAGTGTATGGGATGCCATCGAAAACACGCCGCAACAGGCAGCCAGCATGCGCGCCCGCTCCGCGCTGATGATGGAGCTTGAGGACATCATCAAACGACGCGGCATGACGCAGGCAGCAGCCGCGAGTCTGTTCGGCGTCACCCAGCCGCGAGTCTCCGATCTGATGCGCGGCAAGATCAACCTCTTTTCTCTCGATTGCCTGATCGATATGGCAACCGTCGCGGGGTTGGAGCCACATGTCACCATCAAGAAGCCGAAGGTGCCGCGCAAGCGGCGCAATGAGGAACTGGCAGCGGCCTGAAACTTAAAGTTCGAGCCAATATTTGCCGCGCATCCACACGATACCTGGCAAAGTCCGATGTCTTTTATGCTTTGATGAAGCTCATATCTGAATGGAAATAATACAAAAAAGGTCTATTCTATTTGTTCTGCAATTCATTTTTTGGAGAATTTAACGTGAAATCCTGGTTTCTGAAAACCGACACCACCCCAAGCACCCTGGAACTTCGCGACATCCCCACGCCCGAACCCAAAGCGGGCGAGTTGCGTATCAAGGTGTTTGCCGCGTCGCTCAATCGCGGTGAATTTCTTTCTTCGCCATCGCTCGCTCACGGCGGCCCCGCCGCAACGCCTGCAGGGTCGGATTGCGCCGGCGTGGTCGATGCCGTGGGCGCGGAGGTCACCGGTTGGAAAATCGGCGATCGCGTCATGGGTACGGCGCGCGGCGCTTATGCCGAATATGCGATCTTCGATGCGCGGCTGGCCAATGCCGCGCCGGAGAGACTCTCCTGGGAAGAGGCCGCCGCCGCGCCGATTACCTTCATGACTACGCACGACATGCTTTTTGCGCAGGGACATTTGCAAGCCGGGGAGTGGTTGCTGGTCACCGGCGTGTCGGCTGGCGTTGGCGTGGCCTGCCTGCAAACCGCCAAAGCGATTGGCGCGAAGGTGATTGGCACCTCGGGTTCGCGGGCGAAACTGGATCGTTTGAAAACCATCGGCCTGGATATCGGCATCGAGACGCGCAAACCCGATTTCGCCGCGGCGGTGCTCGACGCCACCGGCGGCAAGGGCGCCAATCTGGTTGTCAACAATGTGGGCGGTTCGGTGTTCGCCGAGTGCATCAAAAGCATGGCGTTTCAGGGGCGCCTGGCCACGGTGGGTTATTTGGATAAGACCTTCAGCGCGGAGATTGATCTGGCCACGCTGCATTCGAAACGGCTGCATCTATTTGGCGTTTCGGCCAAGCATCGCCCGATTCACGAGCGCGCGGCGATGCTGCCTAGGTATCGCAGCGAAATGCTGCCGCTCCTCGCCGACGGTCGTATCAAGCCGCTGGTAGATAAAATTTTCTCCTTGGCCGATGTGCCCAAGGCGCGCGAATTCATGGAATCGAATTCTGCCGTGGGCAAGATTGTGATCAAGGTGATTTAAGTCAAGATCAAGGATTTCGCCATTTGCGAGCCCTGCAACCGGCGCGTAGACTTCCTCCGTGGGTACACTTCTTACGGTTGATGGCTGGCGAATAATGATTTACACGCGTGACCATGGGCCAGCGCATGTACATCTTGTCGGGCCGGATGGAAGAGCGAAATTCGCGTTAAATTGCCCGGATGGCCCCGCAGTGCTTATTGAGGCGCGAGGGGTAGATGCATCGACACTTAGACGCGCCCTTGTTTCGATAGGAAACGAATTGTCAATGCTCTGTCGTACTTGGAGAGAGATTCATGGAACCACTTGATGAAACCATCGCGCGAGCCATGGCGCGAGGCGAGAAAGCCGCCGCGGTAGAGCCGCGCGCCGCCAGCGCTCATTACGACGCCGAGCGCAAACGCTTGGTATTGGGGCTGGTGGGCGACGTGGAATTGACTATTCCGGTACGCGCTCTAGGGTTCGCGCTAGACGCCAATCTTTCCGACGTGCGCGTAGAAGGCGGCGGATTCGACCTTTACTTTCCGGCAATCGACGAAGGCGCGTTCGTGCCGGATCTCGCGCGCGCGGCGATCGAGCACCGCCTGGTGGCTTAGGTATCAATCGATTTGCATTGCCCTGGCGCTTGATCTCTAGGGCAATAAGGTAGCTCGGCAACTTCTAGTTGCCTCCGTATTACGCCGCCGCAGCCGCCAGCAGATTCTTCCCGCCAAACCGCGCCAGCCACTGCGGGATGATGTCCGGGTTCACCACGTGTTTGGGTATCTTGCCCGCAAGCACGTCGTAGATGGCCTGCTCCACCCAGGGCGCGGCCATGTTGAGACCCGTGCCAACATTGTTCGACACCATATGCGGCGAGAGCAGCACCTTGTCGCCCATTTTCAGGAAACGCAGATCCGCAGGTGGCGGCTCCTCCGGCAACACATCGAGAATCGCGCTCGCTATGCGATCAGCATCCAAGGCATCGGCCAGGGCGTCGATATCGATGATGTTGCCGCGTGCGTGATTCGCCAGGATCGCGGTCTTTTTCATCATCGCGAGTTGTTTCGCGCCGATGAGCTTATGCGTTTCCTTGGTGAGGTTGCAGTGAATGGTGACGATATCGGATTGCTTCAAGAGCGAATCCAAATCGACGCGGCGCACGTTGTGATGCACGAATAACGAGTCATCCACGTAGGGGTCATAACCGATGAGCTTGACGCGCCAGGGCGCAAGCAAATCGGCCACACGTCCACCAATGCGGCCCAAACCAATGATTCCCACCGTGAGCCCCTCGTAACTATCCATCTGACGAGGTCCAAAATACTGGCCCTGCAAGGAGCGATCCCGCCAGCCGCCGGCCTTGATGAAACGGTCCTTCTCGCGCACCTTCTTCAATATCGCAAGGATATTGGCCATGGTGCCCTCGGCCACGCCACCCCAATTGGGCTCGGTCGGACTGTGGACCACCAGCACACCGCGCTCAGTGGCCGCATCCAAATCGATGTTGTCGAAACCCACGGTGTAAAAAGCCACCAGACGCAAATTGGGCGCGCCTTCCAACGATTTACGCGTGACGGTCATCGTCTTATTAGCAACACAGGCCGCGGCATCGGTATCCGCGTCGAACTGAACGTCATAGCGGTGGCGAATATTAGCCATGTCCATCCATGACATGGAGGGGATTTTCAAATTGATGCCGGCGCGTTTCATACGCTCGTGCGTGGCGCCCGACTCATCCACTGGCGCGGCGATATCGACTTTAGGTCCTGACATGGTGGTCTCCGTATTGAGGTGAAAAGGATTTTGCTCTATTTATTTATTTCGCGTGGCTGGTCTACTCGGGTTGAATACCGGCAGCTTTCATCAATCGCCCCACCGACTCGTAATCGGCCTTGAGGAATGCAGCGAATTCTTCGCTCGACGCGGGGTCAGCCAAAGTGCCCAGACTCCCCACTTTTGCCTTGATATCCGGCGACCCCGCGGCTTTCACAATTTCATCGGACATGCGCCGCACGACCGCAGCAGGCGTGCCAGTGGGCGCAAAAGTGCCGATCCAACTGCGTGGCCGCTCAAAGCCTGGCAACACATCCACCACCGTCGGCACATTGGGCAGTTTGTCGAAACGTTGGCCGCCATTGATACCGATCACCTTGAGTTTGCCGCCATCTGAAAAGGGCAGAAAGCTGCTCAAGGTGGTGAACACCACGTCCACCCTGCCCGCCACCAGATCGGTCACCGATTGCGGCGCATTTTTATACGGCACATGAACCATCTTGATGCCGGTCATTTGTTCAATCAACACCCCCGAGAGGTGATGCGTGGTGCCGATACCCGGCGTGCCGTAGTTGATCTTGCCGGGATTTTTCTTCGCGTATTCGATCAGCTCGCCAATGGTCGATACCGGCAAACTGTTGGTGGCCGCAATCGCCGAGGTAGCCTCGCCAATCCGCGCCAGCGGCACAAAATCTTTCAACGTGTCGTAGGGCATGTCTTTAATGAGAAAGCGCCTTAGTGTCATGGCGCTATTAGTGCCGTACAACAACGTGTAGCCATCGGGCGAGGAGCGCGCCACCTGCGTCGCCCCTACCGCGCCGCCCGCGCCCGATTGCGCGTCCACCACGATAGGATGCCCCAAGGCCTGACTGACGCGATCCATCACCACCCGCGCATTGGTCTCGCCGCCACCGGAAATGGTGAGCACCATGCGGATGGGTTTCACTGGCCAGCTTTGCGCTTGAGCAGGCATCTGAGCCAAAACGCCACCCAGGGTGAAGACAACGGCGCTCATCGCCCAGAAGCCACGCACAACGTCAGCCGCCATCGCGCTCGCGCGCATTCCTCGAAAACATTTCAATGAATTATTGAATGCAAGCATTAGCCAACGCCAATCAGAACAGATAATTCATTTAAAAATGGGCTAGACAATCAGCCACGCCCAATGAAAGAAGGCATGTGATTGGGCAGGATGATCGAGGAAAACAGATTCACCTCGGGCGGCAGGCTGCACATTAACGTCGCCAAACGACCCAGATCATGCGGATACATGATGAAATCGGCCGGGGTTTTGCCAGGCCCAGGACCACCACGCGCGGCATTGAAGTTGGAGGCGGTCGGCCCGGTATGAATCACCGACGAGACGATATTGTACGGTCGGCCATCCAGCGTCAGCGAGCGTGTCAGGCCTTCTATGGCCATCTTGGTCGCGGCATAGGGCGCGGAGTTGGTGCGCGGCGTTTGCGCGGAGATACTACCGATGTTGATGATGCGCCCGCCGCCATGATCCTTCATGAATTTGAAGGCTTCGCGGCTGCACAGAAACGCGGCGGTGAGATTGACATCCACCACCGATTGCCATTGCGCCAGGGTCATCTGCCAGGTGGGTGTGTTGGTGGCTATGCCGGCGTTGTTGACCAGAATATCCACCTTGCCAAGCGTTGAGATGGTTTTCTCGAACAAGGCGATCACCTCGGCCTCTTTAGTGACATCGCCCTGCACCGCGAGCGCATTGCCACCATCGGCCTTGATCGAAGCGACCACGGTGTCGATCATCTCTTTGCGCCGCCCATTGATCACCACGGTGGCGCCTTCTTTGGCAAACACCTCGGCGATACCCTTGCCGATGCCGGTATTGGAACCAGTGACGATCGCAACTTTTCCCTCTAACTGCCCCATGAAAAACTCCTTGGTTAATTAAACTGGTTTGGCGGCCAGCATGCCGGCCGATTCGATAAATCCAATAATAGTCTCAAGCCCTTGCCCCGTCTTGAGGTTTGAGAAAACAAAGGGTCGCTCGCCGCGCATTTTTTTCGCGTCGCGATCCATCACCTCGAGCGACGCGCCCACCATGGGCGCGAGGTCAATCTTATTGATAATCAATAGATCCGACTTGGTGATACCAGGCCCCCCTTTGCGCGGGATTTTGTCGCCGGCGGCCACGTCGATCACATACAAGGTGAGATCGGAGAGCTCCGGGCTAAAGGTGGCGGCCAGGTTATCGCCGCCGGATTCGATAATGATCATGTCAAGCCCCGTGAAGCGGCGATTGAGGCGCGCCACGGCCTCCAAATTGATTGAGGCATCTTCACGAATTGCGGTATGCGGACAGCCGCCGGTTTCCACGCCGATGATTCGCTCAGGCGCCAAGGCTTCGTTGCGCACCAGAAACTGCGCGTCTTCCTCGGTATAGATGTCGTTGGTCACCACCGCGATGTTGTATTTGTCGCGCAAGGCGCGGCACAGGGCCAGCGTCAACGCGGTTTTGCCCGAACCCACTGGGCCGCCGATGCCTACACGCAGAGTTTGCGAATCGCTCATGACAACTTTCTCAATTCAAGGGTTCAAAAATATCGACGGTGCAATATTCAGGAGCGAAACAATCGCGAATACTGCGTTTCGTGGCGACAACTTGCCATGGCAAGACCCGGCGCGAAGCTGCCGATGCCATCCAAGTCCATGAGCAACGTTTCGTCAACCAACGAAGGCAACCTCCCACCGAGGGAAAAAAGCATGCGCTGCCCGTCAGTCTGCCCCAAGGGCACCGCCTTGATCGCCGCCATGGCCTGGTTCTCTAACCACGACCACAGGTAAGCAAGCAACGCCTCGCGTGGGTCGATCTGCCATTGCGCCACGGCGAAAGCAAATACCGTGGGAAAGGCAGGTTCATCTAGCGAATCAAGTTGCGCGAGCGCGACGGCATCGAACCCGTCCATCGAGTCGAACAGCCGCCGCAACGAATAGCCCATTTGCACCGTCTCGGCGCGCAGCTCGGCGGCCTCGCGGGTGGCGAGGAAATCATCATTGCCATGTTGAACGCGCTCGCGATCCGCGGCATTCCAGGAATCAATCGAACCGAGCAAACTCGGCGCTTCGGTACGCGCGACAGAGAGTGCCAGCACTGCTTCGATCCACTGCTCCGCGCTGCGAGCGTCTTTGATCTTGCCCGACTCGACCGCCGCCTCCAGGCCCTGCGAATAACTGAAGGCGCCCACCGGCAGGGCGGGACTGGCCAACTGCAGGAGTCGCACTAAGCGAATATCTCCCGGCAAGCGCATTTCAGTGGTGATGGTGTTTTTTCTCGTGGGCGGGCTCGTGAGCATGCGCTTCCTTATGCTCATGATCGTGATCCGCGGCATGTTGCTTGACCACGGCGATCACCTTTTTATGATCGTGGCCGTGATCATGTCCATCGTCGTGTGCGTGCTCATGTGCGTGTTCATGATCGTGGTCGTGTCCATGTTCGTGCCCATGCTTGTGATCGTGCCCATGATCGTGGTCATGTCCATGGTCATGAGCCTTTGCGTGACCATGATCGTGCGCATGCCCGTGATCGTGGCCGCAATCCGGCCCATGCACGTGCCCATGTTCATCCGCAGCTTCACCGTATTCGTGAATGGTGCCACCGTGCCCATCGTGCGAGTGGCCCTCGGCGGAATAGGCGCCTTGTTCGGGCTCAAACGCCGCCTGCACGCCAATCACTTTCGCGCCCAGACCAAGCAACATATCTTCCAATACGTGATCCGCGGCAATACGTAACCAGCCCTCGCCCACTTGCACCGCCACGTGGCGATTGCCCAGGTGATAGGCCGCTTTAACCATGGCATTG
Source organism: Burkholderiales bacterium (assembly GCA_046153355.1). Classification (GTDB taxonomy): domain Bacteria; phylum Pseudomonadota; class Gammaproteobacteria; order Burkholderiales; family SG8-39; genus 2-02-FULL-62-17. The sequence goes on from JBJXEY010000428.1 coordinate 17,680, forward strand.
GGCGAATCGCAGGTGACGTGCAGCACTTTCTCGGGCAATGCCAACACTTCAATCACGCGACCATCGGAGGCCACCACCAGATCACCACCGCGCAGCACTTCTCCACGCGGCATGTGCAGGGCGACTTCCTCGCCATCGCTGAGTTTCACTTTCGAGCGCGATCTGGCGCGATCCTCGAACGCCAACTCCATCCGCCCCTTGGTTTGAATCTTGTAGGCACCGGCTTTAACTTTGAGTTTCTTACGAATTTCAATCATGGCTTCATCTCAAAAAAGAAAATAACGTTGCGCCATGGGGAGAGTCTTGGCCGGTTCGCACACCAGTAACTCGCCGTCGGCGCGCACTTGATACGTTTCGGCGTCCACTTCCAGACGCGGCAACCAGTCATTGTGCACCATGTCTTTCTTGCCGATGTTGCGGGTATTGCGTGCCGCAACCAAAGGTTTAGCCAGACCCAGCGCCGCGATGGCTTCATTCTCAAGCGCCGCCTGCGAAACAAAGGTGAATGAGGTGCGCAACGCCTTGCCAAAGGCGCCGAACATAGGGCGGTAATGCACCGGTTGCGGCGTGGGAATCGAGGCATTCGGGTCGCCCATCGCTGCCGCCGCGATCATGCCGCCCTTTAATATCAATGAGGGTTTGACGCCGAAAAATCCCGGCCGCCAGATCACCAGATCGGCGAGTTTCCCCGGCTCGATCGACCCCACCGCATGCGAAATACCATGCGCAATGGCCGGGTTAATGGTGTATTTGGCGATATAGCGCTTGACTCGCGCGTTGTCATGATCCGCGGCATCACCCTTGGCCGAGCCGCGTTGCTGCTTCATTTTGTGCGCGGTCTGCCAGGTGCGAATGATCACCTCGCCGACGCGGCCCATGGCCTGCGAGTCGGAGGACATCATAGAAAACGCGCCCAGGTCGTGCAGGATATCCTCCGCGGCAATGGTCTCGCGACGAATGCGTGATTCAGCGAACGCTACATCCTCGGCAATCGACGGGTCGAGGTGATGACACACCATCAACATATCCAAATGTTCGGCAATCGTATTCACCGTGTAGGGCCGCGTGGGATTAGTGGAGGAAGGCAAAACATTCGGTTCGCCCGCCACCTTGATGATGTCAGGCGCGTGACCGCCGCCCGCGCCTTCGGTGTGAAAGGTATGGATGGTGCGGCCCTTGAATGCGGCGACCGTAGTTTCCACGAAACCCGATTCGTTCAAGGTATCGGTGTGAATCGCCACCTGCACATCCATTTCATCGGCCACCGCCAGACAGTTATCGATGGCCGCGGGCGTGGTACCCCAATCCTCGTGTAACTTCAGACCCAAGGCGCCGGCGCGCACTTGCTCGCGCAACGGCTCGGGCAGACTCACATTGCCCTTGCCGAAGAACCCTAAGTTCATGGGGAAGGCTTCCGCCGCGAGGAGCATCGAATGAATGTGCCAAGGGCCGGGCGTACAGGTGGTGGCAAAGGTTCCGGTGGCAGGCCCGGTGCCACCGCCCAGCATAGTGGTGACGCCCGACATCAGCGCCTCTTCGATCTGTTGCGGGCAGATAAAATGTATATGCGTATCGATGCCACCGGCGGTAACAATCATGCCTTCGCCAGCAATGACCTCGGTACCCGCGCCAATGGGAATGGTGACGCCGGGTTGAATATCCGGATTACCGGCTTTGCCAATGCGCCAGATACGGCCGTTTTTGATGCCGATGTCCGCCTTGACGATGCCCCAGTGGTCGATGATGAGCGCGTTGGTGATCACGGTGTCGGCGACCTCCGCCGCGTTGCGCTGACTCTGGCCCATGCCGTCACGGATGACTTTGCCGCCACCGAATTTCACTTCCTCACCGTAGACGGTGTAATCTTTTTCCACCTTTATCCAAAGATCGGTATCGGCCAGGCGTACGCAGTCGCCAGTGGTCGGGCCGAACATTTCGGCATAGGCTTGTCGGGATATTTTCATTCCAGGGCTCCCATTACCTTGCCAGCAAATCCATACACTTTGCGATCGCCCGCAAGCGACACCAATTCCACCGTACGTGATTGACCGGGTTCGAAGCGCACCGCGGTGCCGGCGGCGATATTCAGGCGCATGCCGTAAGAGGCATTGCGATCAAATTTCAGCGCTTCGTTGGTTTCGAAAAAATGATAGTGCGAACCCACTTGCACGGGGCGGTCGCCCTGGTTGGTGACCACGATTTTTCCGGTTATACGGCCGACATTGAGTTCAATATCGCCCGGAGCAATTCTCATTTCGCCAGGAATCATGTCTCGATCCTCTATCCAGAGTTCAACTAAACAATCGGCTGATGCACGGTAACTAACTTGCTGCCATCGGGAAACGTGGCTTCCACTTGAATTTCCGGAATCATCTCGGGCACGCCCTCCATCACATCGGCACGTGTAAGCAAAGTGGAGCCCCAACCCATCAGATCGGAAACACTACGCCCATCGCGCGCGCCTTCCATGATCGCTGCGGAAATAAAGGCAACCGCTTCTGGATAATTAAGTTTTACGCCGCGCGCGAGGCGCCGCTCGGCAAGTAACGCCGCAGTAAAGATCAATAGTTTGTCTTTCTCTCTAGGAGTAAGTTCCATATCAGGTGCTCCAGATGCGTAGATCGGCCGCTTCGCAATTTGCCAGAATAGGCCGCAATAATCGACGTAGTGCGATGAAATAATTTTTGGCAGCTTCGCTTACGTGCCCCAGATAACGGGCCACCAGCATCCCTGGTAAAAGCGTCACGCCGCCTTCACCTTGCGAAGGAATAACCGCGCGGCACTTGGCAAGAAGCGACGCGTCAACGCCCTCGGCTACCGCGATCAAACTGCCGCAAACCGATTTTCCATCAAGCCCGGCGGGCGAGGAGAAAAAGCCGCTGCCGGCGGCAAATTCGCCGCGTTCGATAAAGCCCGCTTTGCCTTCGATCGCGATGTTCATGCCCAAATCGAAATCCCCCATGGTCATGGCAACGCCCGCGCCTTTGCGTCCGAAACAGAAAATTTCCCATCCCAGGTAGCGCGCGCCCCGATCAAGGCGAACGTGCGTTCGCGATTGCGCCCTTGACCCATCGTAGAAAATGCTTTCCTGTGGTAGCCATTCGAGCACGGCGTTGGCTGCGAGCGCGAAATCAATGTCTTGCCGCGCCCAGGCGCCGGCCGATCGATACCATTTTGCCGCGCCCGGCGTGGCGAGCACCGCGTGCGAATTCTCACCAAGGCTCGCGCGCAACGCCAATTGATCGCCACCGGCAATGCCCGCGGGCGGATGAACAACGATTGCGTGACAGATACCCTCACCTTCCGGATGTAGGCTTTTCTGCACCACCAGCGGCCCGTCGTGGCGGCGCGCCGCGAGTACGCTGCGTTCGCCACGCCGCTCGAATTCGAGATCCAGATGCGCCCGCCAGCCGGCAATGGGGGCGGCAGCGGCAACGTCCACGGAATCGGCAAGGCCTGGAGAGACGACGGAATTCATGCCCAATCATACTGCGAGCAGTTGGCGGACGCCGTTTTTCTCCATATCAGCGCCGGCGCCACGCGCAATGATCTCACCACGCTCCATCACCAGATAGTGATCTGACAGCGCACGGGCGAAATCGTAATACTGCTCGACCAGAAGAATCGCCATCTCGCCGGTGGCGGATAGGGTACGAATCGCACGCTCGATATCTTTGATGATCGAGGGCTGGATGCCTTCGGTGGGTTCATCGAGAATCAGCAGTTTCGGCCCCATCGCCAGCGCGCGGCCTATGGCCAATTGTTGCTGCTGCCCGCCGGAGAGATCACCACCACGCCGATGCATCATTTGCCGCAGCACCGGAAACATGTCGAAAATGCGCGCTGGGATAGGCGTTCCATTGGGCAGCGTGGCGAGGCCAATGCGCAGATTCTCCTCCACCGTCAAGCGCGGAAAAATTTCCCGTCCCTGCGGAACGTAGCCGATCCCCGCTCGCACCCGTTGATAGGGGACGGCGCGAGTAATGTCCAACTCACCAAATTTGATAGAGCCCGAGCGCGCCTCGACCAACCCCATCAAAGTGCGCAACAAGGTGCTCTTACCTACACCATTGCGGCCAAGAAGCGTGGTCACCTTGCCAGCCGGAATCTCAAAATCGAGATTGCGCAGAATATGACTGCCACCGTAATATTGATTGAGCGCGCTCACCTTTAGCATCACTAGCGCCCCAAATACACTTCAATAACGCGCGGATCGTTCTGCACGTGATCCAGCGTCCCTTCGGCCAGGATGCTGCCTTCATGTAAAACCGACACTTTCTTGGCAATACGCCCGATAAAAGCCATGTCGTGCTCCACTACCACCAAGGAATGTTTGCCAGCCAAGGTGAGAAACAATTCCGCGGTGCGCTCGGTTTCATCGTCGCTCATACCGGCAACGGGTTCATCCAGGAGCAGCAAACGCGGCTCCTGCATCAATAGCATGCCAATCTCCAGCCATTGTTTTTGCCCATGCGACAAAAGCCCCGCCTGCCGCGAGGCGCTGTCTGCGAGGCGAATCAAAGTCAGCATTTCCGCAATGCGATCGTGTTGCTCGCTATCGAGTTTAGAGAACAATGACTTGCGCACCTGTTTGTCGGTCTTCATTGCCAGTTCGAGATTCTCGAACACGCTGTGGTATTCGAAAATGGTGGGCTTTTGAAATTTACGGCCAATGCCGGCGTGGGCAATCTGATCCTCCGACAATTCAGTCAAATTGATGGACTGGCCAAAAAACGCGGTGCCCGAATCGGGCCGGGTCTTGCCGGTGATCACGTCCATCATGGTGGTTTTACCCGCGCCGTTAGGACCGATCACGCAACGCAGCTCGCCCACATCGATAGCAAGGGTCAATTTGTTCAAGGCACGAAAACCATCGAAGCTGACAGATATGTCATCCAAGTACAACACCACGCCATGACTGGAATCGAGCTCCCCACTGGCTCTGCGCGCCGGCGCAAATTCGCCCGGCGTGGCGCCCGAGGGTCCCTTTTCGGCGCGTTCCTTTTCGTCGACGCTCATGGCGCGCCTTTCGGCGTAAAGCGCGCACGCGCTTGCTCATACAGCCCCACCACGCCGCGCGGCATGAATAACGTGACCACAATAAACAGCAAACCTAATACGTACAACCAGTACTCCGGCGCCGCCTGGGTGAAAAAGCTCTTCGCACCATTCACTACCCCTGCGCCAACAATCGCCCCCACCAGCGTGCCGCGACCGCCCACCGCCACCCATATGGCGATTTCAATGGAATTGGCCGGTGACATCTCACCGGGGTTGATGATGCCCACCTGCGGCACGTATAGCGCGCCGGCAATGCCGCAGATCACCGCTGACACGGTCCAGATAAATAATTTGTAATTCACCGTGTTGTAGCCGCAAAACATCACGCGCGATTCGGCGTCGCGAATCGCTGCCAACACCCGCCCCAGTTTCGACGTAACGATGTAACGCGCGAGGAGTAACGTGCCGATCAACACCGCGCCGGTAATCGCAAACAACGCCACGCGCGTTTCGGGGCTAGTGATGGTAAAGCCGAGAATACGTTTGAAATCGGTGAAACCGTTATTGCCGCCAAAGCCGGTTTCATTGCGAAAAAAGAGAAGCATTGCGGCAAACGTCAAGGCCTGGGTGATGATGGAAAAATACACACCCTTGATGCGCGAGCGAAAGGCGAAGAAGCCAAACACATAGGCGATCAACGCGGGAACAACAATCACTAACAGCATCGCCCACCAGAATTGATCGGTATTCCACCATTGCCATGGGTATTCCTTCCAATCGAGGAACACCATGAAATCGGGCATGTCCATTTTGTACTGGCCTTCGCGACCAATCTGGCGCATGAGGTACATACCCATGGCGTAGCCACCCAGCGCGAAAAACAACCCATGGCCCAACGACAAAATGCCGCAGTAGCCCCAGATCAAATCCATCGCCAAAGCCACCATGGCGTAACACATGATCTTGCCGATCAGCGTCACCCAATAGGTGGATATGTGAAAAGCGCTACCTTCGGGAACAGCCAGATTACCCAGGGGCACCAGAACGAACAAGAGCAGCGCGCAGATGCCCAAAGCTATCCATCCACGCGGGCCATAGAGCCGAGTAAGGGTCGAAGAAATGGGCCCCATGTCAGCTTTCCACCGCGCGCCCCTTCATGGCGAATAAGCCTTGTGGGCGTTTCTGAATGAAGATGATGATGAATACCAACACAACAATTTTCGCCAGCACCGCGCCTGACCAGGATTCCAGCAATTTATTGGCGAAGCCCAAGCCCATTGCGGCGTACACCGTGCCCGCCAACTGACCGACACCGCCCAGCACCACCACCATGAACGAGTCAACGATATAGGACTGCCCCAGATCCGGCCCCACATTGCCGATTTGCGACAGAGCACAGCCGGCCAGACCAGCGATCCCCGAGCCTAATCCAAACGCCATGGTGTCGACGCGCGCCGTGGGCACGCCAACACAGGAGGCCATGGCGCGGTTTTGCGTCACGCCACGAACGAATAAACCTAAACGCGTGCGCGTGAGCAGAAGCCACATGCCAACCAGCACGAAAGCAACAAACGCGATGATGGCTATTCGGCTGTAGGGCAACACTACGTTGGAGAGCAGTTGCACTCCGCCGGACATCCACGCAGGGTTCTCGACCTGCACATTCTGCGCGCCAAATAAGGTGCGCACCGTTTGAATCAATATGAGACTGATACCCCAGGTGGCAAGCAAAGTCTCCAACGGCCTGCCGTAGAGAAAACGAATTACCGAGCGCTCAAGGAGCATGCCAACAATGGCTGCAGCAATGAAGGACGCCGGCACCGCGCACAGCAGGTACCAATCGAACGCACCCGGCAAACTGGATTTGAAAAAATTCTGCGTGAGCCACGTGGTGTAGGCGCCAATCATGATCATCTCGCCATGCGCCATATTGATCACGCCCATCAAGCCATAAGTAATCGCCAAGCCCAGCGCTGCGAGTAGCAGAATCGACCCCAGGCTGATGCCAGCGAACGCAAGCCCTACGCGATCACCCCAAGCGAGACTGCCTTCGACCGCGCGCAGGCTGCGTTCGGCCTCGGTGCGCAGTTCGGCGTCAGGCTCAAGCCAATTGCCCTCCTTCTTTTCCAGAAGCGCGATCAGCAGTGTCTTGGTTTGCGGACTATTGGAGGCGCCCAACGTGCGAATCGCCGCGAGGCGCACGTCGCGATCCTCGGATTTAATTTCCAGCGCCGCGGCAATGAGTAAAAGCTTAGGTTTGATTTCGCTGTCAGCTTCTTTGTCCAACGCTTTCTTCACCAAAGGCAGCATCGCGGCATCGGCGCCAGCCGACAGGTCGTTGGCCGCGGCGAGGCGCGTGGCTCGATCAGGCGACACTAATTTGAGCGCCGCAAGCGCTGCCGCAACTTCACGTCGCAAACGATTGTTGGCAACAATATCTTCGGCATCACCAGGCAGCGGATCGACAGCCTCGCCGCTGATCGCATCGCTGGCCTTGCCATCTTTAATGATAAGAACACGTTTGCCGGAGATTTTTAACTCATCCTCAGCGAGCGCCGCCAACACCTTGGCGCCGCGTTCATCGCCTTCGGCCACCAGCGCGGCAATCGCGGCAACTTGTTCTTCGCCATCGCCAAAGGCCAGGGCCCGCACCGCAGCCGTGTCCAGGGCACGCGCAGGCAGACTCAGGGTTACAACGATAAATAACAACAGGTATCGAATAGCTCGCATTATTGGTCTACGGTTACTCATTTTTGGCGAGTGAAATACGCGGGGCCAGACTCAAACTGTTCGAATGACAATTCGAGCCTGGCCCCTTTTTATAGCTGAGCCTACTTAGATTTTCTAGATCTTGGTCTTGCCGTCCGGCTCATCCTTCTTCGTGTCGTTGCCGGCGATGAAGGGGCTCCAGGGTTGCGCTTTGATCGGGCCTTTGGTCTTCCACACTACGTTGAACTGACCATCGGCTTTGATTTCGCCAATCAACACCGGCTTATGCAGATGGTGGTTCTTCTCATCCATCTTCACGGTGAAGCCCGAGGGTGAGGTAAAGGTCTGCCCGCCAACTGCCGGGATCACTTTATCTACGTCGAAGGACTTGGCTTTCTCAACCGCCTGCTTCCACATATAGATGCCAATGTAGGTGGCTTCCATCGGGTCATTGGTCAGGGGCTTGTCGGCGCCAGGCAATTTCTTCGCCTTGGCATAAGCAGCCCACTTCGCCTTAAAGGAATCATTGGCGGCATTTTTCACCGACATAAAGTAATTCCAGGCAGCCAAGTGACCCACCAGCGGTTTGGTATCAACACCGCGCAACTCCTCTTCACCCACCGAGAACGCCACCACCGGCACTTGCGTGGCCTTCAGTCCTTGGTTGCCCAGTTCCTTGTAGAACGGCACGTTGGAGTCGCCATTGATGGTGGAGATCACCGCCGTCTTGCCACCGGCCGAAAATTTCTTGATATCGGCAACGATGGTTTGATAGTCGGCATGGCCAAAGGGCGTGTATTTCTCGTCGATATCCTTATCCGCGATGCCCTTGGATTTCAAGAAGGCGCGCAGGATTTTATTGGTGGTGCGCGGATAGACGTAGTCGGTGCCCAGCAGCACAAAACGCTTGGCCGCGCCGCCATCCTTGCTCATGAGGTATTCGACGGCCGGGATCGCCTGCTGATTGGGCGCGGCGCCGGTGTAGAACACATTCTTGGACAACTCTTCGCCTTCGTATTGCACTGGGTAGAAAAGCAAGCCATTCAACTCTTCGAACACCGGCAATACCGATTTACGTGACACAGAAGTCCAGCAACCGAAGGTCACTGCGACTTTATCTTGGGTCAACATCTGGCGCGCCTTCTCGGCAAACAGGGGCCAATTCGAGGCCGGATCGACCACCACCGGCTCGATCTTCGCGCCCATCACGCCACCTTTGGCATTGATCTCTTCAATCGCCATCAAGGCCACGTCTTTCAGCACGGTCTCACTGATTGCCATGGTCCCGGACAATGAATGCAAAATACCCACTTTCACCGTCTTGGCCTGCGCATAGGCAAATGGCGAGGCAAAGCAGGCGGTGATCGCCGCCGACAAGCCAATTGCCCTAACGAAATTTCGTCTGTTCATACAATGCTCCTAAAAAAATAATTGGATGAGTCCGGCAGCCACCGTAGCTAACCCGACTCCCGAGACCTATAGTGACATTCGCAACGTCCGTGCCACCTTCGAAATTCATCGATAACTTGTTGAATGCTTGATATTCTTCGGCCCGCGACCAGGGTATAGACCAGACCTACAGCGAAACGGTCCGCACCAATTGGGTGCGCAACAATTCGTTCAGCACCAATAACAGGCGCGCCCATGCCTCGGAATAGGGCATTAATTGAAAGGGAACAAGAAATGGCAACAGCAAGCATTCGCGGCGTCAACATTCACTATCAAATTATTGGCGACAAAGGGCCGTGGGTCGCGCTCATCACCGGCGGCCGGCGCGGCCACGAAGAGCTACTGCCCATCGCAGGTAAACTTGCCGCGCAAAACTATCGCGTCTTGCTGCATGACCGGCGTAACACCGGCCGCTCTGACGTGGTGATTGATGGTATCGATGGCGAAGAAGAAATCTGGACCGATGACCTTTTCGAACTGCTCAAACAACAAGGCGCCCTGCCCGCCTTCGTTGGTGGCACCTCATCCGGCGCGCGCACTTCCATGTTGTTTTACTTACGCCACCCCGAAGCGGTGCGCGGACTCTTATTGATGCGAGTCACCGGTGGCCCTTTTGCCGCGGGCCGCTTGCCCGATAACTACTACGGCCAATTCATCAAGGCCGCCGAACAGGGCGGTATGGCGGCGGTATGCGCCACCGAGCAATATCAGGAACGCTTCGTTGGCAACGCCACCAATAAAGAACGTTTAATGGCGATGGATCCCAAAAAATATATCGAGGTGATGACTAGGTGGCTGGCGAAATTCAATGCCGGTGTGCATCTTCCGGTAATGGGTGTCACCAACGAGCAACTCAATTCCATCAAAGTGCCCGCCATTATTATTCCCGGCAACGACAAGACGCATTCATCGAAGAGCGCGCTTGCCGCGCATGCCGCCATTCCCGGCTGTAAGCTGCATCAATTGCCCATCACCGATCAGGATGTTCCCTTAGTCGCCCTAGGCGAATGGGCGGCGCATGAAGATGAGATCGTAGGGGCGTTTACACAATTCATGCGGCCGCTAGTGGCATAGGAGATACGATGGCAAATAGGCGAGTCTTTTTCTATACAAGCTTGCTCGTATCGTTTGCGCCGGCCGCATTGGCGCAAAGTTATCCGGCAAAACCGATTCGCGTGATCTTAAGCGTGTCCGGCGGCGGCGATCTGGTGGCGCGCAGCCTGGGCGAAAAAATGGCGCCCACGCTGGGCGTGCCGACCGTGGTGGAAATTCAAAGCGGCGCGGGCGGCGCGCAGGGCGCGACCGCTGTGGCGCGCGCCGCGCCCGATGGGCATACGCTGCTTTTCTCCACCACCAGCGCCATGATCATGCGCCAATTCCTCGTCAAGGAAATGCCCTACGACACCTTGCGCGACTTCACTCCGATTGCCAAAGTAGGCGAGGCGATCTCGGGCATCCTCGCCTCGGCATCGTTTCCTGCGAACAATCTTGCCGAGCTGATCGATTACGCACGGCGCAATCCTGGCAAGGTCTCCTATGCCACCACCGGTATAGGCACCACGCACCACATGAGCGGCTTGATGATTGAGCAGATGAGCGGCATCAACTGGGTGCATGTGCCCTACAAAAGCGGGCCGCAGTCAGTGCAAGATCTGGTGGGCGGGCGTATTCCAATCAGCATCGGCACCTTGAGTACGCTACCTGGGCAGATTCAGTCGGGAAAAGTAAAGTTGATCGCGATCAACAGCAACGAACGCTTTAGCGAAACCCCTGCGGTGTTGACCGTGGGCGAAACCCTGCCCGGCTATGACCGGCCATCAGGCTGGATGGCGTACTTCGGTCCTGCGGGGCTGCCTACTTTAATCGCGCGGCGCATCGAGTCTGAAATCATCAAAGCGGCGAACGATCAGGCCATCAAAGCCAAATTGCTGGTCGCCGGCATAGTGGTCGAGACAACACCCGCCGACTCGTTTACCGCCATGATCAAGCGCGAAACCGCGCTCGCGGGAAAACTGGTGCGCGCAGCGGGGATTCAACCGGAGTAGGCGGAATGTCAGTTGGGCAGAGAATAGCCATAGTCGGTGGCGGGCTCGCCGGGCTCGCCGCCGCGCATGCACTCAAGAGCGTTGGCCTCGAGGCGCACGTCTACGAAGCCGCTCCGGCATTGGGGGAGATCGGCGCCGCGGTCAATGTCAGCCCGCAAGCCGTCAAAGCCTTGGAAGCAATCGGCGTTGGTGATCAGATTCGCGCGGTTGGGACTCAGTCGCCTGGCATTTACTCGCGCAATATGCAGAGCGGCGAGTTCCTCGAATTCAACGACCGGATCGCGGTGGCGGAGCGCTTTGGCGCGCCCTTCTATACCTATCACCGCGCGGACCTTCTGGATGCGCTCGCCACAGGCCTTGACCCTAGCGCCATTCATCTTGGGCATCGGCTTACTGAGGTCAAGGAGCAAAGCGCCAACATCGCGCTCACCTTTGCCAACGGTAAAGCAGTAGAGGCGGACTACGTGATCGGCGCTGACGGTGTGCGTTCAGTCATCCGTCAGACGCTTTATGGCGACGACAACCCAAGTTATACCGGGCAGATGGTGTGGCGCGCGTTACTCGATGCGAGAGAGGTGCCTGCGGAAATACTCGAACCCAAGGGGCATACGCAATGGGTCGGGCCGGGATGTCATTTCATCGCGTATTACATTCGCGGCACGAAGCTTGTCAACATTGTCACGCAGGAAGATACCGACAAATGGGTCGAGGAAGGTTGGTCGACGCGCGGCGATCCCGACGAGATGCGTTTGAGCTTTCCCAATCCCGAACCGCGTTTGGAAAAACTCATGGGCCTTGTGACCGACTGCTCGAAGTGGGGCCTGTTCACGCGGCCCCTCACCTCGAATTGGGGTCGAGGGCGCATTCAGCTGATTGGCGATGCGGCGCACGCCATGCTGCCCAATGCCGGGCAAGGCGCCTGCCAGGCCTTCGAGGATGCCTTCATACTCGGGCGTTGGTTAGAAGCCTGCAACGATCCCATCGAAGCCTTTAGCAACTTCCGCCGCATCCGCATTCCGCGGGTGCATGGCATACAGCGGCTGTCCCTGGCGAACGCGCGCGCCAAACACATGCGCGATAGCAAAGCACAAAAGGAATCGATTGCGTCTGGCAAAACGAGCTTCCACGGCAAGCCCGATTGGGTCTGGGGATACGACCCGGTGCGCGACTGGGATAAAGCACCTATTGTTCCCGAGGTTTATGCTGCCAACCCGGTTTAGGAGGTCACACACATCATGATTGCTCGACGCCAGTTCCTGCAGTTAGCCGCTTCGCTCCCCCTCGTACCGTTGGGTTCGCACCATGTATTGGCGCAATCCTATCCAAGCAAGCCGGTGCGTGTCATCGTCTCAAGCGGCGCGGGCGGGCAGACCGACACCACCGCGCGCCTGGTGACCGCCAAGCTCACGCAAAACCTTGGCCAATCGTTTTTCGTCGAGAACATGGGTGGCGCCGCCGGCAATACCGCCATGTTGACCGTGGCGCGCGCGGCGCCCGATGGGCACACTATTCTTGCGACGGCCAGCAGCATCGCCATCAATATCAGCCTCTACCCCAAAATCTCCTACGATCCGTACAAGGACTATGCCCCGATTTCCATGTTGTGCACCTCACCGCACATCCTGGTAATACACCCGTCGATACCTGCTACCAGCGTCAATGAATTGCTTGCGTTAGCGAAGGCGAATCCGGGCAAGTACAGCTATTCCTCGGCCGGCCCCGGCACACCGGCGCATCTGGCCGGTGAATTATTCAAGCAGGCGTTCGGCGTGGACATCACGCACATACCATTTAAAGGTGGCGGCCCCGGAGTCCTCTCGACGCGCGGCGGACACACCTCGATGGCGGTATCGGCCCTGCCGACGGCGGTGAACTATGTGCGCGACGGCAGCCTGCGCGCGCTGGGGATGTTCAGCAGCCGGCGCGCCTCGACCCTGCCCAACGTGCCCACCATGGCCGAAGCCACCGGCCACGACCTGCCCGCCGACATCGTCAACGGCTTCCTGGCGCCTGCGAAAACGCCGCGGCCAGTGATCGACCTCATGCATCGTGAAATCGTCAAAATCATGGCCGAGCCCGATACCAAGGAGCGCCTGGCCACCCTGGGTTTCGACGCGATTGCCAGTACGCCCGAAGAGTTCGCGGCGTGGATTAAGAGCGAAGTTCCGCGCTGGGGCAAGGTGATTCGTGATGCGAAGATCACGGCGGATTGAGAAGCCCGCCATGGCAGCGGAACGCCGTGCGAGTTTTGTCAACGACGCCTTATTGGCGCGCGCGCAAATGCTTAAAACCTGCAAGGGATACGATCCCAAGGAAGTTCATGCGTATATCAAAGCGCGTATTTCCGGCAAAAAGACAGCGAAACCCAAAGCCAGTTCTTGGCAACGCTAAGCTTTTCGCGTCAGGCAATTGCCGATCTCGAACTGCGTACGGACTTTCTGGTTGATGCATCGCCGTCGGCAGCCACGGAAACGACGGGCCTGATCGCGGAGGCGGTGGCACTACTGGCTCGCCATCCGTTAATCGGGCGCCCCTTGGAGCATGAACCGAGAGAACTAGTCATTTCACGAATGATAGATAATGAACGTGATTGCGTTTCAGGGAGCTAAGATTGCCTGAAGTAAGCAGGTTTTTCGGCATCATCATTGCCTTGTATTACAACGATCATTCGCCGCCCCATTTCCACGCGAAATATGGTCGCGAGCAAGCCTCACTGCGTATAGACAATGGCGCCATTCTGGAAGGCAATTTGGGTACTCGAGCACTGAGATTGGTCGAGGAATGGCGCGTTCTTCATCAGGCGGAATTGCTTGAAGATTGGACTCGCGCACGGGCAAGACAACCTCTGAACAGCATCGAACCATTGGAGTAAATCATGATTCCAAGAGTGGTTGAAGTAAGGCCCTTGAAAGACTACAAACTTTGGCTCCGTTTTCACGATGGTGTGATCGGTATCGTGGATCTGAGCGGTGAACTATGGGGTCCCATATTTGAACCCCTAAAAGACAATGCGCTTTTTAGTCAAGCCGCGATACATCCGGAACTTGAAACAGTCACCTGGCCGAATGGCGCCGATCTCGCTCCGGAATTTTTGTACCAAGCCGTCCGAGAAAGCCATGCGGGAGACACGCAAACAATTAGCATCGCATAGTCGGCCAAATGATCAGGCTAGACCGCGAAATCACTTCAATGACGGATACCCACATTAGTTCCCAGTCAGGTGCCATGGCTATGGAAATTTTACGAATTCCCTAACCGCCTCCCCGATCGTTCTCTCTGACTGGATCTTGGTCTTTTTTAACCACGCACGCTCATAAAGTGGGACGTAGCTAGACGAGTAACTCCACGATGGCGCTTCCCTTGGGTTCTCTGGTTTTCCATAATATCGATTGGACAGGATCAGTTCCTGACGCAAAGGATCGGTGCCCACTCGCGCGAGGATTTTCTCCAATTCTCCGTCGCTAATTTGAACGCTTGTAGGCGTGTCGCCTGCTTCTGGAGGTACCAGCGTACGCAAATACCAATCCGTTTTATCTATTCCATCCACCTCGTTTCTTCTCTGAATATGCGCTACGACATAGTGAGTAAAAATTGTCACGAGTAAATGGCTGGCCGTCATTTGCGCAGATCAGCCATTCACCTTCTCGCACAATAAGCAACCGTCTTGCATTTGCGTCGTCCGCGTTCTGCAAAAGCTCAATAAACGCGCGCGCCGAGTATGTCTCGGCGATGTAGCGCTCAAGATTAGCAAGGTCGGCCAGAAGACCTGGAGAACGCTCCGCTTCACTCAATAATTCGCGACGAACAGCATCGAAGGCTGATTCTTCCACGTTTTACTCTTGGTAACGGCCAATCAAAAGATAATCAGCCGCCGGCTTCGAGAGAGGGCAATGCGCTACGCGCATGTGTGCTATGCAGAGATCGAAGATTTAGTTTGACAGATAAATCGGGGTCTAAAAGCGCTTATTTCTGTCATTTAACGATTTGAATTGCAACGACCGCATCGATTAATCACAGAAAAGGCTGTACGCGATCCGCGATAACACCGACCAGATCTATAAATTTCGCTCAGACCCGACGGATCTCATACATTTTTTCTGTCAATCTAGGCAAGTGACGACGGATAAGGACTCTCATCCGACTGCGCTATAAACCGGCGCGCCAGGGCTTCCATCATATCCGCGCGCACTGTGCGGCTTACCGGATCGTCCCACCGATTGATGAGTTCATCGGGGTCATTCTCGAGATCGTAGAGTTCGCCCCAGGGTACGCCCTCATAGAGGCTCAGGCGGTAGCGCGCATCGAGAAAACTTCGCATGCGGATGCGCTGCGGGAAACCCATGTAGACGCGCTGGCCTTCTTCTTCAACCACGAGATCGGTGCGCACATTGGACTTGCCACCATTGATCAATGACCCCAGGTCATGTCCCTGGATACCGTTGAACAACGGCAGGCCGGCGCGGCCAAGGACGGTCGGCGCAATATCGGTGCTTTGAATCAACGCGCGTGATGCAACCCTGCGCGCGCCTCGCGGATCGCGCCAGATGAACGGCACACGGATCACGCCTTGGTAGTGAATAGGACCTTTGAGCATCAACTGGTGGTCGCCCAGGTATTCGCCGTGATCGCTGGTGAAAATCACCACGGTGTTGTCGGCTATACCAAGCGCATCCAACTCACCGATGAGCCGCCCGACACCATCATCGATCATCGCAATCGCGCCGTAGTTAAGCGCCGCCGCTTCCCTCGCCTCGCGTTCATTGCAGGCGAATAAGGCGGGCGAATGTTTCACGGCTTTGCCGGCGTCGCGCTGGTCGCGCAGCCAACGAACATGTGGCGGCAAATTGGTATGCGGTGCATTGAAACTGGCCGGCAATGGCATATCCCCGGGCGAGTACTTATCCCAATATTTACCGGGCGGTGTGAAGGGGTGATGCGGATCGGGGTAGGAGCATTGGATGAAAAACGGTTTGCCCGACGCTGCGAACTCGCGCATTGAAGCGATGGTTTGATCGGTCACCCAGGTGGTTGGATACAACTCCTCGGGCACGCGGGTGCGCCACGCCTGGCGGCTTTTGCTTAATTCAAAATCTGGGGTGGGGATGGCATTCGCCGGCCCGACGAGCTTATCTGCATCGGTAGATTGAGAACGCAACCAACGTCGGTAATGACCGAATTGATCGTCTGCGTGATTGATCGATAGCGCCACTTTCTCGAAGCCATAGTACGGCAGTGTCATTGCGAAATCTGGGTCCGCTTCCCAGGCGGTGGCCAATTCCTGTCCGTGGCGGCCGGGTGCGGGAGTATGCGCTTCGCGAGCAAGCCGTTGCTTCAAATCCACCGGCCAATGCGCCGCCACATCGGTGATGTTCTGCAAATGCGATTTGCCTACCAGCGCAGTGCGATACCCGGCCTCGCGCATCACCTCGACGAAGGTAGTCTGTCCAAAATCGAGTTCGATGCCGTTGTGGCGCACGCCGTGTGCGGAGGGCATGCGCCCGGTCATGATGGAGGCGCGATTGGGCTGGCAGATGGGGCTCCCGACATAACAACGCTCGGCGCGAAAACCCTGTTTCGCCAATTGGTCGATATGCGGCGTTTGCACAATTGGGTTGCCGTAGCAACCCAAATGATCGGCGCGCTGCTGATCGGTGATGATGAAAAGAAAATTGACGG
>JBJXEY010000429.1:0-2678 GCA_046153355.1 Burkholderiales bacterium
CACCGCGCAGGCCCTCCTCCAACACCGTGCCCGTCATGCGCGTGTGCGTGCCGGCCAGCAGGCCGGTGGGATGGAACTGCACCATCTCCATGTCGCGCAAAGACAGCCCGGCGCGCAGCGCCATGGCCATGCCGTCGCAACTCTTGTCGCCCGAGGGCGTGTGGTACTTGTACATGGTCGGTCCGCCGCCGGTGGCGAGCAACACCGCGCGGGCCTGCACGAACACGAACTCGCCATCGCGCATGTCGATCATCAGCACGCCGGAAAGGGACTCATTTCCGTCACCGGCGTCAGCCGATTTGATCAGCTCGATGGCGCGATGCTCTTCGAGCCGGTCGATGCCGCGCGCCCACACCTGCTCGGCCAGCCGGTTGATGATCTCGATGCCGGTCAGATCGCCCTTGTGCACGGTGCGGTCAAAGGTCTGCCCGGCAAACGCCTTCTGATGCATGGTGCCGTCCGGGTTGCGGTCGAAGAAACACCCGAGCTCGTTCTCCAACTCGTGAATGCGCACGACCGCCTGCTCAACCAGCGTCCATGCCAGGTCCTGATCGGCCAGCCATTTGCTGCCGTCAATCGTGTCCATGAAGTGGCGCTCGACTGAATCCTCCTTTGCCAGCGCAACGTTGTAGCCACCCTGCACCATGCGCGTGCAACCGCTTTTGCCGAGCAGGCCCTTGACGGCGACGGTGATCTGCAAGTCGGGCGCAGCCTGATGGGCGTGCAGGGCCGCGAACAGGCCTGCACCGCCGGAGCCTAAGATCAGGATGTCGGTGGTGAGGCGGCGAATGGATGGCATATGAAATGGAGTAGGTGTCAATTGCGAGATTTTCCAATTGCGCGCCTCACGAGGGTGGGGCTCGCAGTATCAGAGGAGCAGTTGGCGAAGTCAGAGCTTGTCGGGAGCAGACTAATACTCGCTGCTTTCGCGTAGCATGTTGATGAGATCGTTGCCAACTTCACGCCCTTCTTTGGGAAAAGGCCGGAATCCGAAAAATGCTTTTGGTGCGCGCGACAGTCTTTTCGCCTTGCTCCCGAGACCTGCGCGAGCCAGTTTGGAAATAATTTCTCCTAAGGACTTTCCATTGCGACGCGCAATGGCTTTTGCGGCGAGAAGCACGTCATCATCGATGTTAAGAGTGGTACGCATGGAAGCAGGCTTCGGTGCCAGTGGCGAACTCATCGCTTCGACTTGATGCCGGTTAACGAAATCACGCGGTCACGAAAGTCTTCGAAAACAGCGCCAGAACGCTTCTCAAGCTCGGCCAACTGATAGAAACGGTTGGTGGAAGGGCTCGCCTTCTTGGCCTCGCGCTCGGTGAGGCTCACATTGATCACCGTCCAGCATTCCTGGAAATCGGCAGCGCGCGCCTTTTGATGGCTTTTCTCCGCTTCACCCAGCCGGTTGTGAATATTCGAGTAATCGGTCCCCGCCTTGATCTCCACTGCGATGACCGAGCGAAATTGCCCAGGTTTCATTTCCATCCGGATCACGATATCCGGGTCGGGTGCAAATTCGATCAACACTTTGCGCCGGGCCGCATTTCTTACTTCAATCACGCCTGCGTCTACCTTGACAATCGAACCAGAAACAATCTCGCTGAACAGGTCGAATACGCGTGAACTGCCAGCTTCGCCAAGCTGGTTGTTGCGGCCGCCACGAAATTGCGCACCCAACGTCAACAAAGACAGTTCGTGCAATGTCGCGCGGGTTTCGTCATGCGCACTCAACGAGGCGAGCAGTTCAACTCCGGCGGCGGTGAATCCGTCGCACAAGGCGTCCAGTAATTTTTCAGCGGCACCACTCAACTTGCCATGAAGTTCTGCAGCCTTGAACGGGCCGGTTCCCGCGCCAGTGGCATAAAACGCTTTTTGACTAAACCCCAAAACCAGGCGGTAGTAGCCGATCAGCCGGGGATTTGCGCGAATCACGCAGGCAGTGGCAAATAAGAGTTCACCGCGCAACCCGCGCGCTGCGAAATCGCCCAGCGCTTTGGCGGGTACCCGGTCCGCCAGCTCTCTGTCCAGCACGCCAATGTCGAGCGCGCGCACCGTGCTTGCCAATGCTGGCTGAAGCACCTGGCTGCGAACATCGCGAAGCAAAACGGCGAATTGCGCTTGCGGCTCTACAGAAGGAAGATGGATCACCGGCTCACGCAACCTTCACAAGCTTGGGGCGAAATAGCGCGCCCAACCGTTCAGAGGCAATTTTGACGTACTCCGGATTGAGCTCAATGCCGATATACCGGCGATCAAGATTTTCAGCCACCATGCCGACTGTTCCCGAGCCAAAGAACGGGTCGAGTACAAAATCTCCGCGCCGGGTGGACGCAAGGATGCATGGCTCAACCAATTGGGGTGGAAATACCGCGAAGTGCGCGTGCGCAGTAGCTTGGGTATTGATGTTCCACACCGAGCGGCGATTGCGGTCATTTTGTTCACGCACCGCATCATTGTCGTAGTAATACTTCTCGTTCTTGGAAAGAAGAAACACGTATTCATGCGCTCTGGTGGGGCGATCCTTTACGCTCTCCGGCATCGCATTCGGTTTATTCCATACGATGTCGGCACGCAGATACCAGCCGTCCTCCTGCAACTTAAACGCCAGATGCCAAGGGATGCCGAGCAGGTCTTTGGGCTTGAGGCCTTCCGGCGTATCAGGCCGAAAACTCATGGCG
>JBJXEY010000430.1:0-11965 GCA_046153355.1 Burkholderiales bacterium
ACGCGCGAATCGCGATCTGTGTTGCAGCAGCGAGAGTCCCGTCAAAGTCGATAGAATCTATCGCCTCATTGGTGTGACAAAGTCATTTCCGACAAATGCCCGATATCGCTTTATTTCTTGCGGCTTCTGCGGCGCTGACCATCGCGCCCGGACCGGACAATCTCCAGGTGCTGGCGCGTGGCATCAGTCAAGGCCGTGCCGCCGGCGTAGCGGCTGCAATGGGTTTTGCCACAGGATGCCTGTTTCACACTGCGCTTGCGGTGCTTGGTATTGCGGCAGCCTTGCGCGCTTCGCCTTTTGCTTTCGACGCGATCCGTATCGCAGGCGGCTTGTATCTCATTTGGATTGGCATCCAAGCGCTGCGTGCGCGGGGTGCTTTTTCTTTGGCGAAGGAAGGCGGGCAAGATCGTAAATGGATCATCTTCAAGCAAAGCGTGCTGGGCAACGTGATGAACCCGAAGGTGACATTATTTTTTCTCGTGTTTCTTCCGCAATTTGTCGACGCTAGGGGGAACGCTGAAATTCAAATGGCCATGCTTGGATTGCTCTTCATGGCGCAAACGATTGTCATTTTTGGCGGCATCGGTCTTGCTGCCGGCGGGATCGGCCAATGGTTGGCCACACGTCCTGCGACTGCGCTGTGGCTCAATCGGTTGGCGGGGGCGGTGTTTGTTTTGATTGGTGTGAGAGCGGCATTGCCGTTTGGCTAGAAAGCATTCGCTTTTAGGCTACAATTGTGGAGATTCAACGTTTGCGGAAACAGTTCAGTCAATGTTTCACCATCAGATGATATTGAGAATGCAAGAAAAATCTGGAAAGACCATCAAACCCCCATCGCTGAAGCGCGCAGTAGCTAAATTGGCAGCTGCAACCAGCACGGCGTCGCACAGCGAGCGTCGGCGCGAATGGCTGGCGAAAAATGCGAAGCACGCTGCGGCCTATCTCGATGCCGCGCTTGCCACTGGCGAACCTGGCGACCTGATGCAGGCGTTGCGCGATATCGCGGATGCTCGCGGCGGCATAGTCCAGTTGGCGCAGGACACGGGCCTCAATCGCGAGACGCTGTATCGAACCTTGTCGCAACGCGGCAATCCGCAACTATCAAGCCTAATGACAATTTTGCGGGCATCTGGATTACGTCTTACCGTCATGCCTGCATAGTCGGTGTCGCAATGTGACGCTGAGGATTCATTAGAAATCCTGCCAAAGGCTGAAAAGCCGCGCCAATACTCATTGTTCAGCAATTGCATAGGTAGGAATATAAGTTGATTCGAATTGCTGAGCCATCAAACTTGCCGGAACCAGCCCGTTGCTCCTGTTTTTTCTATCGGTCCGTGCATAGTTGGGTTTGGCGTCGCTGAAGATTACCCGCACACACAGGGCGAAAATGTCAGACACCGTGATAACATTTCACCGCTTCTACATCTCGCCGCCAAGGTCTGTTAGTCGGTCCCGGCCAGAGGCGGCTCAAAGGAAATCATGCTAGTGAGTCACGAACGAAAAAAGATGATTAACGCTATCGTCTTTTTCGCGACGCACACCCGCAATCTTGGAAAAATAAAGCTCTTCAAGCTGCTTTATCTGCTTGATTTCGAGCATTTTCGCCAGACCGGTCGCAGTGTGACAGGGCTTGACTACCACGCCTGGAAATTCGGTCCGGTGCCCGTCGCACTTGAGCAGGAGTGGGAAGAGCCCGAAGCGGACATGGCCGAGGCGATCCGCATCGAACCGGAAAAGTTGATCGACTACGTACGCGAAACTGTTGCCGCTAAAGCGAGCTTTGATGACGGCCATTTCAGCAAACGCGAGCTTCGCATCATGGCCGACTTGGTAGAGAAATATCGCGATGAACTTTCTCACCGCATGATCGATGTCACCCATGCCGAAAATGGCGCGTGGGCTCGAGTTTGGAACGACGGGCAAGGTTTCGATCAGCCGATCGACTATTCGTTTTCGCTGGCTGACGACGACCCGCATCGCGCCGCCATTCTCGAATTCGCCCGCGAACATCAGGCGCAGGTTCGGACCGTTAGGCCTCAAATGGCCTGAAAACCAATACTGGCGCGCCTTTTCGGCATTCTTGCCTTATTGAAACTTCAACCCACGCTCCTTGACCAACCTCTCCCAACGCTCCAACTCCTCGCGCAATACACGGACCGCGTCTTCAGGACTGTTGGAGGATTGTGCTTCGCCGCCGTAGGTTTCGAGTTTCGAAATTATCTCCGCTTCGGCCAGAAGTTTTTTCATGATGGCGTTGGTACGCCCGACGATTTCAGGCGGGGTCTTGGCGGGCGCGAGTAACACGGTCATTCCCGTGTATGCATAGCCGGGGACTCCTGATTCGGCCACCGTGGGTGTATCGGGCGTGAGTTTGGAGCGTTGCGGCGTGGTCACGGCGATCATGCGCACGCGTCCAGATTTGATCGGTGCGGTGGCGCTGCCCATATCGACGATGCAAAACTGGATTTCTCCCGCAGCGGTAGCGGCCGCGGCGAGCACGCCGCCTTTGTAGTTGATGTCCTGGTAATCGACTTTGGCAATCGATTTCAACAATTCCGAAGCGAGGATGGTGGAAGCGCTGTTGGAGCCGTGATTGAATTTGCCGGGGTTGGCGCGCAGTTGCGCGACAAGGTCTTGCACGGTTTTGATTTGCAGCGCTGCATGGACAAGCAGTGCCGAGGGCGTGATGTAGACAACGCTGATTGGCGCCAGATCCTGCGTGGCGTAGGGCAGTTTGGCGTAGGTCACTGGATTGATGGTGAGTGCCGCGTGACTGGTGTAGAGCAAGGTATAGCCATCCGGCGTGGCTTTTGCCACGGCTTCGGTGCCGAGTATGAAGTTGGCGCCGGCGCGGTTTTCTATCACCACGTTTTGACCAAAGATCTCGGCGAGCCTTGGCGTGAAGGCTCGCGCGGTGAGATCCAGGCCGCCGCCGGGTGCGGCGGGAACGATGACGCGCACCGGTTTGACGGGATAGGACTGCGCCAGCGAATGGGTACTTGCTGCGCTCAAGGTTATGGTTACCGCAATGGTCCAGGCGTATCGCATGGGCATCTCAATAACGCGAAAATTTGTGGTTTTGCTTTGACATCACTTCGATCAACGCCGGCTGGCCAGCCTTGGCCGCTTCTTGCGCTTCGCGAAACGCGGGCAGGTAGGCATCGGGTTTGTCGATACGGCGCGACCAGGCACACAGCCCTTTGGCAACTTCGCTGTAGTTGCCGGTGAAGTCCGAGGCGCCGAACTTCTCGGTGGCGTAGGGCATGGAATCCACTTCGCCGGCCATGATGCCGTTGTTGAAAACCGTGGTGATGATGCCTAAGCGACTTCTGACCGCGGTTTCGATATCCATGCCCACCTGGCCGATAGAGGCATCGCCCATGAAATTCATGCAAAGTTTTTCCGGATTGGCGATCTTCGCACCCATGATGAGCCCCAGACCGTGGCCGAGCTGGGTGGATTTTCCCCAACCAAGATAGCCACGCGGTGCGCGCGATTCCCAGAAGGTCACCAGTTGTTCGCGTGGGCTGCCGGCTTCGTGGGTGACGATGGTGTTCTCGCGCTCCACGTTGTTCATGATGTCGTGAATGATGCGGAACTGGTTTATCGGTACTTCGGATGAGGTCAAATCCGGCATCCATTCGGCGAGCCATTCCTCGCGTACCGCGCGCACCTGTGCGGCAGTGTTCGAGGCCTTGCCCTTGCGCGTACCAATCTCATCAATTAACGCCTGCAACGCAAGTTTCGCATCACCCAGCATCGCGGCCACATTGGCGCGCTCTTTAAACATATCGCCTGCGTCGTTGGTGATGTGAATGAGTTTTTTCCCTGGCGGAATTTTCGGTGTCCACGGATTGATAGCAAAACTCGCGCCGATGCCGATGATGAGATCGGCTTTCTTGAGGAAGTGAAACACCGCTTTCGGCGCGGAGCCCGTCGAAGCCCCCAGGGCCAAGGGATGGTGTTCGGGAAAGGCGCTTTTGCCGGTGTTGGTGGTCATCACCGGAATTTGCAATAGTTCAGCAAGTTTGACCAACTCCGCCGAGGCCTCGGCATACATCACCCCTTGCCCAGCGTGAATTACCGGACATTCCGCGTTCAACAATAGTTCGGCAACGGTTTTCACATCGGCGGGGTCGGGCGCGGAGCGCACACGCTTGACCGGGGTGTAGTCGAGTTCGCCAATCTCCGCGTTGAGGAATTCGCTCTGCAACTCCACCATAACCGGCCCCGGCTTGCCATTTCGCAAATTATGGAAAGCGCGCCGCATGATCTCGGCGATGCGGTTGGGCTTGTCGATATCGGTTACCCACTTGGTAATGTTGGCGAAATTCTTCACCCCTTGAAAATGTGGCGTGGTGTGGTTGCGCCCGACTGGGCCGGTGGGCAGGATCAACACTGGCACGTTGTCGCCAAACACCTGTGCAACTCCGCCGAAGCCATTCTCAATTCCCGCGCCGCCTTGCATCAAGAACACACCGATCTGACGACCGTTGGTTGAGCGGCTAACGCCATCGGCCATGCCGATACCAACGCGCTCCTGGCGGCAAACATAGGGCCTCATTCCAAGCTTGGCGCAAGGGTCGATGAGCGCATGGCGCGGGTAGCACAGGATCTGCTCCACACCTTCGAGTTTCAATATTTGGGCGATGGCGTCGGTGAGAATCATTGCTGTTTTGCTCCTTGTGTCGCCTGCCGCTCGGCGGCGGGGACGGGTAGTTCGTATTTGTCTTCCAGCGGTGCCCAGGCTTTGGTGGTCTGCCCCAGACGTATCGCTTCCAGTTCGCGTAAGAATATTTTTCGCACAAACATGATGCCCGCGTCCGACAGTGAAAGATTCTCCGCCGGGCGGTTCGCGATCATCCCCTGGCCGCGTACCGCGGCGTAATCCTGCACGGCGATCATCTGTGCGTCGCTCACATCGGGCAATTCATGCCGATTAACAATCATGTCGAAATCGTCGGCGGGGTTATAGGCAAAGTCGTGGCCCTCGCGCAGCAAACGCGCCTCTTCACCCATGGTGCTGTGATAGGAGGTGATGGCAAAACGCATGGTGCGATGATCGTCGATGGGTACGCGCCAGATGGTGACGTTCGACCAGGGGTCGCCCTTTTGCGGGCCAGGCAACAGCACGTGATTGTTATTGGGGAAGGTCCAGTCGCTGACGCGCACATTGTCCTTCGACCGCGTTGCATACTGACGCACACCGGAACTGGTCTCTACATAAGAGAGCGTGGGAATCGAGGTGGTGATGCCCTGATCGAAGCGCGTTGATTTCCCCCAGGTATGCACGAAACTCACGTGCACCGCATCGAGCGAGTTCTCTATCTGTTGGAACCAGTTGCAATCCCAGGCTTGTTCGATATTAACGATGTGGCGGCCGGGTTCTTCGAGCATGTGTTTGCGCGGCAGCTTGAATTCGGGCGGTGTGCCTTCGCCCAAATACGCGAATATCAGCCCTGAGTATTCGTGCACCGGATAACCGGCAACGCGCAAGGGGCGTTCGCGTGCCTGCTTCTCCGCAGGAATTTCCAGGCAGAGGCCCGTGCTGTCATAACGCCAGCCGTGGTACATGCATCGAAGGTCATCGCCCTCGACCCAACCGGTGTGCAGCACCGTGCCACGGTGCGCACAGCGTCCACCCACCAGATGGGCTTGGCCGCTTTCGCCACGATACACGGTCAACTCTTCGCAAAGAATGCGAATGCCGCGCGCTTTGCCCGGTGCAACCGAAGCGCAGGTTGCCACCGGCTGCCAGAAGCTGCGAAGCAGGCGACCCATTAAAGTGCCTGGGCCGGTCTGGTGCAAGAGATGCAGATTGTCGTTTGCGTTCAGTGTGTCCATGGCCGATTGTCGCCTCTCCAATTTCCTCAGGTCAATATATAGTTCGCCCCTTTGGCGAATTGACATGGTGGAATCGGTGGATAGCGTGATCGATATTGAGGGTGGGTTCGAGGAAATTTCGCATTTGAAGGCGCGCGCACGACGCTACCAGACGCCCTGTGGCGATGGCAGCATGGTGTGGCACCAGTGGGGCGAGGGTTCGCCGGTGTTGCTGTTACATGGTGGGTCGGGATCGTGGCTGCATTGGTTGCGCACCATCCCAGCATTGGCCGAAAAATATTCGGTGTGGGCCGCGGATCTTCCCGGCATGGGCGATTCGGCATTGCCACCGGAGCCCTATGATGCCCCGCCCTATGCGGACATCGTCATGCGCGGCTTTGAGTCGCTAGCGGGTGGTGCTGGGCCGATCGATGTGGTGGGATTTTCGTTCGGTTCCGGGCTTGCTGCGCGCATCGGTTGCCAATATCCGGGCCGGTATCGTCATCTGGTGCTCTCCGGCGCCAATTTGTACCCGCCCACGCCGATACCACGTCGCCCCAATATGAAGAGTTTGAAACGCATAGTGGATGACCAAGAGCGCCTCGCCGCAGTGAAAAACAATCTCTTGGTGATGATGATTCGGCATGAGAAAAATGCCGATCCGCTGGCGATTCATCTGTACAACGTGGATACGCTGCGGCGTCAATTGCCCAGGGTTTCGTTTAGCGGATTTCAAACGCTGCGCGTTGATCTCGAACAAGTGAAACTGAGTGGGCGATTAAGCGTTATTTCCGGCGCCGACGATCAGATCATTGGCCGCGACCCGCTAGGGCAGGAGGCGCAGTTGAAAAGCGTGCATCCAGAGGCGCAGTATCACGCCGTAGCGGGTGCGGGGCACTGGGTGATGTATGAAGGCGCGCAAGGCTATAACGCGGCCCTGTTACAAGCGTTGGCCGCCTAAATTTTAGAAAAAGGATTCCAAACATGAGCGATTTACCGAGAAATCCGCGTGTGCGTTTCGGCATGTTCATGGGGCCCTTCCATGCCACCAATCTCGATCCTACCTATGCCATGGAGCGCGATCTGCAGCTTATGGTGCATTTGGATCAGCTTGGCTTCGATGAGGCCTGGATCGGCGAGCATCATTCGGGCGGCTTCGAGATCATTGCCGCGCCCGAGGTGTTTATCGCCGCCGCCGCCGAGCGCACCAAACATATTCGTCTGGGCACAGGCGTGAAATCGCTCCCATACCACCACCCTTTCGTGGTCGCCGAAACCATGGCGCAACTCGATCACCAGACGCGCGGTCGTGTGATGTTTGGCGCAGGGCCAGGGGCCTTGCCTTCGGATGCGGTGATGATCGGCCTGGAACCAGTCAACATGCGCCCCAGGATGGATGAGTCGCTGGATTGCATTGTCAGGCTGTTGAAGGGCGAGACCGTCACCCACAAAGCCGATTGGTTCGAATTGAAAGAAGCGCGGCTTTCGGTGGGTTGTTATACCCAGCCGCACATGGAATTGGCGGTGGCGTCGATTCGCTCGCCATCGGGGGCGCTGGCCGCCGGCCGTCATGGCGCCGGCATGTTGGTGCTCTCCGGTGTCGATGACGATTCGCTCAAACACCACATGGCGAACTGGAATATTTACGAAGACACTTGCGCGAAGCACGGTCATACGCCTGACCGTTCGCGCTGGCAATTTGCCATCCAGTTGCATCTGGCTGAGACACGCGAGCAGGCGTGGAAAGACGTGCAATATGGCTTGGAGAAGTGGGTGTGTTATTCCAACGACATCGTGCCCGCACCCAATCCGGTGCCGCGTGGATTGGCCGATCCGGTGGCGTGGATGTTGGAAAACAAGCGCGCCATTATCGGTACGCCAGATGACGCGGTGGCCGAAATCGAACGCATGCTGGAATTCACCGGCGGTTTCGGCGGCATTCTGGTGTTCGCGCAAGACTGGGCCAATTGGTCCGCCACCAAGCGTAGCTTGGAGTTACTCGCCGAAGAAGTGCGTCCGCGCATCAACCGCACCAATAGGCTTCGCCAGGCCAGCTACGACCGCAATGCGCCGATTCAAGAGGCCAATCGCGCCCTGGCGCGTGCGGGGACCATGGAAGCCCAGGCGCGGTTCGAGGCAATGAAGCGCGCGGGAAAATAATTGAGATAGCGATGCCCAGTCGGCCTAAAGGCGAAATAATCGATACGCCGGTACTTATCGTCGGCGGCGGTCCGGTGGGTTTGGCGCTAGCGCTGGACCTGGGTTGGCGCGGTGTGCCGTGTACCCTGGTCGAGCGTACCGACGGCACGATCCAGATGCCGAAAATGAACGTGGTGAATGTGCGCACCATGGAGTTCTGTCGCCGTTGGGGTATCGCCGATGCGGTACGCCAATGCCCATTCCCTGACGACTATCCGATGGATGTGGCGTTTGTGACGCGTGTGACCGGTCACGAACTGGGCCGGGTCGAGCGGCCCGCACGCCGTTTTCAGAAGCCACTCGATGCGAGCCCGGCGAATATGCAGGTGTGCCCGCAGTTCTGGTTCGACCCGATCTTGCTGGAACGGGCGCGCGCTTATCCCCATGTGCGTATCTTGCATCGTCATGAATTCAAAACGTTTGACATCCTGGGCGAGGGCGTAGTCGCGCAAGTCACCGATCTTGATTCCGGCAAGCAAATTGAAATACGTGCACGGCATCTGGCCGGTTGCGATGGCGCATCCAGTCGCATTCGAGAAAAACTGGCTATTGGCCTTCTGGGCAGCGCCGAACTGTCGCGCTCCTTACACATGTTTTTTCGCACGCCTGATTTGTTGCGACGGTTGGGTGCGCGAGCGACAAATTTCTACCTCTTCTTCGATGAGCAAGGTTTTTGGGGCAGCTTGCGGGTAATGGACCCGGTAAATGGCCTGTGGCGTCTGATGATCGATTCGTTACCCGACGATGTCGATGCGGAGAAAATCGACTTTGACGCGGTGTTATTGCGTGCCTTGGGAAAACCGATCACGGTGGAGTGGTTGAATTCCAGCCTTTGGACACGGCGCGGGGTTATCGCCGAGCACTACGCAAAAGATCCGGTGTACCTGGTGGGCGATGCGGTGCACCAGGTGTCGCCCACCGGCGGCTTGGGCATGAATACCGGGATTGCCGACGCGGTGGACCTCGCATGGAAACTCGCCGCGGTGCACGAAGGCTGGGGTGGCGCGAAATTGTTATCGAGCTATAGCGCCGAACGCCAGCCCGCCGGCGCGCGCGTGGTGCGCATGACTACCGAGTTTTTCGAGGGCACCGCCAATGTTAAAGAAGGTTTGCAGGAGATCGATGCCGACACACCGGCAGGCATGGTATTGCGCGAAGACCTCGGTCGCCAACTTGCCGAGGTTACCGCCCGCGAATTTCGCACCCTGGGTTTGCAATTGGGATACTGGTATGCAGATTCGCCAATCTGTATCGCCGATGGCACACCTTCGCCAGTCGACGACCCGCATCACTACCACCCTTCGGCCAGGCCAGGATCGCGCGCACCGCATGTGCCGTTGGCCGATGGGCGCTCAAGCTTGGATCTATTGGGTCCGGGATTCACGTTGCTACGCTTGTCGCCACGGGCACCCGATCCCGCGCCGTTGTTGGCCGCAGCGCTAAAGCGACGACTTCCGCTGCAAGTGGTCGACCTGGATGAAGCGCCGATGCGGCGGGTCTATGAAACAGGTTTGGTGCTGGTGCGCCCCGATGGGCATGTCGCATGGCGCGGCGACTCATTGCCCCCTGATGCCATGTCAATTATTGATCGCGTGCGTGGTGCTTGAAGATTGGTGAAAAACCCATGTTGATGATTCACGGGGTGCGCGGTGCTTGGGGCCTATTCGAACTTGATCCCCGCTGCCTTTACCGCGGCGGCGTAACGCACCGCCTCGTCCTTCATGAATTGCAGGTAATTATCGGTGCCATTCTCCATCAGCACCATGCCCAGATTGGCCATGCGATCAGCGATTTCTGCATCGCGCAAATATTTGGCGAAACTCTGCTGAAACAAGGTGACCAGGTTGCGATGCAATCCCACCGAAGTCTGCAAACCGATGGTGGTGGCAACATTGAAACCCTTGACGCCAAGCTCATCGATGGTGGGCACATCGGGCATCGATTTTGATCTATCGGGAACACTTAAGCCAAACACCTTCATCTTTCCCGCGCGGATGGCCTGCACCACATTCGGGATACCCGAGAACCCCGCTTGTACCTCACCCGCCATCACCGCAGCCACCAGCGGCGATCCGCCTTTGTAAGGAATGTGCAAAAACTTCGTTCCTGATTCCACTTCGAATACCGCCAGCGTCAGATGGTGAATCGAGGCAACACCGGCCGAACCGAAATTCAACTGTCCTGGCCGAGTTTTGGCGTAAGCAATAAATTCCTGCAGATTGTTGGCGGGCACCGATGGATTGACCACCAGCACCGTCGGCACGCTGGCAAGGGCGGTAATTAAGGTGAAATCCTTCAACGGGTCGTAGGGCAATTTAGGGTTCATTGCTGCGGCAATCGACAGCGCCGCATTGCTACCGAAAAATAGGAGATGCCCATCCGGCGCCGACTTGCTGATGCTGATGGCCGCAGATATACCACCCGCGCCGGGTTGATTGTCCACCACAATCGGCGTGCCCCAGGTGGCCTGCAGGCGCGGCGCGAGCATGCGCGCCAGCACGTCCGGGTTACCGCCACCGGCCGAGGGGACCACGATGCGCACGGGTTTGCCGGCGATTAGGGCGGGGGATTGTGCGTGGGCAAACTGGGGCAGGGCCAACAGCAGTAAAGCGATTGCGGCGATTCTCATGCGGAGCCTCCTTGCGACGAAGCTCATAATAACGTGTGAATCGGGCAAAGCTGAGTCAATCCAGGCTGGGGGCTATACTTCCCCTAAGAGGAGCACCGTGCCAGAAACGCCAGAACAAATAGCGCGCATTGAAATTGATCGCCTGCTGGGCCTGGCCGGCTGGTCGGTGCAGGACGTCAAGGACGCCAATATTCACGCATCACAAGGTGTCGCGCTGCGTGAGTTTCCACTCAATGCCGGGTTTGGCTTTGCCGATTACCTCCTCTACGTCGACGGCCGGGCGGCGGGCGTGATCGAAGCCAAGAAAGTCGGGGCCACGCTCACCGGCGTGGAGGTGCAGTCGGGCAGTTACGCGCAGGGCTTGCCGGAATCCTTGCCCGCCTGGCGCCGGCCGCTGCCGTTCCCGTACGAATCCACCGGCATCGAAACCCATTTCACCAATGGTCTCGATCCCGAGCCGCGCGCGCGTCCGACGTTTGCCTTTCACCGGCCCGATTCGCTGCGCCAATGGCTGAACCTGCTGCAATCGCCCACGTCAATCGCACTGGGCGGCGGCGCGCCGGTCCCGGTTGCTTCACTCGCACCGCCGACCTTTCTGGCCCTGACACGCCAGCTTCCGCCGTTGATCGAAACCGGGCTGTGGTCGGCCCAGGTGCGCGCGATTCATAACCTCGAAGCCTCGCTCGCCGCCGACAAACCGCGTGCCCTGATTCAGATGGCTACCGGTAGTGGCAAAACCTTCACTGCCATCAGTTTTATCTATCGCCTCATCAAGTTTGCCGGGGCGCGACGCGTGTTGTTCCTGGTGGACCGCGGCAACCTCGGCCGCCAGACGAAAAAAGAATTCGATCAGTATGCCTCGCCCTACAACAACTACAAATTCGGTGAGGAATACATCGTCCAGCATCTGACCTCCAATACTTTGGACACCACCGCGCGCGTCACCATCTGCACCATCCAGCGCATGTTCTCCATGCTCAAGGGCCGGGACCTCGCGCCGGAGGATGACGAGGTTTCCACCGAGGGGCTCGAATCCCTGTTCAAGACGCCGGAGCCGATCGACTACAACCCCGCCTTCCCGATCGAGACCTTCGACATCATCGTCACCGACGAGGCGCACCGCTCCATCTACAACCTGTGGCGGCAGGTGCTGGAGTATTTCGACGCGCACCTGATCGGGCTCACCGCCACGCCCAGCAAGCAGACCTTCGGCTTTTTCAACCAGAACCTGGTGATGGAGTACGGCCATGAGCAGGCGGTGGCTGACGGCGTGAACGTCAACTACGACGTCTACCGCATTCGCACGCAGGTGAG
>JBJXEY010000106.1:0-3234 GCA_046153355.1 Burkholderiales bacterium
CTTTTTCATGATGGTTTCTTGCGAAGTGTTTCTGGAATTGCGCACAATATATCATTGTGCCCCGGCCACGCCACGCGCCCAACCGCAACCGTCATTCTGGCGCAGGCCAGAATCCAGTGCGTTCATACGCGCGAAGCGCCTATCCTTAGAACTCAACCCTCAACCCTCAACCCTCGACCCTCAAGCCGCAGCAGTGGGAAAAAATGGTCAGCGACCACCCCGAGATTCTGAAAATGTCGAGCAACCAATATCAGAACTGGGAGACCACCGATCCCGAATGCTGGGTGCCGCACGGCTATGCGATTGTGCGCATCGATTCGCGCGGCGCGGACTGGTCGCCGGGCTTCATGGACCCGACGTCGCCGCGTGAGATCGACGATTTGTATCAATGCATCGAGTGGGCGGGCACGCAGCCGTGGCGCAACGGCAAGGTGGGCATGCCGCGAAAAACCCCAATACCGGCGAGTCGATTGCGGGTCCGGTGACGCTGTCCGAGGAGGAACTGGCCAAGAACCGTGTCGATGCGTTTGAAGAATTGAAGAAACATCCGTTCTGCGACGACTGGCATCAAGCACGCACAGCCGACCTGTCGCAAATCAAGACGCCGCTGTTGACCAGCGCCAACTGGGCCGGGCAGAGCATCCACCCGCGCGGCAATTGTAAAGCGTCGCTTTACGCTTTACAATGACGCATGATCAAGCCCTTCCGCCATAAGGGCCTCGAAGCATTTTTCCGCCGCGGAACCAAAGCGGGCATACAAGCGCATCACGCGGCAAAGCTGCGCGTGCAACTCACTGCGCTAGATTATGCGAAGCGGCCTGAAGACATGAACGCGCCGGGCTGGCGCTTTCATGCGTTGACGGGCGACAGGAAAGGCCATTACGCGGTTACCGTCAATGCCAACTGGCGCATGATATTTCGCTTCGATGGCAAAGAGGCGGAACT
Organism: Burkholderiales bacterium; assembly: GCA_046153355.1. Taxonomy (GTDB): domain Bacteria; phylum Pseudomonadota; class Gammaproteobacteria; order Burkholderiales; family SG8-39; genus 2-02-FULL-62-17. The sequence continues at coordinate 946 of JBJXEY010000106.1, forward strand.
GGTTGATTATCTGGATTATCACTAGAGGAATTTCAATATGTCTCGTATGCACAACCCTGCGCACCCTGGCGAAGTGCTGCGCGAATATTTACCTGGGAACCTGGGTATTGCCGAAGCGGCCAAGAGGCTGGGTGTAACGCGCCAAGCACTGTCCGCGTTGCTCAATGGCCGCGCAGGCGTTAGCGCAGAAATGGCGTTACGGCTGGAGGCGGCGCTAGGAACGAGTGCGGAGATGTGGGTGGAAATGCAGGCGGGTTACGACCTCTGGCAGGCGAGGCAATTGCGGCCACCCAAGGTAATGCGGATTGCAGCATAGCAGCCGCATACAACTCGGTACAGAATCCATCACTTGGTATGCGACAAAATCAAACTTCATTCGAAGTATAGGAAAAATGCCAAGGCCATTCTGTATCTCTATATAGTGTTCACAATACAGCCCATCGGCGTTGGATCACCACCCGCAACCGTGCTACTCTGCGCCTGCAACGACAGTGCAGGCGGAACAATAAAAATTGTTTTAAATCAAATACTTAGAAAGTATATTGCCTCGCGTATTACGCCGCGCAAAGTATCGAATGGTTCACTCAACAGGGAAGTTCACATGAAGAAACTAATCGCAGCACTGCTGATGTCCTACGCAACGCTCGCCTCGGCACAAACCGCCGATGAGTTGTTAAACGACGGCAAGAACACCGAAAACCTGCTGAGCTTCGGCCAGAACCCCAAGCTGCAGATGTCCAGCTCGCTCAAGCACATCAACAAGTCGACTATCAAGCGCCTGGTGCCGGTTTGGAGCACCAGCACCATGAGCGACACCGGCGAGCTGGCGCAGCCGGTGGTGTACCAGGGTGTGATGTATGTGGTGAACGGCCATTGGACCTTCGCGCTGGATGTCGCTACCGGCAAACAACTCTGGCGCACGCCGGTGGAGTACGACCGCGCGGTGCTGCGCATTTCGACTTCGGGCGCCATCTATCGCGGCGCGCCTACGCTTTACAACGGCAAGCTTTATCGCTTGACGCTCGATGCGCACCTGGTGGCGCTCGATATTAAAACCGGCAAGCAAGTCTGGAAAAAGGCGTTCGCCAATCACCTTGAAGGTTACAAAGGCGTCTCGGCGCCCTTGATTGCCAACGGCGTGATGATTACCGGCACCAGCGGTGGCGAGCATGCCACGCGCGGCTTTCTGGTGGGCTGGGATCCGGAGACCGGCAATGAGTTGTGGCGCAAACACATGATCCCCGCGCCGGGCGAGCCGGGCCATGACACCTGGCCCAAGACCGCGGACTCGATTCCCGATGCCTGGAAAATCGGCGGCGCTTCCACCTGGCAAAACGGCTCGTACGATGCGGAGCTGGACCTCGTGTATTGGGGCGTGGGCAACGCCGGGCCGTACGATCCCAAGTATCGCGGCAATGGCGATGCGCTCTACACCAACAGCGTGGTGGCGATCCGCCCGAAGACCGGCAAGATCGAATGGCACTATCAATATACGCCGAACGATCTTTACGACGTGGATGCCACCAACGAACTGGTGCTGGCGGAACTGCGCATCGACGGCCAGATGCGCAAGGTCATCATGAACGGCAACAAGAACGGTTATTTCTACGTGATCGACCGCACCAACGGCAAGTTGCTCGCCGCGCACGCGATGACGCGTATCAACTGGGCCACGCATGTCGATCTGAAATCCGGACGCCCGGTGTTGACCGACATTGCAGCGCGCTTGATGAAGGGCGAGGAGGTGGAGGTGTATCCGCAGCGCGGCACCAACGCCATCATGTTTGCGTTTAATCCCAAATCCAATCTGGCGTATCTCAACACCTGGGATTTGCCGCGCATCCAGAAATTCGTGCCGTATAAATTCGAGAAACTGGGCGAGCCGAATACCGCCACGGCGGGGCGCCCGCCCGTGGTGAAAGCGGGCGACGTGGTGGGCTATCACGCCGCGATGGACGTGGTGAGCGGCAAGTTCAAGTGGAAAATACCGATCACCGACATCGCCAATTCCGCCAGCCTGCTGGTGACCGACGGCGGCGTGATCTTCACCGGCAAACCCACCGGCGAATTCATCGCGCTCGACGAAGAATCCGGCAAACAACTTTGGCAGTTCAAGACCAGTTCCAGCATCAACGCGCCGCCCATCACCTACACGCACAAAGGCGTGCAGTACGTGACGGTGGCCTCGGGCCTCGGCGGCAGCCTGCCGCGCGGGCAGGCGGCAAACCTGGTGCCCAGCGGCAGTTCGGTATGGACCTTTGCGCTGATGCCGAATAATTGAGGTTGGGA
>JBJXEY010000443.1:0-34683 GCA_046153355.1 Burkholderiales bacterium
CGCCATCGTTGCGCGACTGACCCAGCGATTTGAACAGGGCCTGGCCAAGCTGTGCCAGGGCATCGCCAAGCCGCGTGGCGAGCGGCGCTTAGTCAAGATCACCGAGCGCGTTGGACGGCTCAAGCAAAAGTGCCGAGGCGTCAGCCAACACTACCGCATTGACTATCAGATCGATGACTCGGGCAAAAAAATCACCGCGCTGACCTGGACCAAGGAGCCGATTACAGGCACGCAGATGAGTGACCCGGGCGTGTACTGTCTGCGCAGCAACGAAATCTCCTGGACCGAAGAACAACTGTGGCGCACCTACATGACACTGACCGATCTGGAGGCGGTGTTCCGCAGCCTGAAGTCCGAGTTGGGCCTGCGTCCCATCTTCCATCGCAAGGAGACGCGCAGCGATGCGCATCTGTTGATCTCGGTACTCGCCTATCAGTTCGTCCAGATTATTCGCAAGCGCCTTGCCGATCGCGGAATCCATGAAAGTTGGACCAGCTTGCGTAACATCCTGCGGGTGCAGCGCCGCGTCACCAGCAGTTTTTTACCGATGTTAAAGATGGGCTAGCGAGGTCAAATTGGGCTGCAGGTCAAACGGGCTGACGTTTCCCGTTCGGGAGACTTTAAAATTTTCAGTCGATAAAGCGTCACGAAATTCCCGATCGGGAAATATCATTTGCTTTTTGGTGGATTGGGATTAATAATTTCCCGAACGGGATATTTAAATGACTTTAAATTGATATGACGCTAAACATCGATACTCCCCACGCTCTGGGCAAGGCCGCGCGTGAAGCACGCAAGCAGCTTGGCCTCACGCAACCACAGTTGGCGTTGGCTGCCGGTGTGGGTGTGCGCTTTATTGTGGACCTTGAAGCCGGCAAACCTACCCTGCGGTTGGAGAACATTCTTCGCCTGCTGCACGCATTGGGTGGCAGCTTAACCGTGAGCGGTCTGCCTGTGGATGGCCAAAAAACAGGCGACAAGGCGATCTGATATGCCCGCTCGGCTCGACGTTTGGCTAATGGGCGAACGCACCGGCACCTTGGAGCAGGTTGACGGGAGGTTGCGCTTTTCCTACGCGGCAGATTGGCTTGCGAGTAACGCGACGGCGGCGGGCATCAAGCCTGGCACCATTGCGTTGTCGCAATCGCTTCCGCCTGGTGCCGGGCCGTTTGACGATCGCAGCGCCCGTCCTTTTTTTGCCGGTCTATTGCCCGATGGCGACAAACGTCGCCAGATCGCGCAGGCGCTGCGCGTCTCCCGGCAGAACGATTTCGGCTTGCTCGATGGCATTGGCGGCGAATGCGCCGGCGCCGTGACCTTGCTTGCGCCCGGCCAGACCCCGGAGGCATCGGCAAAGGCTGATGCGGTGCGCTGGCTCGATCGGGAGCAATTACTGCGGGTTCTCGAAGAAATGCCCAAGCGCCCAATGCTTGCAGGCGAACAAGGCATTCGACTCTCTCTGGCTGGTGCGCAAGACAAACTGCCAATAGTCACCGATGGTCAACGCGTCGGTGTGCCTTTAATGGGTGCGCCCAGTTCCCACATCATTAAGCCCGCCATTCTCGGAGCCGATGGCAGCGTTTTCAACGAAGGCTTCTGCATGCGCCTTGCCGCTGCGCTGGAACTGGACGTCGCCAAGGTCGCCATTCGGCAAATCGGCGAAACTTATTACCTGCTGGTCGATCGCTACGACCGTATCGTGGCGCGCAGCAATGGCGAATCTACGCAACGGCTGCACCAGGAAGATTTCTGCCAGGCACTGGGCATCGCCCCGGAAACCAAATATCAAAACGAGGGCGGTCCCGGTCTTGCGCAAGCGTTCGAACTATTGCGTCGCGCCACGCGACCCAGCGCGCCCAACACGTTGAGACTGCTTGACTTCGTGGTATTTAACGCGCTCGTCGGTAACAACGATGCGCACGCAAAGAACTTTTCTCTGCTCTACCAATCGCAGGGCGCCGTTCTCGCGCCGCTGTACGACACCCTCTGCACCGCGGTCTATCCAAACTTGAGCGAAAAGATGGCGATGAAAATCGGCGGCAAGTATAAATTTTCAGAATTAATGGGGCGCCATTGGGAAACATTTGCAACCGAAGCCAGCCTGTCTCCGGCGCAGGTCAAAAGACGAATTCTAGAAATTGCCAGGCGCCTGCCGGAACTCGCCCGTAGAACCCAGGCGGCGATGGATGCGGAAGGCAACAATCACAACGTCATCGCACAGATTGTTGCGCTGATCGAGCAACGCTGCGCATTGACCATTCGCCGCCTCGGCGCGACCGTTGCAGGCAAGCCCACGGGGGCCACCGGACCTTGATTAAAGGCTACCTTCCGGTCAATTAATTCCATAATTGGATAATAAATATAGTTTCATTGTCTATGATATTGGATGCAACAGAAAATTTGTTAAGAATTTATGTCACATCCTCGGCGGTTTGTATTGCCTGCCATACCCGATTCGGCGTAGCCGGCATCTCTATATGCGTCACACCCAGCGGCCGCAGCGCATCGAGAATCGCATTCACGATCGTCGGCGGTGAACCTACCGCGCCAGCTTCGCCCACGCCTTTAACCCCTAAAGGATTGGTGGTGCAGGGGATCTCGACGTATTCGATTTTCACCTGCGAGAAGTCATCGGCGCGCGGCATGCAGTAATCGCTGAAGCTGCCCGATAACAACTGGCCCGATTCCGGGTCGTACACGGCGTGTTCCATCAGTGCCTGGCCGATGCCTTGCGCGAGGCCGCCGTGAATCTGGCCTTCGCAGATCATTGGGTTGATGACGCGTCCGAGGTCATCAATGACGGCATAACTATCGATGCGCACTTCACCGGTTTGCGGATCGACTTCCAATTCGCACAGGTGACAGCCATTGGGGTAGTTGGGTGGATCGGCTTCCCATGAACCCGAGGCCTCAAGGCCCACGGAGAGATGTTTGGGAATGCCGCCTGGCCGATAAAAGGCGCGCGCGACGTTGGTAAAACTCATCGATTTATCAGTGCCGGCAATGCAGAACTGGCCGTTGATGAATTCGATGTCCTTGGCCGCCGCTTCCATGAGATGCGCCGCCATCTGTTTGGCTTTCTCGACGATGGAGAGCGAAGCCTCGCGCAACGCCGCGCCACCGACCAGCGATGCACGCGCGGCAAACGATCCACGGCCAAACGGCACCTTGTCGGTATCGCCTTGCACGTAACGAATCGATTCGAACGGCACGCCCAACCAGTCTGAGACCATCTGCGCGTAGGTGGTGGCGTGCCCCTGCCCATGCGAATGGGTGCCAGCGACAATCGTCACAGTTCCGCCGGGATCACAGCGCAATTCCATGCGGTCGTTGAAGCGTCCGCCCATTTCGATGTAGTAGGTGAGGGCGCGCCCGCGTTTTAGGCCTCTGTCTTCGGATTGCTTGCGGCGCGCCTCGTACCCTTGCCAATCGGCGAGCGCCAGGCCCTGATCCATGAGTTTCTCGAATTCGCCCGAGTCGTAATTAAATCCTGTTGCGGATTTGTAAGGCATGGCTTCGGATTTGATGAGATTGCGCCGCCGCATTTCAATCGGGTCGATGCCTATTTCCAGCGCGGCCTTGTCGATGAGACGTTCGATCAAGGTGATGGCTTCGGGCCTTCCCGCGCCGCGATAGGAGGTTAGTGGCGAAGTATTGGTGAATACGCCGCGGGTCACTAGCCACGCGTTGGGAATGTCGTACACGCTGGGAATAAACAATAAAGAAATTTCACTCGGTACCAGTGTTGCCGCCACGGTGTAGGCACCAATGTTCTGGAAACCCGCGGCGCGCACCGCGAGTATTTTTCCATTCGCATCTAACGCCAGTTCGCCCCTGATCAACTGGTCGCGTGCGTGGCTGTCGCATAACAAGGCTTCAGAGCGCGTGGCGATCCACTTCACCGGGCGGCCCACGCGCCGCGAAGCCCATAACACCAAGGCATCGTCGGGGTAGGGCGTGGATTTCATGCCAAAGCCACCACCGACATCGGGGGTGATGACGCGCATCGAGGTCTCGGGAACCTTGAAGATTTCTTCGGCCAGCATGTTGCGCACGCCATGTGGATTCTGCGAGCTGGTGTAGAGCGTCCAAGTGTCGTCGGCCGCGTGGTACTCGCCCACCGCGCCGCGCGGCTCTAGCGTATTGGCGGTGATGCGGTTGGCGCCGGTGTCCAAAGACACGATCTTGTGCGCCTTGGCAAACGCGGCTTCAGTCGCGGCCTCATTGCCAAACCAGATCTTGAAGGAGAGATTGCCTTCGCAGTCCTCCCAGACGCGTGGTGCGCCAGGTTTGATGGCCTCGGTGAGTGTCGATGAAACCGGTAGTGGTTCGTAATCCACTTCAATCAAATCGACAGCATCACGCGCTTGGTCCAACGTTTCCGCGACAACGAAGGCGATGCGCTCGCCCACGCAGCGCACCCTGTCGGCGATCAGCACCGGGCGCACGGTGCGATAGCCCTTGGGGAAACCAATGTTCTCCGGCATGAAGCGCGAGGGGAAGGCGCCCAGCTTATCTTCGATGGCATGCAAGCCCGTGAGTACTGCCAGTACGCCAGGCGCAGCAAGGGCTTTGGATGTATCGATACGCGTGATGCGCGCATGCGCGTGCGGCGAAAGCAAGGGTGCGCCATAGGCCTGTCGTGGGAGATCAATGTCGGCCACGAATTGACTGCGACCGGTGAGAAATCGCGCGTCCTCGACGCGCCGCACTGGGCGGCCGATGCCAAAGCGATTGACGTTGTCTTGCATGGGATATCCTCAAAAGGGTTCGGTGGCCGCCTTATCACGCCATTCGTCTAGCGTTTATTTCGTAGGCTGTGTATGCGATCATCAGTGCCGATAAATTATGCATCGCATTGTAGGGCGCGGTAATGCCGAGCGGCAGCTCCCCCCCCGCTCAAACGCTAAATGTCCGACTCGCCGCGGAAAGGGAATTCCCTGGCGTGTCGCGCATGCAGCGCGAGCAGCGCCGACATCACCGGCTCCTGGAAGCCTTGGCGCGAGCCACGATCATCGAGGATGATCTCATCCATATATTTTTCACACTCGATATTTCCCCACATCAGCTCGATCGCGGCGGCGAGTCGCGGGTGCGGTTCTCTTAGTACGGCGAGGAAATCCGCGGTGGTTTTTTCCCTTTTGTCATCTGCTTTGGGATTTTCGTCTGCTTTATCGTCGGCGCACAATTGCAGGTTCGCAAACATCCCTGGAGATGAATAGGAAACCGGGACCGGTGTGCTGTCTTGCCCCGGTGAGTGATCGAGGCCGGGGATTTCTGGCAAATGGGAAACAAGCATCGCGGGCGCGGCATCCAATGCGGGTATAGCACCAAGCGGGCGCTTCTCCAGGACTTGGAAGCCGATCCGCTGCCAGTCGCGGGTACCTTCTATCACGCGGTTGATCCAGATGATGAATTCGTTTTTGCTGGTGGCAAAAGTAAGCCGCATTTTGGGTACTAATGTCCCGGTTGGACACAGCAGACTGTCGGCCTGGGCGCTGCGCTCGTTGCCCGCGAGGAAGAAGGCGAGCCGCGCCGGTGGTGGCGTGTCCCCGAGATGCTTTGCTTCTGCGCCGGCTTCGAACATTTCGCTAAGCGTGAGCACGATCGCTTCGCTCGCCAGTAGGCGCACACCGGCCTGGCGAGCGTTTAGCGTCTGCAGATTCATCGCGCGTACGATCACCCCGAGGTGCCAGGTTGGCGCATCCCGCCAACGCACGGCAATCAACTGCTGCGTGATCGGTGCAGTATCACCGTCCATGGGGCCCTGCAGACCCAGGCCGCGCTCGCTGTACTCGCGGACGGTCCATTGGGCGCGGCGCACGCTTTTGCTGCTTGCGTCGTCTCGCAGCGCAAGAATATCCGTGATGCCCTGCACCACCACGGCGAGCGTCCCGGCAGGCGCATCCTGGCGGGTGCTCGAGCGCCCCTGGATGTGAGCCGGCGCCGAAGCCCAGATGCGCTGCATTTGATCGAGCAGATCGAGGTACTCGCGCAATGGATTGCTGACATACAGCCCCAGGCTCGAGGCCATTGATTGCTCCAGATAATGCAGACGGGCGGCGACGATGTCGCTGTACAGATGCGTGGTTCGCAGGAAAATCGGACGGACCATCTTCAGTCCAGGGGTGATACGCACCGGTCCGGCCTCGCCGGCGACATCGACGCAATAAAGGTGTCTGGCCTCGTCGTAGCTGCTTTCGGCGCTGATGCTGGAGCACCAATCCTCCAACCATTGTTCCGCGCGGTCGACTTGGCGCGGCGAAAGACTGCCGGTGTTCAATGTGCCCAGCATAACGGCGCGAAGCCACAATTGGCCGCAGGTTGGCACCATTTCTTCGTCCTGGTACAACACCTGGGGGCGCGCGTCGAATCCTTCGCGAATCGCCAATAGGTACAGTTCGTGCAGACGTCGCCACAACTTTGCATCTGGCTGCTCGCGGTTGCAGATCAACCACCGGGCATGTTTGCCCAGATGGGAAAGCGCGCGTGCGGTAATCTGCCGCAGCGGCTCCCCGGAAAGCGCGTCGGCGCCCGCATGTGCCAACATGAAGCCGGCAAATTTGGCATAGATTTCGCCAAACAGGCGCCCGATTTCTCCCATCTGCGCGTGAAACCGCGCCGCATCGGGTTTGGCCACCGACGTATCACGACGATAGCGCCGTGTCAGATTCCGCGCCAGCGGCCACCACGCTTGATCCACCGCCAACAGGGTCTCGAGGTCTTCCTTGGGGTCAAGCAAGGCGTCGTGCGCCTCGCGTAGCGCCTCTACCAACAGCGCGCGCTGCGCAAGCGGGACGGCGCCGTGCATACTGGCCAGCCAGTTGCGTAGCGACCCCATCGCCGCATGCGCGGCGCCGGTGCTGGCGGACGCGCCGTTTGTTTCCGAGGTAGGTGTCATGTGCCCAAGGGTTCCGCTGTGACCTTCAGACTTTGCGTGGACGCGGCACAATATTCCATCACCTGGTCGCGCATTTCGCGCGACAACACATGGCCCATCATGTCCAGTTGTGCGTTGAGCCAGTTTGGCTTGTTGTCTTCTACCGCAGGCAGCCCATCGGATCGAAACAGCAGGTTGTTGGGCTCCAGTTCACGCCCCAGTTTCGCGATCATCGGCCATTCCAGGTGCCCGATGGAAAAAGCTTCGCGAAAGCGCCGGCCCAGGTCGACGTACGCGGCATGCATGCCTTCCAGCCAATAAATTTCAAACAGGCACAGCCAGAGCGCCAGATGCTGCGAATTCATTGACCAGGCAAGTTGCAGCAGACCTACCGCCCGCGATACATCCTGATCTTCCTGATACATGATGCGTGCGCCTTCGACGACCTCAGCCGGTTTGTCCAAATCGATACTGCCCGCGGCAATCTCCGGAAAGCGCTCGGCGACGTAGGCATTGCGATATTGCAGCGTGCGCTGCTTGGCGCTTGGTGCGTCGATGTCCGCCTCCGTCTCCGGCGGCATATCAAGACTCAAGTCCAGCCCCTGTGTCGGCGTTGCATCCAGCGTCAGATCGAACATCGGTTCACTGCTGTTTTCGTCTAGGTCATCTAGGTTAAAGGTGAACGCCTCGAGCGCGTTGGGATTTAAGGCGCTGTCGTCTTGGTGTTCGCCGTCGGGAAGATTAGGTACCAAAGCGAGTGGGTGCGCATTCTCGGCTCTCGGTTGGTCGCTGTGCGGCGCCGTGGTGGGCTGCGCAGGTGGCGCCCACAGGCGCTGCGTCCAATCGGAATCCTGCGCAGGTTGCACCGGCTCGCCCTGGTGTTCGGCGTGCGCGGCGCCGAGGTACTGCGCACTTTGCGTACGCTCGGCCACACTCGCTATCGCTATCGCTATCGCCGGCGCGACGGCGGTGTAGGGCTGCACCATCGTTGCGTCAGATTCGGAGGCATCGCCATAGACCTCTGCCGTCGCGGTGGCAGACGCACTTCGGGAATCCGGGATTTTTCCCGCTTCGGCGAGGGCTGTTTCCGCGGGCGTATGCGCGCCGGTGTCGTACAGATTCGAGGCGGTGATGGCAAACGGTTCGCGCCGCGGGCGCCGCATCCATAACCCAATGCCGGCAACCAGGGCGACCGTGCCAAGAACAAGGGAAATCAGCCAGGCAAAGCGTCCAGACTGTTCGTGTTGGCGCGCTGCCTCGAGCGTGGCGCGCTCGGATTCCATTGACATGACACGATTCTTTAGCTCCTCGATCTGGTCGCGCAACGAGAGCAGGCGCGGCATGACGTCGTCTTCGCCCATGCGTTCGGCGAATTCCCTGCGCAGTCGATCACGCTCGGCCTGCGAAACCGGCTGAGTTTCGCTCAACTCGTACGCAAGCCGGAAGCAACAGCCTGGCGCGCCAAAAGTTCCGCCCGAGTCGTCTATGGTGGGCTCTAGCCGAAGTACGTCTCGCGTTGCGCGCGGTGCGCGTGGCGGCCGTGCCGCGCTTGGGTTGGGCGCGCGTGTGGCTTCAGCCTGCGGCACGGTGTTAGCGACCAGGGGATTCGCGGCAGCCCGCGGTACGGGGGCCGTCGTGGCGGTACGGGGCGCTTGCAACGGGATCGGGGCCGAGGCAGCGGCAACAATCGGGGGCTTGGCCGCGGGCAAATTGATCTCCGGCGCGGCGACGTTTTGCTGGGGCAAAGCAGATATCGAGGGCGCTGCGGCCGGCACGACAAAACGATCAGCAGGATCGAGCAGCAACAGGTACTGGCGTGTGATATTGCCGGTCTTGTCGCACCTGACTTCCAGCGTCAATCGCAGGATCGGCTCCGCGGTGGTTTCCGCCGACGCCAACACCAAGTAGCTGCGTCCCGCGACCGATTCGATGCGCGGCATCGCACCATGCATCACCGGCAAATCTGCGTCCGATTCCACGCGCGAACCGAGTATGCGTATACACCCCGGATCGATCGATTCGCCCTCGGCAAGTTGAAAAGGAACACGGGCGCGAAACGGCTGTCCCAGCGCGGAGAGCGGTTCGATTTCGCCCAGAGTGAAGCCGTACGCGCAATCGATTGCCGGAAATAGCGCAAGCGAAGCGAGCATCGCGCGCGACCAAGACGAGCATCCTGCGCGACGAACAATGCAGAAGCAAAGCACGGAAATAAAAAGCGAAAACACAATCATTGAGGACATTCGCCGCCCGAGATATCCTTCGCAGGCGCCAAATTAAAACATTATGCCTTTGCCGCGCTCCCGTTTTTGATCTGCATAGAAAAATTCATCGCTGGTGTACCATTCATCATGGTCAATTAAGGGGGTAAAACGCCATGCGCGCCATCAACTCGCATTTTCATTGGTATCCAAAAACGGTTTTCGATGCGCTTTGCAAACGTAGTGACGCGCCGCGCGCCAAACCCAATGCCAAGGGCGGCTACGACGTAACCCCGCACGAGGGCGTGACACGCTGCGACACTTGGTCGGATTGGTTCGATCTGGATGCCATGCTCGAACACATGGATAAAGCGGCGCAAGGCGCGGGTAATTTTGGCGGCTTCGACTTCGGCGTGGTGTGCACCACCGGCCCAGGCGGCGCATTTTTCTCCGAGACTGACGCGGCTTCGGGCTATGCGTTTTCGCAGATGTGGAACGACGAGATCGCCGGCGCCTGTCATCGTTACCCCGGCAAAGTCTGGGGCTCGGGTGTGGTGCCCATGCAAGACCCCAAGCGCTGCGTGGATGAACTCGAACGCGCAATGAAGATGGGTTTGGTGGGCGTGAATGTGCCCAGCTCCATTGGCGCGCACGGCAAAATCCGCGTCGACGATCCCAGCCTCGCCGATTTTTACGCCACCGCCGAGCGGCTTGGCGCCACGTTATTCATGCATCCCACCGATGTGGTGTTCCCCGCGATTTGCGATGGCTACGATGGCGCGTTGTACAACTCGCTAGGTAAGGTAATCGAGGTGAGCATTGCCTCTTATCGCCTGGTGCTCTCCGGCATCATGGAGCGGCATCCCAACCTTAAGGTGTACGTCTCGCACACCGGTGGCGCGTTGCCCTATCAGGCAGGCCGTATGGATAAAAACTCCAAGGCCGCGAAATTGCCCAAGGACCCAAGTGTCTATTTGCGCCGTATGTTCACAGACACCGTGCAGCCACACGCGCTAGGCCTGAAATTCGCCATTGACTTCTACGGCATCGATCACGTGATGTATGGCGATGACTACCCCTGCTGGAATGCGCCCTCTGCGCTGAAAATCTTCAATGAAATTGGCCTATCGAAACAGGATCAACAAAAGATCCTCTGCGATAACGCGCGCCGTATCTTGAATCTTAAGGAACCGGAGAAACAGGCGATTGCCGCTTAGGTGGCCTCCGTGTATGCTATTGTAATACACGGGATATTCGCCTCCCCTGCAAAAGGACTCCCCAATGCCGCAAGCTGCTTCGCCCGCCATTCTTAGCGTCCGGGTCAGCGCGGCGGAACGCACGTTGCTCGAGTCGGCCGCCGCGCAATCGCGAACAACCTTGAGCGATTTTATTCGCCGCAAGGCAATTGATGCGGCAGAGGCGGATGTTCTGGACCGGCGAAGCGTTGTCATCGCGGCTAAGGATTGGGAAAAATTCGAGGCGTGGGCCCATGCCCCTGCGCGCAAGATTCCGGCATTGCGAAAGCTTTCCCGCACACCACCTGTATGGAAGGTCTGACACCGCCGCGCCCACTCTTGCTCGATGATCTGTTTGATACATTCGACTGTGGGCGAGAGTCCCTGAACCAGTGGTTTCGCCGGCACGCGTGGCGCAACCAGCAATCGGGTACGTCGCGGACCAATGTTGTCTGCGATGTTTCGACTCGAGACATTGCCGGCTTCGTCAGCCTTTGCGCTGCGCAAATAGAGCGGGCGCACCTACCAAAATCGGCTCAACGCAATCAACCCGATCCCATCCCGGCACTACTTATTGGTCAGTTAGCCGTCGACGTGCACTATCAGCGGCGTGGCATTGCGCGGTCGTTGATGCTCTTCGCGCTCACCTCTGCTGTGCGCTTTTCCAGGGATATTGGCTGCTTTTGCGTGATGACCCATCCCATTGACGATGGCGTACGCAATTTTTATCGAGGTTTCGGTTTCGAGGATTTACCGTTCGATCCCGACGCCAGCATGGCGGTGCGGATTGCCGACCTTGTGACCAACGGGTTTTAGAGCATACGGCTTAGGTTTCACTTCGGACTGAAATCCGGCGGATTTTTGACATCGATGGCCTTCCAATCCGTGTCCTTGGGGAAACGGATTGCCAGGGCGCGTACCGCACGATAATCGATATCCTGGTCTACCCCGAAGGGCAACTTGCCCTGGGCATGTTCCTCCAAAGCTTTCAACAACATGCGGCGCGCACGCACGATGACCGCGTCGCTGGTGCCAAGAAACTCTTTGGATCGATCCATGATCGGCCCCATGGATTCTTCGACAATGAAATCCTCGTAGACGAAGTTTTTCATGATGCCGCTAAAGTGCCCATTCTTCATTGCATGGGTGCTTTGATTCCAATTGTTGGATTCGTTGCCGCGGTCCTTGGCGAAATCATCATCGTCATCGGAAGTGCCGCTATATGCCGACTCTTTGTAATACTCAGGTACCGGCCCAAACGGACTCAAGTAGTAGTACCAGTGCGCGCTCCATTCGTCATCGATCGGCACCACAATGACAACCAAGCGCGGGTCGCCATGATTGCCGGGAATGAACGAGTAATAGGGCAGCACCACCTCGCGAATACGCGCGTAGATCGAGCCGTCGGGCAGCCCCCGCATCGCCGCCTCGCGGAAACCATAGGGTTTATCGATGAACTCAAATTTCGGCGATGAATCGTGCGTCACCATGGTGCCGGTGGTGTTCGGCCGGCGTGGCACTGAGGTTGAATGCAAAAAGTTGAGATGCGCCGAATCCAGTTGACCTTCGAAACCTTGCAGCCAATTGCCATGCACCTTGGCGCAGCGAATCAAAAATTCCGCGGGCGGGAAGTGCGCTTCGAAATCATAGAACTTAGGCGGGGTGCGCTTGCCCATGTACACCCAAATCAGACCGCCGCCTTCTTCGGCCGGATAATGCGTAATCGGCACGCGCTTGGCGAACTCCTGGCGTTTTTCAGCTGGCTCGGTGGGGCAATCCAACACCTTGCCGGATCGATCAAACTTCCAGCCATGAAAAATACAACGCAGGCCATCGCCTTCGTTGCGTGCGAGAGTCAGTGAGGTGCGGCGATGCGGGCAGGCTCGTTGCAGAATACCGACTCGCCCGTCGGTGCCACGATAGGCGACCAGATCTTCGCCCAACAGGCGAAAGGCTATGGACGCGCCGCCTTCGAGGAGGGCCGCCGAGCGTAGCGCCGGGGTCCAGAGTTCGCGCAGCATCGCGCCCATGGGCGTACTAGGGCCCACTCGTGTGAGGCGTTCGTTGTCTTCGATTGAGAGCATGGATGTATCCCGTTAGCAGTTTGAGTCTCGATGCAATACAAGTATCGCAGCCAAGCTTGAGGCCAAATAATGCGGCAACAATGGGGGCGATGTCCATAGCAATCCGGCCCGAAGCGAACCTGGGAGGCCTTGAGGTAGCATGCGGCGATCGAATGCAACCTTTGTATGGAGACGAGATGAAAACACCGAAGGATCTCATTTACGTTAGTGCCATGGTTTGCCTAAGCGCCGTGGTTTCTCAGGCAATCGGTCAGACCGCTCTAAGCACGCCCAACTTTCCTACCAAGGCCATCACCATTGTTGTGCCATTCCCGCCTGGCGGTCTGACCGACCCCATTGCGCGCTCGGTCGGCCACAGTCTCTCCGAGACCTTCAAGCAATCCGTGGTAATCGAGAACAAGGCTGGCGCCAGTGGCATTATCGCCGCCGAATTCGTCAAGAAATCCGCAGCCGACGGGCATGTCATCTTGATGGCGGCAACCGGTCATCTGACCACCAACCCGCTGTTATTTTCCAAACTCCCCTATGAGACCCGCGATTTCGCGCCGATCACCCTGGGCGTCTCGACACCACATCTGTTGGTGGTGCCGGGCACCAGTCCGGCCAACACCGTGGCGGAAATGATCGCCTTGGCAAAAGCCAAGCCGAAGGGCTTGACCTATGCCTCGCAAGGCACGGGCGGTGCGGGACATTTGCTTGGCTCGCTACTCAAAACACGCACCGGGGTCGAACTGGAGCATGTGCCCTACAAAGGTTCGGCCCCTGGCTTATTGGATCTGGTCGCAGGGCGCGTCGATTTCTTTTTCGATGCCATCGTCTCGGCGGGCCCACTCGCGCGCGACGGGCGGCTGCGCGCGTTGGCGGTTGCCTCGCCGTTGCGCGCGCCCCTATTTCCCAACGTGCCAACCATGGCCGAGGCGGGGGTTCCGGGCGTGGAGTTGGATGCGACCTTCGGTTTCGTCGTGCCCGCGGGGACGCCTATGCCGGTGGTGCGTAAGTTAAATGAAGAGATCGTCCGCGCGCTGCGCGACCCTGCGCTGAGTAAGACGCTGGTCGACGGTGGTTTGCGGGTGATCGCCAGTAGCCCCGAGGAGTATGTCGCGTTTATGCAAGCGCAGCGTGAACTGCTTGCCAAGGTGATCAAGGATTCCGGCATACGTTTGGATTGAGCCTAAAGCGCTGCGGTTCGAGGCGACGCGATTATTTTTGAGGAAGAGTATGCGATCTCTAATTTTGACAAATGTGACGCTCGCGGCATTGGCTTGGATATTGATGCCATCGGCAATCGCGCAGGCCTATCCGGTGAAGCCCATTCGCGTGGTGATTCCCAATCCAGCCGGGGGGATTGACGCGTACCTGCGCCTCGCCGCGCCAAAATTGCAGGAGTTGCTGGGACAACCGTTGGTGATCGAAAATCGCCCTGGTGGCGCCAGCGGCTCTATTGGCACGGACAATATCGCCAAGTCGGCGCCGGATGGTTACAGTCTTTTATTCTGTACGCCAGCGCAAATCGTCACGGGACCCTTCCTCAACAAAAACCTTCCGTATCACCCGATACGCGATTTCACGCCAATCAGCAAACTGTTGGAACCTGTTGAGACCTTGGCGGTGCGGGGCGAGTTGCCTGCCAACACGATGCGCGAGTTGATCGACTACGCAAAAAAAAATCCGGGCAAACTCACCTATGGCAGTTCAGGAGTCGGATCAATTCCCCACTTCGATGGCGAGTTATTCAAAGCGGGCGCCGGCGTGGATTTGCTTCACATTCCCTATAAAGGCATCGCGCAAATTATTCCGGAACTCGCCGCGGGCAGAATCGACGTGGCGTTTCCAGCGTTCGGCAGCGCGGCGCCGATGTTGAGCGCAGGAAAAATCAGAGTGCTGGCGGTGCTGGGGAGCACGCGTTATGCGCGCATGCCGGATGTCCCGGCGATCACCGAAACGCTGCCTGGGTTTCAGGCCGCGCCGATCTGGTTCAGTTTGTTCGGGCCCGCGGGGCTACCGCGCCCCATGGTTGATCGCTTGTATGGCGCAGTGAGCAAAGCGCTCGCGGTGCCCGAGGTGCGCGAGCAGTTCGAGAAGCTCTATATGCGCGCCGTAGCCACCACCCCCGAGGCATTGGCTGCGGCTATCAAAGCGGATACCGAGTTGGTGGCGGGGTTGGTGAAACAGATTGGGCTCAATCCGGAATAGACGCAGCGGCTGGCACTACCCTCCAGGATTCGAATCTTAAGGATCCAATCCATTCGAGCGCATCATTTGCTCATTGAATTGTTCGATTGATGGCCCGCCACACCGCATCCGGCGTGCAAGGCATATCGATATGCTTCACACCCAGCGGCTGCAATGCATCGAGAATCGCGCCGACGATAGCCGGTGGCGTGGCCACGGCGCCGGCTTCGCCCACGCCCTTGATACCCAGCGGATTTGTTTTGCAGGGCACCTCAACGTAATCCACAGCGAAGGAGGGCATGTCGTCAGCGCGTGGCATGGCGTAGTCCATGAAGCTGCCTGAGAGCAGTTGTCCGGTTTCTCGGTCGTAGACGACTTTTTCCATCATCGCCTGACCGATGCCTTGCGATAGGCCACCGTGAATCTGCCCTTCGCAGATCATCGGGTTCACTACACGGCCCAGATCATCGACCACCGCATAACGTTCGATCACCACGTGCCCAGTTTCCGGATCGACTTCCACTTCACAGACGTGGCAGCCATTGGGATAGTTGGAGGGCTCGGAGGACCAGGAACCGCTTGCTTCCAAACCCACCGATAAATCTTTAGGGATGCCGGCGGGCCGGTAGAAGGCGCGCGCGACATCGGAAAAACCCATGGCGCGATCAGTACCTGAGATACGGAATTTGCCTTCGCTAAATTCAATGTCCTTGGCTGCGGCCTCCATCAAAAACGCCGCCATGCGTTTGCCTTTTTCAATGATTTCTTGTGAGGCCAAAAGCAAGGCGCAGCCGCCTAACATCGAGGCGCGCGCGGCGAACGAACCGCGGCCGAAAGGAACTTGGTCGGTATCGCCTTGCACGAAGCGAATTTTCTCGAAGGGCACGCCGAGCCATTCGGAGACCATTTGTGCGTAGGTGGTGGCATGGCCTTGGCCGTGCGAATGCGTGCCCGCCACCACGGTGACATTGCCGCTGGGGTCGCAGCGTAATTCCATGCGTTCGTTCATGCGGCCGCCGATTTCGATGTAGTAGGCGAGTGCTCGGCCGCGCCTAAGACCACGTACTTCGGAGGCGGCGCGTCGTGTCGCGAAGCCTTGCCAATCGGCAAGCGCTAGGCACTTATCCATCACTTGCTCGAATTCGCCGCTGTCATACACGTGGCCGGTACCACTCTTGTAGGGCAGGGCTTCGGGTTTAATGAAGTTGCGGCGGCGGATTTCTTCAGGCGCGATGCCGATCACTTGTGCGCCCAAGTCGAGCAGACGTTCCACCAAGGCTGCCGCTTCAGGCCGGCCTGCGCCGCGATAAGACGACAACGGTGCTGTATGGGTGAGCACACCGCGCGATTCCACATAGAAGGTTTGCACATCATAAACACTGGGAATCAAGCGCATCGACATTTCGATGGGTGCAAGCGTGCCGCTGGTGTAGGCGCCGATGGCCTGCACGGCGCTGGCGCGAATCGCGAGGAGCTTCCCCTTGTCATCGAAGGCCATCTCGCCATGCACCACCTGGTCGCGCCCATGCGTGTCGCCCATGATGGCCTCAGATCGGCTGGGCATCCACTTGACCGGGCGCCCACAGAGTTTGGAGGCCCACAACACCAGGGCATCTTCCGGGTAGGCCGAACCCTTGAGACCAAAGCCGCCGCCAACGTCGTAGGTCACTACGCGAATGCGCGTCTCGGGGACATTTAACACATCCTGCGCCAACATATTGCGTACGCCGTGTGGGTTTTGCGTGCTGTTGAACAACGTATAGGTTTCGTCGGCGGCGTTGTATTCGCCCAGCGAGCCGCGCGTCTCCATGCTGTTTGGGGAGAGGCGATTGGCTTCGAGGCGTGCTTTGACACGATGCGCGGCGCTGGCGAAGGCTTTTTCGGTTGCGGCTTCGTCGCCGAACCAGATTTTTACCGCGACATTGTCGGCGCAGTCCTCCCACACGCGTGCCGCGCCCTCAGCCACGGCAGCTTCGATATCGGTGACCGAGGGCAAAGGTTCGTAATCGACTTCGATGAGATCGACGGCATCGCGCGCCTGCGCCTCGGTTTCTGCGACTACGAAGGCGACGCGGTCACCGACGCTGCGTACGCGATCACCCGCCAAAATATCGCGCAGACCCTGGAAGGCCTTGGGGAAACCCATCGCCTCGGGTGTTAGGCGGCTGGGCAATGGCCCCAAGCCGTCGCGTTTTGCCTCGGCGCCCGTGAGTACGCACAACACGCCGGGGGCGTTACTCGCCAAATCGGTGCGGATGGCGCGTATCAGTGCATGCGCGTGCGGCGAATACAGCACCGCGCCGTGGCATTGGTGCGCGAGTTCCAAATCATCGACGAAACGTCCCGAACCGATAAGGAAGCGTTTGTCCTCGACGCGTCTGACAGGTTGACCGATGCCGAATTTTTCCATTGGGTATAAATCTCATTAAATTAAAATTAAAAGTGTCCGTTGGATGAGCATTTACACATATTGTCAATCCTATAGTAAGGCTAAAAGGCTCTCCAATTTTCGGAACATTTTCGGTTGATAATCAACGTGCCTTGCTTGCCTTCGAGATTTTCCTATGGGCAGGCGTCTTTGTTGCGGGTTTCTTTTTTAGCTTGGTGGTGGATTTCGCTGGCGGTGTCGCTTTGGTTTGCTGCGCTTTTGTTGCACTGGTTCTCTTGGTGGTCTTCGCCACCTTCACTACTTCGGGCGCACTCCCCTCATCCATCTCCAAGCCAAATACATCGGCGACGCTCGCCTCATCGAGCACCTTGGCCTTGGCCGGCCCTTTGCCAGCCTTGGGCAGCCCCGCACCCGCGCGCGCGACCAAGTCCTTGGGGTCTACTTTGCGCAAGCGAAACAACAGCTCGGGTTGTTGATCGAGGCGCGCGCCTACGCCATACAACACTGCGGCAACGTGTTTGCACATGTCCGCCCAGTCGGGGCAACTGCAGGAAAGCTTAATTTCCTTTGGCGCCGGAAACAGCCCTGTGCCGGGCGTGCAGATACGCTCCATCACCGCTTTGGATAAGCGCCCCTGCAGCAATTCGACCAGCGAATCGATAGAGGATGCGCATTCAGCGCCGATGGCCTGCCATTGTTTGCCGGGAACTGTCGCCACCGCGATGGCGACTTTGTAGACGCTGGAGCCGACCACTTGCGCCAGCACTTCGCCTTCGTTGATGTTGAGGTCGATCACCGAGCCGTTGCGCAAATAGGTGCGGCCACGCGGCAGGCGGTTGGAGTAATCGCTGTAGCGCTCCAGGTTGTCGCACCAGGCACGGCCCCAGAAGGTTTTTGCGATAGCGCCGGAGGTTCCACCCACCGGCGATAAGGGAGTACCTTTTTTTGCCGCCTTGGCGGCGAGCTTCTCGGCTTGTTTGCGACGCGTGGCCACGGGGACGTAGGGTTTCCAGCCGTAAAAACTCATGGGGTACGCTTCCTATAGGGGTAGGTTTTTAATTTGTTCGCCGGTCAGTTTTTGTGCGTATCACGCTTCGCGTGCGGCATGAATATCCAGTTTCACCAAATCCAGCAATTCTTTGTCGCTCATCTCGGTGAGGTTCAATTCTGCACTGCCCTCGAGCACGTCGCGCACTAGATTTTGCTTGGATTCGATCAGCGCGTCGATGCGATCTTCAACCGTGCCACGGCAGACGAACTTATGCACCAACACATTGTTGCGCTGACCGATGCGAAACGCGCGGTCGGTGGCTTGGTTTTCCACCGCCGGATTCCACCAGCGATCAAAATGAATCACATGCGAAGCGGCGGTGAGGTTGAGGCCCGAGCCGCCGGCTTTGAGGGAGAGCACGAAGAAGGGCGTCAATTCGTCCTCTTGAAAACGCTTCACCATCTCGCGGCGTTTGCCGATTGGCGTGCCGCCGTGCAACACCAATCCCGCGCGTCCGAATACGGCGCCAAGGAACGCGGCCAAGGGCGCGGTGGTTTCGCGGAATTGCGTGAATACCAGGAGCTTTTCTTGCTTCGCGGCAATTACCTCGGCAAGTTCGCGCAATCGATCAAACTTGCCGCTGTCGGCGCTCTCCCATGCCGAATCCCCCAGCCACTGCGAGGGGTGGTTGCATATTTGTTTAAAGCGCATGAGATATGACAGCACCAAGCCCTTGCGCGCGATGCCCTCGGTCTTCTCCAGTGCCGTGGCCAGATCCTTGACCGATTGCTGATAAAGCGCGGCTTGTGCCGGGCGCAAGTGGCACCAGGCTTTGAGTTCGGTTTTGTCCGGTAGATCAGTGATCACCTTTTTGTCGGTTTTCAAGCGCCGCAGGATGTAGGGACGTACCAATTCGCGTAGCGGCCCAAAGTGCCCCGATTTCGCCAGGCGTTTAGAAAAATCGGTGAACACCTTTCCCGAGCCGAGCAGGCCTGGGTGGGTGTAGTCGAAGATCGACCACAGGTCAGATAAACGATTCTCCACCGGGGTTCCAGTGAGCGCGATGCGGGTGCGCGCCTTCAACAATTTCGTTTGTTTGGTTTGTTGCGCACCGGGGTTTTTGATGGCTTGCGCTTCATCGAGCACCGCCAGGCGCCAGTTCATCGCCGCTAACGCCGGTACGCGCGCGAGGGTTCCATAACTGGTGATAACCAAATCCTTGGTTTTCAATTGCGCCGCATCAAGCACGCGCAAATCCTCGGCTGCCATGAACGAAGGATGCGCGAGCAAAAGTTGCAAATCCGGCGCGAAACGCTCGGCTTCAGCGGCCCAGTTAGCGAGCAGCGACGCGGGCGCGACCAGCACACTGGGTAGTGCTTCGTTCTCCTCGCGTTTGAGCACCAAAAGTAAAGCGAGGATTTGGATAGTTTTTCCCAGGCCCATGTCATCGGCGAGGCAGGCCCCCAGCCCCAGGCGGTAGAGGAGGTACAACCAACGCACGCCGGCGACTTGATAGGGGCGTAGTTCCGCTTTCAGCGCCGCGCCTGCGCTCACTTGGGCCAGCCCTTCGGGTTGGCGCAGATCGCGAAGTGTTTGCGAAAGCCATGGGCCGGCGGTGAGTTGCGACCAGTCGGCATCGGCGGTATCGGTCGATTCTTCGAGGTTCGCACCGGATACCAGGCGCATCGCCTCGGCAAAGGAGAGACCACCACCAGCCGCAGCTTTCTCAATGCCCTGGAAGCGCTCGAGCATTTTTTTAAGTTTTGCGCGATCCACCTCGATCCAACGCCCGCGAATCAATTGCAATCCGTCGCCACCGGCAAGCAATGCTTTGATGTCCGCGGCGTTAAGCGTTTCGCCATCGAGTGTCACCTCCATGTTGAAATCAAGCAAGGCTTCGCGATTCAAGAGCGAGGGCGGTTTGGTGCCAATGCTCGCATTGACCTGTGGACGCGATGGGCGCCCCGAGGACCAGTTGCCAGGCGTACGCACCACAATGCCGGCCGATTGCAGCTCGGGTGTGTCGGAGAGAAATTGCAAAGCATCCGCGGGCGTCCAACGCATGGCGTGATAAATCTCGCCGGCTTCGACCATGTCTTTTAGCCATGCGCAGTTTTCGGCCGCACGTTGTACCGGCGTCAATAGCGATAGCAGTCTTGCCTGGCTCTTGCCATCGGAGAATTCTTCCAATGCACGCGACAAGGGTAGGTGTTGCGCCTTGCCATGAGCCGACAAACGCGAGGTATAGGTGGCAAGGAAGGCGAAAGGGGCGTCCTCGTCCTTGCGATTCTCGGCAAGATTAAAGTGAACGCGGCCGACTAAATTCCACGCCGGGTTGCGTGCTTTGAGAAACTCTTGCAGTGAGTGTTTCGACGCGGTGAGCTCCTCGCGCAATGCGCGATCAATCTCGCCCCAGAGGGCAATCAGCGTTGTTTCGCTCAAATACTCAACGCCTGTCATGGGTGGCGCGTCGGCGATCATGTCTTTGATTGCGTCGCTCGCCGGTGTAGCAACGGCAATGTCGCCGCCCTCGGGCGTGGCGCAAAGTAGTGTCACATAACGCGCGGCGAAATCGCGCCACCAAGCCCAAGCCGGCGGTAGCGCGGCGCCGACCTCCGTAGCGCCAAGTTGCAATAGGCCATGGCCGGGGCCTTGCTCGAACGCGGTTTGCAGCCGCTCCTGCAGACCGGGGTCGAGGCTCGCGGCCTCGGGGTCTTGTAGGGCGAGCAAATGACCGCTGGGGGTGATTTGCGGGGCGAGGGCGAGGGCGTGGGTGTTCGGTTTTGATTCAGACAAAGTCGTGCGCGGTTGAGTCAATGGCGAGATTCCCTATTTTTTGAGCGCTCTGGGCAAATTGGCGGCGCGTATGTACCGCATCACTAGTCGAAAAACCTCGTCGAATGCCGGTAGCGAGTTCATTTGGTGTTGAAGTCGCACGCTCCAGAGCCGTCGCAGGCGCTCTTCCTTGGCGGCGATCGCTTGTTCCAGGCCATTTGCAACACGTTGTCGTCTCGCCAATTTGGCGTCGAGTTCGGTACGAATTTCGGCAATTTTAAATTCGCTTGCGCCAATCAGGTACCAGAGATCGTACAGGTCGCGCGGTTCGTTGCGCGCGCGGTCGCTTAAGGCCACAAGCTTCTCGACCACGATCTCCTCAATGGCATAGGACTTGACCATTGACCCTTCTGGTAAGTCGTCGAAACCGTTGTAGGTACGGTAGATCGGGCGATCTTTTAGGGGAAAGCAAAGTACTTCGTCGATGGTGATATCCACCTTTACATCGTTGGCGGCGGGCAGCGGCCCTTGGTAGCGCAGATAGAAAGTGTGACTGTTTTGGTGCGCGTGGCGATCTTCACGATCAAACGCGATACGCAGCCCCGAGTCGGCCTCCACAATGGCGAAAATTTGGTTCAATCCCGCGAGTATTTCTTCGCGCGAAATTGGATCAATCAAGGTGAAATCGAGGTCTTCCGAAAACCGATAGTTCTCGAACCAGCAGCGCCTCAAAGCCGTCCCGCCTTTGAAGGCAAGTGCCTCGCGCAAGGAATGGCGGGCCAAACCGGTGAGAAACCAAGCCAATACGTAATCTCGTTCGATGATCGCCTCGGGTATGCGGCGGGCACCCGCGGCCGCGAGTGAGTTCGAGATCAGGGAAATATTGCGTTGGGGAATCATCAGCCAAACCGAACCGCATCCAACTCTTCGGGGGCAACATTGAGTTGCAACCGCCAACGAGATAGAAACACCCCTTCGGCTGGAAGTAATGGGTCAAGGCGCTGGTAGCTTGGCGTTAGCATGTCGCGTAAGGTTTTCTGCGCTGCAGTATCGGCCAAACCATAACGCTCCAGTAAGTAGCCCAGGCGCCGCACCACGGCGCCTACAGCAAGTCGATCAGCATAATCTAACAGCCGTTTGATATTGAGTACTTCTCGCTTCATCCACAAGCCCTTGGCGACTTCGGTAATGCCGCCGGCAAAGGCTGGGTGCCGCAGACCATCGATGATGGTGCGCTCTACGTCGCTCATCATCACGAAGTTTTCCTTATCGATCCAGTGCGTCATGATCCCAAACTCGTGCTCCGGCTTTATTTGGAGAAATCGAAAGTCATAGCCGCCTGCGGTTTGTGCGCGCACGCGCCGCGTACAGGACACATGCACAGTGAGATTGGGTTGTGTCGCCATGCGGTGTAATTCCAATGCCGTGCCATGCGACAGAAAATAGGGCGCGTCACCGGCGATTGCGCGTGCGATCAGGTAGGGGCTGCCGACGTGTTCGGTGGCCCTGCCCAGTTCGAAGGGTACAAGGTTAAATAAGCCCGGCTTGAGCCGTGTTACCAAGCCTCGCTGCTGCGCCTTGTGAACCAAATTGCGCGCGGCCGCGGAGGACAAACCGGTGATCGAGACCGCATCGGCCAAGTTAAACGTAGTGCGGCGCATTTCGTTCAACTCGGTGATGAGCTGCGCCGCACGAGGGCCGAGAGTTTTTGCATGCGCCATATATTTTTTGATAAAATCGTCTCGATTAAAGAAACAAATATGCCAATAAATATAACATTAAAGTCTCTGCTTTGGCTGGGTGCGTAAAGTGGCGTCAGTGGCAATGAAAAAGAGTCGAATCCCAAATGAATAATTTTGCGGATGGCACTGGTATCGGTCAGCCGGTTCGCCGCGTCGAAGACGCGCGTTTTCTCACCGGTCGCGGCCGCTTCGTGGATGACCTTTTGCTCGCCCGTATGGCGCATGGTGTGGTGGTGTATTCGCCGCATGCCCATGCTCGCATCACGCGCATCGACACTCGCGCGGCGCAACTTGCGCCGGGTGTGTTGTGCGTGCTCACCGGCGCGGACGCGAAGGCTGAGGGTGTCGGCGACATTCCGCCGCTTTACATGCCCGAGGATATGGGTGGCCCTAAGGGATATCGTGCCTCGCGGCCGGTGTTGTGCGAGGAGCGCGTACGTTGCGTGGGTGATCGCGTGGCTTTTGTGGTGGCAGAATCCCTGTCGCAAGCGCTGCTGGGCGACACGCATGCGCGCGATCAGGTGGTGGAGGGGGAGCTGGCGCTGGACGAACGCGGTGTGATTCTCGCGGTCCGCGCGCGCTCGATTCAATCCGTTGGCGCCTATACCATGGCGACTCTGACCCCGACCATTCTTTCCGCCTTGCGTCTTATTCCCAATGTCTACACGCTGCAGGCCATGGATGTTTCATCGCAAGCGGTGTTCACCCATACCGCGCCGGTGGCGGGTTATCGCGGCGGGGGCAAGCCCGAAGCGATTTATTTCATTGAACGCCTGGTCGACAACGCCGCGCATCAATTAGGCATTGATCCGGCGGAACTGCGGCGGCGTAATTTCATTACTCCTGAAGTATTGCCCTACAAGACGCCCAGCGGGGCGGTCTATGACAGCGGTGAATTCGCGGCGGCGATGGATCAAGCCATGGTGTTGTCCGATGCAGCGGGTTTTGCCGCGCGCCGTCTTGCTTCGATGAACCTTGGCCGTCTACGCGGCCGGGGAATGAGCTACTACATCGAATCCGCTGGTGTTACCAATGACCGCATGGAATTGCGCTTTGATCCAGGCGGCACGGTGAGCATCGTGTCGGGTCTGCATTCGCATGGGCAGGGGCATGCGACTGTCTTTGCGCAATTGGTGTCGGATTGGCTGGGCCTGCCGTTTGCGTCGATCCGTTTTTTGCAGGGCGATACCGACCAGGTGCCCATTGGCCGAGGCACCTACGCGGCGCGCAGTGCCTTGTTGGGCAGCGGCGCCTTACGCCGGGCGGCGGACGCCATCATCGAGAAAGCAAAACCGATGGCGGCGAAACTTCTGGAGGCGGCCGGGGCGGATATCGAATTCGACAATGGTGTTTTTCGCGTGATCGGTACCGACCGCAAACTGGCTTTCTACGAGGTGGCGCGTGCGTTTTACAAACCGGCCGGTCTCAAGGATTTCAGCGTCGGCCTGGAGGCAAGTGGATCGTTCGCGGCGGAGCCGCCGTCGTATCCCAATGGTTGCCAAATTTGTGAAGTGGAAATTGATCCTGAAACCGGCCGGGTGACACTCGAGCGCTGCACGGTAGTTGACGATATCGGCCGGGCGATCAACCCGATGATTTGCGACGGTCAGGTGCATGGCGGCGTGGCGCAGGGTGTTGGGCAGGCGCTGTGCGAACGCATCGTGTTCGATACGGAGAATGGACAACTGCTCTCCGGTGGTTTCATGGACTACGCCATGCCGCGCGCCGATGATTTGCCAGACATCGACACTGGCTTTCACGACGTGCCCTGCAACACCAATCCCCTCGGCGTGAAGGGCGTAGGTGAAGGTGGCACCATTGGCGCGCCGCCTGCGATCATGGCCGCGGTGCTCGATGCCCTGCGGCCCTTGGGTGTCACCAGCATTGATATGCCGGCGACGTCGGAGGCGGTGTGGCGGGCTGTCGCAAATGCACGCCTGGGATCGGGCCGGCTCTGATAGCGCACGCTGATATCTCGTTGGGTTCAAGCGTCTTTCCGATGTGGCAATGCGTTATCTGCCATTTGACACATTTATAGCAATTTGCTATAAATGATCTGAAAATGAACGTCATCAAGAAAAAAACACTGGATGATTTTGCCGCAACGCATACCGATGCAGCGGAGCAGCTTGCAGGTTGGCGAAAGATTTTCGAAAAAACGGACTTTACCGACATCAATGCCATACGAGCGGTGTTGCCAAGCGCGGATTTCGCGGATCCCTATACGATCTTCAACATCAAAGGCAATAACTATCGTCTTCTGACCATCATCCACTATCGATACAAGCGGGTCTTTATCAAAGAATTTTTCACCCATGCCGAGTACGACCGGTGGAACAAGGTTGCAAAGAAAGGTAAACCCAAATGAGCGCGATTTTTGAGCGTCATCTTGATCTCAAGTCGGTGCAATCGGCCTGGCAGGGCCTAAATAAGCTCGTGCCACTTGGCCCGATAGCCAATGCCAAGGATTACGGGGTTCGTGTCGCTATCATGGACGAGTTGCTTGCTCGCATTGGTGCTGATGAATCGCACCGGCTTATGCCTCTGCTTGACCTCATTGCCCGGCAAATCGAATCCTACGAAGCAGCGCGTCACTCGCTGCCGGATGCGCCGGCAGCGGCGGTGCTGGCCTACCTGATGCAGGAACGGGGGCTCAAGCAATCCGATCTTGCGGAAGAATTAGGGGGGCAAAGCATTGTTTCGGCTGTCCTTAACGGCAAACGCGAGCTCAATACTCGCCAGGTGAAAGCACTGGCCGAGCGCTTCAATGTTTCGCCGGCGGTATTTCTCTAAAGGTGCCGTTGGCGCAAGCAAAGCCCAGTGGCACCGCTTAGAATGTCCGCATGCTGCTAATTGAAGTTTTGTAGGCTTCGCAGTTTTATCGACGCAGAGTGCTGCGCCGTTCGCGAGGTGAATTCGTTACAACCCACGAGGAGACAACCCCCATGATCACCCCCAAAGTCATCGTCACCATCGCCCCCACCGGCGGCATGGCCAGCAAGAAACAAAATCACAACCTGCCTACGCAACCGCACGAAATCGCCGAACAAACCTATGCCTGCTACAACGCGGGCGCCAGCGTGGTGGCGGTGCATGCACGCCGGCCCGATGACGAGGCCACTTGTAGCCCGGAGGTGTACACCGATATCAATTCGCGCCTGCGCGACAAGTGCGACATCGTGATCAACAACTCCACTGGTGGCGGCGTGAATGGCGACATGGTGCGCACGCTGCGCCCCGGCCTCGAGGAAATCATGTTCGAAGAGCGCTTGAAGGGCTGCAAGGGCTTGCATTGTGAAATGGTGACCTTCGATTGCCACACCATCATGGCCATGTTCAATAGCCGTAAGCTTTTGATGGTGACCGAGCCTGATCGCTGCACGCAGATGGCGCAGTTGTTCAAAGACACCGGTGTCAAACCCGAATGGGAAGTGTTTAGCCTCTCGCACGTATTGCAAGACACCACACGCCTGATCGAATCCGGATTCGACAAGCCGCCGTATTACGTGAACATGGTGTTGAACGCCATGGGCTTCCAAGGCGGCTATCCGTATTCGCCGAAGATCGTGCAGATGATGGTGGATCACATGCCGAAGAATTCGATCTTCTGCGTGTCGGCGATCGGGCCAGCGCAGTTGCCCGCCACCACTTGCGCCGTGCTGATGGGTGGCCACATTCGCGTGGGTTTGGAAGACAACAACTACTACAGCCGCGGCCGTCTTGCGACCAATGTGGAGTTGGTCGAGCGTTCGGTGCGCATCATTCGCGAGCTGGGCGCCGAACCCGCCACCGCGGTCGAAGCACGCGAGATGTTGGGGTTGCCGCCGGTCAAGGCGCCGATGCGCGCAGCGGCTTAGTTTTGCTGTTTTCCATCCCCGGCGTTTAAGCGACGCCGGGGTTTTGTTTTTTTAGGACGAACAGATGAAGTATTTCGAAGACTTTCCCGCGGGCACCTTGATCGACTGCGGCACGCGTTTTGTCTCCAAGGACGAAATCATCCGCTTCGCCACGGAGTTCGATCCACAGCCGTTTCACATTGACGACGTTGCCGCGGCAAAAACTCACTTTGGCGGCGTTGTGGCAAGCGGCTGGCATTCGGGCAGCATCGCCATGCGCATGGTGGTGGATACGGTGATGCATGACTCTTCATGCATGGGGTCGCCGGGAATGGAGCGCATGCGCTGGTTGAAGCCCTTGCGAGCGAACACCTCGGTCAACGTAAAGTTTCACGTACACGAGGCCGAACCCTCGAAAACGAGGCCAGATCGCGGCCGCATAAAAGTCGCCTTCGAAATGTACGACGACAAGGGCGAATTGCTGATGGATACCATCGCGACCGTGCTTTTCGGTCGTCGCCCAAATTAATAGGAATAATAGGGGACGTACCCCGATTTAATAATAGGGGACGTACCACGATTTCGTTACGGGCCGGCGCCTTAACGGAAATCGTGGTACGTCCCCGGTTTTTCTGTGGAGAGAGTAACAATGGGATTTTTTGTGGGGACGGATGTTGGTGGCACGTTCACCGATTTGTGGGTGTCGGGTAGCGATGGGCATACGCGGGTGTTCAAGTCGCCCACTACCAAGGATGTGCTGGGTGGGGTGATCGAGGCGATCAAGATGGCGGCCGAGGCTTACGGCATCACCTTCAACCAATTTTGTTCGCAGTTGGAGCGTTTCGGCCACGGCACGACGGTGGGCTTGAATGCGTTGCTCACTGGTAGCGCGGCGAAGACCGCGATTCTCACTACGCGCGGTTTCGGCGACACGCTGGAAATCGGGAGGCTGCGGCGTCAGACCGCAGGTATGAATGAGACCGAATTTACCGATGCGTATTTGCGTGGACAGTTCGCACCCCTCATTCCGCGCCATTTGGTGATTGAAATCGACGAGCGCATCGATGTATCGGGGCGGGTGGTCACGGTTTTGGATGAGGCGCAGGCGCGCGCTGAATTAAAAAATCTCAAAGAATTAAGCGTCGAGGCGATTGCCATCTGCACGTTATGGTCCACGCACAATCCGGCCCACGAGAAGCGCTTGCGTGATTTGGCGCGCGAGGAATTGCCCGGTGCTTTCATTAGCGTCTCGCACGAGATTTCTCCCGCGGTGGGCGAATACGCGCGCATGTGTACCACTGCGGCCAACGCCATGTTGGGTCCTCTGGCGGGGCGATACCTCTCCAAGCTCGAAGCCACGCTGCGCGATGCCGGCATGAAGGTGCCGGTGTTGATGATGACTTGCGCGGGCGGCGTGTTGCCGACAGTCGCCTTGAATGATCGACCCGCCTATGCGTTGTTCTCCGGCCCCGCCGGCGGCGTGATGGGTTCGCAGGCCATTGGCGAACAAATTGGTCTCAAAAATCTTCTCACCACCGATATCGGCGGCACCAGTTTCGATGTGGGCGTAGTGGCCAATGGCAAACCCATCATGCGTTCGGAAATTTCGCTGGCCGGGGCCGACATACGCGTGCATTCCATCGATGTGGATTCGATTGGCGCGGGTGGCGGCAGCATTGCCTCCGTGCAATTTGGCGAGCTGCGGGTCGGGCCGAAGAGCGCGGGTGCCAATCCGGGGCCGGCATGTTATGGGCGCGGCGGTACGCTGCCCACCGCTACGGACGCCGATTTGGTTTTGGGCGTGCTCGACCCTGCCAATTTTCTCGGCGGTCGCATGAAGCTCGATGTCGAAGCGGCGCGTCGCGCTATCGAGATGCATATCGCCAAGCCCCTGGGCATGAGCGTGATGGAGGCCGCCTGGGGAATACGCGAGGTGCTCGATTCGCGCATGGCCGATTTGTTGCGCCGCATGACCATCGAGCGCGGCTACGACCCGCGTGATTTTGCGCTGTTCGCCAATGGCGGCGCGGGGCCTTCGCATGCTTGGGTGCTTTCGGCCGAGTTGGGTTTGGATAGTTTCATCGTGCCCGCAGCAGCAACCGCCGTATCGGCGTTTGGCACCGGCAATTCGGATCTGGGATTCACCATCGAGCAGCCGTGCTTTGCGCGCATCCGCCCGGGCGCAGCGCCCAATGCGGAGCAACTGGGCAAGATCGACACGGCCTTGCAGCTCACCGTCGCCGAGGTGCGCAAGAACCTGGAATTGGCCGCCGCACGCGGCAATGTGCGCGTCGAGCGTTATGTGTCGATTCGGTTTCGCGGACAAACGCATTTTCTCGATATTGCTGTTGAGCGTGAGAGCTTTGACCTCGATGCATTCAAGCAAGTAGTCGTGAGGTTCGAAGCCGAATACGAAACGCTGTTTGGCCGTGGCGCAGCTTTCTCCAAGGCGGGCTACGAGATTCTCGCCGCGCGGTCGGTGGGCACGGGCGCATTGCCGCCGCCGGCGCAGGCCACCAAGGGCGAGCCGCTGACTTACGTGAAAAGTCGCCCAGTGGTGTTTCGCGATGCCAACGCACCCGTGGATACAAAAATCTACGAGACCAGCTTTCCGCAAAGCGGCGCAGAGGTTAATGGCCCTTGCATCATCGAATTCCCTGGGCAAAGCGTGGTGGTGCCACCAGGCTACGGCGCGCGTGCCGATGACTTCGGCAACTTGCATGTGAAAAAGAATTAGAGGCTCGCAATCATGACAACTGCAACAATCAATACAATGACCGCGCCAAC
This sequence comes from Burkholderiales bacterium, assembly GCA_046153355.1. Classification (GTDB taxonomy): domain Bacteria; phylum Pseudomonadota; class Gammaproteobacteria; order Burkholderiales; family SG8-39; genus 2-02-FULL-62-17. The sequence goes on from JBJXEY010000443.1 coordinate 29,090, forward strand.
CATGAACGCCGTCACCTTCGAGGTGATTCGCAATCGTCTGGTGGCCATCGCCGAAGAAATGCGCATCGCGCTGCAAAGCGTCTCCGGTTCGCCTACTGTCACCGAGGCTTCCGATTTTTTCACCGGCCTTTTTCGCGATGATGGCTCGGTAGTGTCGATGGGATTCCAGGTGTCCTTCCAGGCGCCGGTGTCGGGCACCGTAATCCGCCACATCCGCTCGAAACCAGAGCTTAAAGTTCGTGATGGCGACATGTTCATCGGCAACGATCCCTTCATCGGCGCGCTGCACCAGAACGATGTGCAGATGATCGGCCCCATCTACGCGGGCGACAAGATCATTGCCTGGGCCGGAGTGCAGGCACATCAAACGGATGTTGGCGGCATGGACTTCGCCAGTTGGTGCCCGAAAGCCAAGAGCGTATTCCAAGAAGGGATTAGGATTCCTTGCGTGAAGCTCATGGATCAAGGAGAGCTTCGCGAAGATGTTTTAGAAATGATTACCACCGCCTCGCGCCTGCCCGATGCCTTGGGTCTGGATATCCGCGCTTTTATCGCCACCATTAACGTGGCGCGCAACCGCGTCACCGATCTCGTCAAACGTTATGGCGCGGAACTCATCCAACAAGCCATGCAGCGCATGATCGACTCATCGGCGGCGCGCACGCGAGCAAGGTTGGCCGAAATACCCGACGGCGAATACCACGCCTGCGATTTTCTCGAGCACGACGGGCACAACAACGCGTTATACAAAATCGATGTGCATGTCACCAAAAAAGGGGAAAAGCTCACGCTTGACTACAGCGGCTCAAGCAAGCAATCGCCTGGGTTTGTGAACGCCACGCGCGCCGGATTGATGGGCGGCGTGGCGGGGAGTCTCTTGACCACGCTTGGATGGGACATTCAGTGGAACCAAGGCATCCTCGATGTGGCCGAAGTCATTGCCCCCGACGGACTTATCTGCACCACCCTTTATCCAGCCCCCGTAGGCGCGGCAACCGTAGAAACAATCTGGGTAGTGTCGAACGCCACCATGATGTGCCTGAACAAAATGCTCGCCGTGTCGCCTGCGTACAAGCATCGTGCACAGACGGTGAGTGATGGCTGCATGGCGACGTTTAACCTTGGCGGCATCAATCAGTTCGGCGAGCCTTTCGGCTTGCACTTGATGGACCCGATCGCCGGCGGCTCCGGCGCTTGGTCCACCAAGGATGGCGCCGATGCCGGTGGGCCGATCATCTCGCCGGTGTCATCGATCGCCGACATCGAGCGCAACGAACAGGTGTCGCCGTTGTTCTACCTTCACCGGCGTATGGCCTGCGATACCGGCGGCGCGGGAAAATATCGCGGCGGCGCTACTGCCGAAGTTGCACTGACACTGGGTGGCATCGAAAAAGCCGAGGCCTTGATCATGACCCACGGCGCCGAAGTGCCCAACTCAGCAGGCTTGGGAGGCGGTTGGCCAGGCAGCACCGTGAAGCAAGCCATGGGGCGCGGCGCCATCGAAAACGGCCAAGCGCGTAACGGCAAATGGGAAGTATTCGGCCCCAAGCCGGGCTTGATGGATATGACCAACCGCGACGTATTCGCCGTCACCTGGCAAGGCTGTGGTGGCTTCGGCGATCCGCTGGAGCGCGACTTGGACGCGATGCAACGCGATCTGGATGCCGGGCGCGTCTCGGCTAAGGCCGCGAAGGAGCTCTATGGCGTGGTGGTGCGAGCGGGCCGAGTGAGCAAGAAATCCACGGAGATACAAAGAAACGCCATGCGTCTCGAACGCGTTGGCCGGTTCGACGATGACACCAATAAATTTTGCAAGGCCGTGCCATTCGCCCGGTTGGGCGAGTCGCTAGCCATCGTGCGCGACCAACGCGGCACGCATGTGGTGAGTAATGCGGGTTACATCCTTGCCACAGGGACGACCCAATGGCGCAAAGGTGCGGTGGCAAAGACGATGAGCAAGCTTCCCAAAGTGCAAGGCATCGATCTGCACGTGGACCTTGCAATGACTGCGTTCTATTGCCCGGCCAGCGGCGCGTTGTTATCGGCGGATGTGCATCGCAAGGGAGAGTCTGTAAGAGACGACCTGCGCTTAGATTTGGCCTCGGTCGAGCAACTCAACTCGTCTTTAACCCCATGAAATAACAAGAAAAATGTAATGCCTACGTGGGTTGGTGTGCGACTATTTACTTTATGAGTAAATTTACTCATAATTAGGCATGTACCAAAGGCCGCACGCCAAAACCCTTCAAAGTCGTCTTTCCGAGGTTCCCCGCCAAATCCAGATTTTGACGGGGCCGCGTCAAATCGGAAAAACCACTCTCGTCACCCGCGTTCTCGACCAACGGCCTGCCGGATCGTCTTCCTACATCACGGCCAATGAGGGCGGATACCCCATAGAAATAGCGGGAGAACAGTTTTCGCGCTCGGAGATTTCGCCCCCGAGGTCTCCCAGAGCGGATTCGGGTTGGTTGGTGTCCATGTGGCAACAAGCGGTGACTGCGGCCCGCACTTGGCATGCAAAGTTTCCTTCGCAGCCCCCCTACGTCCTGGTCATCGACGAGATTCAAAAAGTCCCCAACTGGTCGGAGTCGGTCAAAGGGCTTTGGGATGAGAACTTACGCAGTGTCAACCCCTTGCACGTGGTGCTATTGGGCTCGTCGCCGCTGCTGGTGCAAAAAGGGCTGACCGAAAGTCTTGCCGGCCGATTCGAGCTCATACGAATGTTGCATTGGACGTTCGAAGAGATGAATGAGGCCTTCGGTTGGACGCTCGAGCAATATATCTATTTCGGCGGATACCCAGGCAGCGCAAGGCTGATTTCCGAGGAGGATCGATGGCGCAATTACGTTCGCGACGTTCTGATCGCACCCAATATCGAAAAGGACGTATTGGAGCTCACTCGCGTCGATCACCCTGCATTGCTCAAGCAATTGTTCGAAATCGGTTGCACTTATTCCGGCCAGATCGTGGCGCTCGACAAGGTTCTCGGCGTTTTAAATAGCACTGGCAACACCACCACCTTATCCCGTTATATGGAGTTGCTTGATCGCGCGAGCCTGTTACGCGGCCTTTTGAAATTTTCCGACCACGAGATCCGGCGCAGACGCTCACCGCCAAAGTTTCAAGTATTCAATACCGCGTTGATGAGCGCCCTGGGTGCGCACGGTTTCGACGAGGCGAAGGCGGACCGCGGGTACTGGGGCAGGTTGGCGGAAAGTGCGATTGGCGCGCACCTATGCAACGAAACCGATCCAAACATCAGCTTGCATTACTGGCGCGAAGGGCATCTCGAAGTGGACTTCATTGTGCGCAAGGGGGCGAAGCTGCTGGCGATAGAAGTAAAAAGCGGAAGTCGCACCGCCGTCACACCTGGCTTGCAGGAATTTCGCCGGAGAAATCCCGAGTGCCGCCCACTGATCGTGGGTGGAGAGGATTGTTCATTGGGCGAATTTCTCATGCAGCCCGTCGCGCACTGGTTTTCATAGGTACGTGCGATGTCGACGCCGGTCAATCGCTTCATCCCCCGACATGCGGCGGCGGTTTCTGGCGAGTTGGCTGGGATACCGCAACCGCTTGCCCGATGGAGAGAGATCGATGCTTACGTCTTGCTCGGTGAGCCGGGCGCGGGCAAAACCGGGGCCTTTGCCTCTGAAGAAAAGCTGGCCGGTGGCAAATATGTCAAGGCAAACGATTTTCTTACGCTCAATGTCAACAGATTTAAAGGTATATCTCCAATCTACATCGATGGCTTGGATGAAATCCGCGCGGGCTCCAATTCCTTTGGCGGTGCGCTCGATCGAATTAAACACCGCTTGGACGAACTAGGGTGCCCGCAATTTAGGCTTTCTTGTCGTGAAGCCGATTGGCACGGCGCGGTGGACCAAGACAGTTTGCGAATCGTGGCGCCCAAGGGCGAAATCGCGGTTTTGCAACTGGTGGATTTGGATGACGCGGAAATTGTCGAGCTATTGGAAGGCCATGGCACCCCCGATCCTCGCGCATTTATCGCCAAAGCAAAACAAATCGGAATCGATACTCTTTTAGGCAATCCATTGCTCCTTCGACTAACCGTCGAAGCCGTGGGCCGCCACCCGGACAATTGGCCACAAAGCAGAACTGAGATATATCGAAACGCATGCGAACAACTTCTCACCGAGCATAGCGAAAAGCATCTGGCGGAACGGCGTGGACATCTTCCTTCCATCGAACGTCTAATGGGCGAGGCCGGGTCGATGTGCGCTTTGCATCTGCTTTCCGGTATCGCGGGATACGCGCAGGAAGCCGATAAGGTAAGCGAATCCGTGGTGCGCATCGACGCGCTGCCCGATGTATTGGATATTCCCGATGCCCGCGAGGTGTATGCAAGTAAATTGTTCGCCGGCGACGCAGGGGTCAGGCAACCCATCCACCGGACCATCGCGGAATTTCTCGCCGCGCGCAGCATTGCCAGGCGGATAACGGATGGATTGCCGGTCAACCGCATGCTGTCGCTCATGTGCGGCGTGGATGGTGGCGTGGTCGATTCGTTGCGCGGTTTGTTTGCATGGCTTGCCACGCTTTGCAAAGAGTCTCGGGAAATACTCATTGATCGCGATCCGCTAGGTGTCGTGCTCTATGGCGATCTGGGCGAATTCTCTTCCTCTGAAAAACAACGGGTATTTCACGCATTGCGCCGCGAAGCGCTTCGCTATCCTTGGTTTCGTAAGGGCGATTGGCGTTCGCAACCCTTCGGCGCTTTGGGTACCCCGGATATGGCAGCGTATTTCTGTTTCATTATCCAGTCGGCGGATCGATCAGCGGCACATCAATCGCTACTCGAATGCGTGCTCGAATCGATCAAGCACGGCAAGCCAATTCCGGAAATCGCCGCCGTATTGCAGGCGGTAGTACGCGATAGGAGTTATTTTCCGAGAATCAGAGATGCGGCCTTGGATGCGTTGCTGGCACAAACGGGCGTTTCGCCTCTTGAGTTGAGGAGGCTTTTGAATGACATCGAAGCTGGAGTTGTTCCGGACGAAGAAGATGAATTGTCTGGGCGATTACTTGCGCATCTGTACCCAGCAACTATCGCCCCTGAAGAGATATTCCGTTATTTCCGTCAACCCAAGGCGGAGTCGCTCTACGGCAGTTATCGGGGATTCTGGTCCCGGCGGATGATCTTGGCGACACCAATTGAAAGCCTTGGAGTTTTAATGGAAGTATGGGTTAGCCATCCCAAGCCCACGCCAGGCCGCCACATCGGATCAATGAGTGATGAAATATCCGCGACGCTACTTGCAGCGGCGCTTGCCGCACAAGGCGATAACGCATCCATTGAGACACTATACCGATGGGTGGGCGCCGCGCTGGATGAACATGAATCGCTCCGTTTCCCCGAAAGCGACATCCAAGAAGCACGTAGTTGGCTAAGCGCAAGACCCCAGATTCAAAAGAAGCTCATTGCCTATGGCTGGACGCAGCTACGACCAAGTGGCGATTCCGGTAAGCGATATTTTTGGCGCGTGGATGGCCGCACCTTGGAGGCGAATCGTCCTAGGGACTGGTATTTGTGGCTACTAGAACAGGCGGCTGCCACCGACGACGTGGAACTTGCC
>JBJXEY010000449.1:0-14510 GCA_046153355.1 Burkholderiales bacterium
CTCATGGAGTTATCTTGGCTTCGTTGCGCAACGGGAGAAAGATGATCGGCTGATATCCGCGGAGATCGACATTGGTGTGGTCGGGCCCGCCTCGGGTGGCGGCGATCTGCAAACCGCCTGGCATAAATTGATCGATAGTCCAAAGCCACTGGGTTGGGGCAACCAGATCCCCAGCGAAATCGCTTTCGTCGCGACTGCCATGTATAAGCGGCGCCTGCCGCAGGCGAAGTTACCTTTGCTGCCATTGAACGTACAAGTCATCCCGCATATGGGATTGAGCGCGGGCACCGTGATTACCCTCGCGCGGGCAGGCGGGATCGTGCGCGTGGGCAGGAATATGAGTGGCTTTGGCCCCGATACCATCGAACCGGGCGGCGCCATGTTGAATGCCAACCGCAATGCGGAAGTGGGTTTGAACCGCCAAGATTGGGAGGCGTTCGCCTTTGTTGGCGCCGATCATCGGCTGATTGCGCACAATATTTTTCTCGATGGCACGGTGTTTCACAAAAGCGCCAGCGTAGAGCGGCGCGTGCATGTTTATGACCTTACCTGGGGGTTTGCCGCGCAGTGGGGAAGGCTGCGCGCCTCACTAACGCGCGTGCGGCGCAGCGAAGAATTTCATACCCAATTGGGCGGCGGAGGCGGCCGCCAGCATTTCGATTCGATCAATATCGGTTACGTGTTTCACTGAATATCGCTGCGTCGATGCACGCTAATGGCGAACCAAATGCGCGCCTGCGGCAGCGGATCTCTGCGTTAGCGTTATTGACGGTACTAGATGTAGCCCGTATTGCCGGTTTGCCTCGCTTGTTCCAATACGATCGCCAACATGGCGAGGCAGGTAGCGTTCATCGCGGCATCGCCCACGGTGATGCGAATAAAGTTTTCGTATCCGGTATCGGCCCAGGCATTGATCTGCACGCCGTGGGCGAGCATGGCCTTTACCGCGGCTGGTCCCGCGATGGGCAGGCGCACCGACACAAAATTGCCCACCGAGGAGAGCGGAGCTAGCCCCAGCGCGCGAAGGCCGGCATCCAGTTGTGCACGTCCCGCAGCAATACTGTCGAGTATCCATGTCAGATGCGCTTTGTCGTCGAGCGCGGCAAGCGCCGCGGCTTGCGCGAGCACTGGCACATTGAACACGCAGGTTGTGTTCTTTAAAGCGTTGGCAAGCGCGTCGGAACCGCATAACGCGTAACCGATGCGCATGCCCGCCATCGCATAGGCTTTGGAGAAAGTGCGCGCTACGATCCAGGGACCGTTACGTTTCGCCAGGGCGGCGAGCACATCCGGCCCACCCGCGTGTGCGCCAAACTCGTGATAAGCCTCGTCGATAAACAAAAGACAATCTTCAGGAACCTCGGCCGCCAGCTTTTCAAGGTCTTGGCGCGACAGCATCGCACCGGATGGGTTATTTGGCGTGATGCAAAAAGCGATGCGCGCACCCTGTTTGGATCGGGCGATGATGCCCTGGACATCGGGCATGCCGTCGTCCAGGTTTTCCACCTCCACCATGCTCGCGCCGCTGGCACGAATGATGGCGCGATAGCCCCAGAAGGTCGGCACCGGCAACACGATGCGATCGCCCTCGCGCGCGGAGAACGCAATAGCGCCTTGAATCAATTCTTCGCTGCCATTACCCCAGATGATGCGCGGGATCGGCACGCCGGTTCTTGCCGCGATCACATCGGAGAGCGCCGGACATTGCGCATCTGGATAACGATTGATACTCGCGGCATTGGAACGAATGGCATCGAGCACGCGCGGCGAAGGTGGCAGCAGGCATTCGTTCAAGCCCATCGGCAATATTTTGCCGGTGTCGCGACCCGCATGACGCAACAAACCTTCGGTGGGTGGATCGGGCCGCGGCGGCATCTCGAGAACCGCGCGTCGGATATAGGGAACGGATGTGGGGCCTTGGGCCATTGGTGCACTCCTCGCGGCCAGGCGTGGTCGCCTAGCGAAATTTAAAAATGTGTCCGACCGTAACTGAATGCAGCCGAATGGTTTCGTTAGTCCAGGTAGTAATTCCCCGCGCCGACCTGATTGACGGTCTTGGCCGGGTCAAAGGAAACACCCATTGGATCGCCGCCTTCCTGCACCAGGCGAATCTGCTGACGCATCAAGCGGCGCAGCATCACCACGCCCTTGTCGCTCGATGCCAGGTGTTCATCCGAATGCAATGTGATCGAGCCCTGCGATGCCATGGCCTCCCAGTCGGTGGGGTAGGTCTGGTGCTGCTCCTCGCTCATGTCGGACCAGGTGGTGTCATCGCCCATGGCGCGCGGTCGGCTGACATTGAGAAAGGTGATTTTGGGGTCCTGTCCGGGCCGAATGCGCAGGGAGTGAAACAACACATGGCTGTGATCATCCACCGGCACCATCCAGCGAAGATAGGTGGTCGGCCCGGTGATATCCAGTTGCTGATCGGGCACCAACACCACATGTGGCATCAGGGCCACCGACACGCGTTTCACTGTGCGCCCGGTGGCGTTTTTACGATGCGCGATGTAGGCGATCCCCAGGTCGCTGTATTCAAACTCCACCTTGGGAAGATGCCGTGCTTCAGGCGTGTATTGAATCGCGCGGTGGCGCGTGTGCAAGGTCGACACGTGCACCGGGTCCATGATGTTGTCCAGGTTTTGCAACCAGCTCCACGGAATGATCTCCACCGTGTCGTCGGCGCCCACGCCAATGCCGGTGTAACCACAAGCGTAAATGGTATCTCCCGCGGGTAGGTTTTCCAGCGCATCCCAGCGCGGCAATAAAGGTTTCTTGGAAGGCGGCCCCATGTAGGCGAACACCAGCCCATAAATTTCTTCGACGGGATACCAGGGCTGGCGGATCTTGTCGCGATGTGCGCCGCCCTCGGGTTCGCAGGGCTGATCAAGGCAGCGGCCCTGTACATCGAATTGCCAGCCGTGATAACAGCAGCGAATGCCATCCTCATCAACCTTGCCGTAATAAAGCGAGGTGCCGCGATGCGCGCAACGCGGCGTCAGCAGACCGGGGCGGCCCTTGCCATCGCGAAACACAATCAGGTCTTCACCAAGAATGCGAATTTTTTGCGGCCGGGTAGTGAGATTGGCCGATACCGCCACCGGATGCCAGTAGCGGCGCAGCCATTCGCCGCACGGGGTGCCCGGGCCAACTTCGGTGAGTTCGGCATCGTGCGTGCCCGATTTCAATCCGTAGGCGCTGCCTTCGGCATCTTGTACTGCGCGGGGTTCGTTCATGGTGTAGATCTCTCGCAAATCGATGGTGCAAGTGTAGCGCAGCGCAGATTGGATCGGATACCGTGGAAAAACATCTTTACTTCCATGCAGCCCGTTTAGGTCGCGGCAAACTGTTTGTCTTCGGCTTCGACCATCGCCCAAACCCTTCTGAACGGGCCGCGACTCTTGATCAATTCTGCTCCCGCGTCGGCCGCGGTTGCTTCGTCGATCCAGATAGGATTGCCCAGGCCCGCACAGATACATGCCCGGTGCGCATTTTCTTCGAAAAGAAAGGCGCTGGCCACGGCCTCCTCGACGCTGGCGCCAGTGACAGTCGCACCATGCGCGCGCATCAGCACCGCGCGATGTGCGCCGATTGCCTTGGCGAGCGCCGTGCCGCGCGCGCGGTCGTTGATTAGTTTGGGATCGGGGTACACCGGGATGCCACTATGAAATAGCGTGCCCATCAGATGAATGGGACGTAGCGACTGCCCACTAGTGGTGAATGCCGTCGAGTACATACCGTGATAGTGAATCACGCAATCCACATCGGGCCGCGCGCGCAAAACTTCGAGGTGGATCGGGTATTCGCCTGGCGGGTCGCCGGCACCTTCGAGTTTATTTCCCTCAAGATCAAAAACCAGAAAGTCCTCTGCCTTGGCATCCATGCCAAGTGAATGGCGCGTGACGATGAAATGGTTCGTGTTTGGCAAGCGTACGCTGAGGTGGCCAAATCCTTCAATAAATCCGCGCCGGTAGAGGAAGCGCCACGCCTTCAGTGCTTTGGTCATCAACAGGTCGGACATGGCTTTAGCCTTTCAGGAACATAAGAGTATAAGAAGAAGAGTATCGGTTCACCATAAAGCAGACTGGGGATTGGGAAACATCGACACTTCTTAGGTTCTCCCGGGAAGTTGCCGGCAAAGCGCCCGCAATTCGGCAATCAGATCACGGCAAACCGGAGAGAACCTGCAACCGGCGCGCACCGCCAAATGCAGTGCGACATCGAAGCCAATCTCCTCGATGGGCAGGGCGCGGATTTGCCCGCTGCGCAGCGGCTGTTCGATGAGTTCGGCAGGCAACAGAGCGACCAGGTCACGTGCCAGTAGCAACGCAACACTGGTGGGCGATGGCGTGGGTGCTTCGATTCGCGGTGTCGGCGGCAACAGGCCGTTGCGTAGGAACACATCCTCGAACCGGGCGCGCGCCAGATGTTGCCCTTGCGGCAGAATCCAATCGGCGTTGGCGAGATCGGCAAGAGAAACTTGTTTTCGCCGCGCCAGGGGATGGCCTGAGCGTACCGCCACCAGCGGGTGAAGATAGGCCAGCACCTCATCGAGAATTCCCGACGCGGAAGGTTCGCGTGTTCCAGGGCCGAAAATAAAATCGATATCGCCGTTGGTGAGTTTGGGCTTTAGTTCCTCGAATCCCCCCTCATGGATGATGACGCGGGTATCGGGGTGCTTTTGCAGGATGCGGTCGACTGCCTTGTGCGCAATCGAATAGCCCTCGTACGGCCCGATGCCAAAGCGCGCGATGCGATCCGCGGCGCCTTGCATGCCGCGTAGTTCCTGGGCGGCCGATTGCAGGGTGGCGTCCATCAGGCGCGCATACTGAACCAGCACCTCTGCATAGTGCGTGGGGGCGATGCCGCGCGCACTGCGCTCAAATAGAGCAAATCCCAGATCGGATTCCATGGCGCGCAGGCTGCGGCTCAATGCCGGCTGGGCGATCAGCAGGCGACGCGCGGCGGCGCGAATGCTGCCGGTTTCGGTGATCGCGACCAGTTGGTGGAGCTGTTTCAACTGTAGGCGTAGCACCGCCTGAAATGGGGAATCCATGGATCTCAGTTTGCCCTGAAGAACCGCGTTTTTTCTATGCCCGAGGACCGCAGGCAAGGAAGTGATGCCATTTTGGCATAGCCAAAGATCAAATAGTATTTCCAGATGGAAAAACATGGTCGTAGCATGTGGTTCGATTACACCTTGGTCAATTGCAAACCTGAATAGGCGAACAATGCGATGAGTACCGTTAAGAATGTCCTATTTATCATGGCTGACCAGTTGCGGGCCGATTATCTCTCCTCGTATGGGCAGCGCCGGCTGGCCACGCCCAACATCGATCGCATCGCATCCATGGGTGTGCGTTACACACGTGCGTACACCAGCTCACCGGTATGCGGCCCGGCCCGCATGTCGTTGTACACCGGGCGCACCACCTTTAGTCACGGTGCGACCTGGAATTTTGTTCCGCTTGAAGCGGGCACCTGGACACTGGGCGATTACCTGCGCCCGCACGGGGTTCGCGTGGCGCTCGCGGGCAAGACACATATGCGACCCGACGCGGAAGGCATGGCGCGAATGGGCGTCGATCCCCGCAGCAGCCTGGGCGTGCTTGCCGCAGAGTGCGGGTTCGAACCCTACGAGCGCGACGACGGCGAACACCCCAATTTGAATTTCAATCCGGATCTGGCCTACAACCGGTGGTTGCGCGAGAAGGGTTACGCGAGCCCTAACCCCTGGAACGATTTTGCCAATTCAGGGCAAGCGCCTGACGGAACCGTGCTCTCCGGGTGGGCGCTACGCAATGCCGGTCAAGCGGCGCGCGTGGCGGAAGAACATTCCGAGACGCCTTACATGACCAACCGCGCCATCGACTTCATGCGTGAAGCCGGTGAATCTCCCTGGGTGCTGCATCTGTCTTATATCAAACCCCACTGGCCCTACATTGCGCCGCGGCCTTATGCGGGGATGTTCGGCCGCGAAGATGTCGCGCCCGCGGTAAGGCATGAGCGCGAGCGTTCCGGCCATCCTGTGTATGCGGCGTTTCAGGATATGCAGATAGGCCGTACCTTCTCCCGCGATGAGACGCGCGAAACCGTGATCCCCACTTACATGGGATTGATCAAACAGATCGATGACCATCTGGGCAGGGTGTTGGCGTATCTGGAGACCTCGGGACGGATGCAGGACACCATGATTATCTTTACCAGCGATCACGGCGATTATCTGGGCGACCATTGGCTGGGCGAGAAGGAGCTTTTTCATGAGCCAAGCAGCCGCGTTCCGCTTATCGTCTATGACCCCGATGCCCGTGCCAATGCCACGCGCGGCTCAAGCGATGCCCGCTTTGTCGAAGGTATCGACATCCTGCCCACCATTGTCGAGGCAATGGGTGTGGAGTTGCCCGCGCAACGGGTGGAGGGCCAATCGCTGCTGAGGGGTATCCGCAGCGCTGGCGAAACGGTTGCGGGGCCTTGGCGAGAGGCGGCGTTCAGTGAAATCGACTATGGCATGTACAAGGCGCGTCTGTCACTGGGTGTGGCGCCGGCGAAGGCGCGCGCCTACATGATCCGCACCGATCGCTGGAAGTATGTTTGGTATAAAGGCTTTCGCCCGCAACTCTTCGATCTGCACAACGATCCGCAGGAATTGGAGGATCTGGGCGCATCGCAGGCGCACGGCAATGTGCTCTCTGAGCATCAGGGCTTGCTGCTGGAGCGCCTCACCGACCGTCGCAACCGCGTCACCGTGTCGGATGCAACCATCGAGGCAAACACCGATGGTGCGCGCAAAAAAGGCGTGTTGATTGGTGAATGGTGAGGCTCATGACGCAAACAGTGGATAGCCCCATGCCACCGTTTCAGCGCGTCGCTGTGATTGGTGCGGGCACCATGGGCGAAGGCATCGCGCAGTCCTGCGCCGAAGCTGGGTTGATGGTGCGTCTCATTGACTTGGAACAAACGTCGCTCGTGCGGTGCCGCCAACAGATTGCGGCCAACCTTGCACAGGCACGCTCGATAGGATTGGATTGCGATGTCGAAGCTACTTTGCAACGCATCGAGTTCATACCTACCGATGGCATGGCCGAAGCCTCGCGCGACTGTGAAGTGGTTATAGAAACCGTGCCTGAAATACTCGCGTTAAAGCAAAAATTATTTTCCGATCTGGACTCGCTGCCGAAATCGGTTCTGCTCGCGAGCAACACCAGCAGCATGACCATGACGGCGATATGCGGGCAGATGCGCGGCGCCGCGCGAGCCATAGGCCTACATTATTTCAACCCCGCCCACATCATTCCTACTGTTGAAGTGCATCGGGGCGCAAACACCGCGGATGATGCGGTTGCGCGCGCTGTGGCGTTCCTGCGACGGACCGGTAAATCGCCGCTGGTGGTGAAAAAAGAAATTCCCGGATTTGTCATTAACCGCCTGACCGGTGCGCTCAGCCGCGAGATTGCCCATCTGCTGGACGAAGGGATTGTTGACCCGGCCGAACTCGACGCGGCGGTCAAAGGCAGTATTGGATTTCGCCTGGCGTGGGTCGGGCCCATGGAAGGCGCGGACTTTATCGGTCTGGATACGGATGCGCGCGTCTCCGCGGCGGTGTTTGGCCAACTGAGCAACCGCAACCAACCCTCGCTGGCGCTGGAGGAGAAGGTGCGTGCGGGCAAGCTCGGTGTAAAAACCGGTAGCGGCTGGTACGACTATGGCGACAAATCGCGTGCCGAGTTGCTGTTTGAGCGCAATGAGAAGTTGTTGTCTCAACTCAAAGCATTTCGCGAGGCGCAAGAGAAATGAAACTGGTGACCTATTCCACCCTTGTAGATCACGGTAAGCCTCGTCTGGGCGTTTTGATGGGCTCGGTGATCGTCGATCTCAATCTTGCCGCGCGCGCGCGTTTGCAGGCGACCGGAATGACCGGGAGCGCCGCCGAAATTGCCGATGCCCTGCTGCCGGCCGATATGCTTTTGTTCCTGAAAGGCGGCGCGATGGCCATGGATGAAGCGCGTCGTGCCATGGATTTCGCCGCGCGCACCGACCATGGCGCAAATGGCGTTGCGCTTACCTATTCCTTAAATGCCTCGTGCCTTCACGCGCCCCTGCCGCGCCCGAATTCGATTCGCGACAGCATCAGCTTTGAAGGGCACATGCGCAATTTCGAACGCCGCACTGGCAAACCCACACCCGATATCTGGAACCGCCGCCCCATTTATTACAAGGGCAATCCCGATACCGTGGTCGGGCCGGAAGCGGACATCCTCTGGCCAAGTTATACCGAGAAGTTGGACTATGAGCTTGAATTTGGCGCGGTCGTGGGCCGGCGTGGCAAGAACCTTAGCGTCGCGGAGGCCGGTGACTACATCGCGGGCTTCACCATCTTCAATGACTTCAGCGCCCGCGACGTCATTCCGGGGGAAGTGTCCGCAAGCCTCGGGCCCGCCAAGGGCAAGGATTTCGACACGGGTAACGCAATGGGCCCATGGCTTGTCACTGCCGACGAAATCGACGCCGGCAATCTGCTCATGCAAGCGCGTATCAACGGTGAGATTTGGTCAACTGGCCGAAGCTCGGATATGCGCTGGACATTCGCGGAAATGCTCGCGTTTATATCCATGGACGAGACGCTTCACCCCGGCGATTTCATTGGCTCAGGGACGGTGGAAAACGGTTGTGGCGACGAAATGGATCGCTGGTTGCAACCAGGCGATGTTGTTGAACTGGAAGTGCAAGGCCTCGGCGTGTTGCGCAATCGTGTGGTACGTAAGGGAGTCTCTTTATGAGCAGCCGTGACGCTATCGCCAAACTTTTCGATCTAACCGGCCGCTCGGCATTGGTAACCGGCGCCAGCGGGGCGCTCGGTTCCGCAGCGGCTCACGCGCTGGTGGGCGCAGGCGCCAGCGTCACCCTGGCTGGCGGCAACGCAGAAGCCTTGGCGGCATTGCACGACAGCTTGGCGCGCGAAGGCGCCCGTGTCGCGAAGGTGGTTGGCCGGCCGAGCAACGAACCCGAAGCGGCGCGTCTAGTCGAGGCCGCGCTCCAACACGGCGGCGGCATAGATATTCTGGTGTCCGCCTCCGGCGCCGCCAAGATCAAACCCGCGCTTGATATGACCACCGATGAGTGGGATGGGGTCATGGAGGCGAACGTGCGCCAGAGTTGGCTGATCGCCCGCGCGGCCGGACGCGTCATGACGGTGGCCGGTCGCGGCGGAAAGATTGTGTTCGTCTCCTCGGTGCGCGCGCGCTTTGCCACCGCCTCGGGCACCACGGCCTACAGCCCGTCGAAAGCCGGGGTGGATATGCTCACCCGGTCGTTCGCCGCTGAGTGGGGGAAATTCCGCATCAATGTCAACGCTGTCGCGCCGGCTGTTTTTCGTTCCGACCTCACCGCTTGGTTGTTCGAAGAAAAGGCACGAGCGGAACGCGAACGCATATTGGCCCGCATTCCGATAGGTCGATTGGCCGAGCCCGATGATTTCGCTGGAACAATCGTTTTTCTTGCCTCGCGTGCATCCGATTACGTCACCGGCGAGATCTTGCACGTCGATGGTGGGTTCTCCGCTAACTGAATGTTTTTCGACTAAGACCTGGGTGCGGCAAGGGCCCAACTTATATTGGTGTTAATTGGGAAGGACCATTTCAATGGCAGAGAACAAATATGCGCGCGTCGAGTCGCTCACCGAGTACAGTGAGCGCTTCAAGGATTTTTTCCTTTTTAAGCGCGACAACGGCATTCTCGAAGTGCGCATGCACTCGTTTAACGGCCCGGTGAAATGGAGCTATCAATACCACCATGCGCTGGCCGAGTTGTGGACCGCCATCGGCCACGACAAGGAGAATGAAGTGCTGATTCTCACCGGCACCGATCCGTACTGGATCAACCAATGGGACACGACTTCCTTCGCGGAAGTCGAACAGTCGCCCGACAACGATCAGCGCTACAACGTGCAGATTACCGACACCCTCAAGATTGTCGAGAACTTCGTCAACGATATCGAGATCCCGACCATTGCCGCGATTAACGGCAAAGGCATTCATTGGGAGATGTGTTTGATGAGTGATATCACCCTGTGCACTCCGGACTTCGTGCTGCAGGACGACCACTTTGGCATGAACAGCGGCCATGTTCCCGGCGACGGCATGGGCATGTGCCTGCAACACGTTCTGGGCATCAAGCGCGGCAACTACATGATGCTGACCTGCCAGGGGTTGGATGCGAACACTTGCCTCGAACTAGGCGCCGTTAACGAGGTGGTGGCAAAAGAAACAATCGTCGATCGAGCCTGGGAACTGGCGCGCGACATGATGAAAAAGAGCCGCAGTTGCCGCCGCATGACCCACTACATCTGCGTGCGCCCTTGGAAAGCGGTGATCGAGCGCGACTTTCGCATTCACGTGCTATCGGAGATGTATTCGTTCAATTTGTCCAACTCGGCGCACGACTTCGAATACATCAAGTACGACGGGGAAAACAACAGCGGCAAGAATAACGGCACTAAATAATAGAAACGCCGATGATAATCGCCGCGCTCAATTCCGAATCACTCAGGCTCGATATTCGCCAGCTTCGCCAATTCGGCGTAGCGCGCGATTTGCGAAATCACCAGCTTGCGGAACTCCTCGGGCCGACTGCCAATGGGCATGATGCTCAATGCCAGAATTCGCTCGCGCGTTTTTGCATCGTCAAACGATTTGCGAATTTCGGTCTGAATGCGGTTGACAATTTCAGGCGGCGTTTTGGCGGCCGCGAACATGCCCAACCAACCACCGTCTATCTCGACGCCTGCCACGCCGGCTTCGGCGGTGGTGGGCATATCGGGGAAAGCGGCGGCACGACTGCGGTGGGTATAGGCGAGCGCGCGCATCTTCCCTACCTGCAAGCTCCCCTGCACGACGATGGCAGGCGCGATCATCATCTGAATTTCGTTGGACATCAGCGCTTGCACGGCCGGCGCCGTCCCTTTGTAGGGGACGTGCAACATTTCAATTCCCGCTCTGGTTTGAAACAGCGCGCCCGCCAGGTGCATGATGTTGCCAATACCGGGGCTGCCGTACGACAGTTTCGCGCCAGGTTTTTTTGCCTCGGCGACCAGGTCGCGCAAGGTGCGAGCCGGCGATGCCGCGGGAACCGTCACGATCAGAGCCTCGACCTCAGTGACCTGGGTAATCGGCGTGAAGTCATTGATCGAGTCGTACGGAAGCTTTTTGTAAATGCTCGGATTGGCGGCGAACGCCGTGGTGGTGATCAACCAGGTGTAACCATCGGGCGCCGATTTGGCGACGATTTCCGAACCGATGATGGAATTGGCACCTGGGCGGTTTTCCACGATAACCGGTTGACCGATGTTCGCCTGGATTTGCGGGCTAATTATTCGTGCCGTGACATCGGGGCCGCCACCCCCGTCGGGAACCACCATGCGGATCGGTTTCGATGGGTAGCTTTGAGCGAGGACTGCAGTGCAGACCATGGCGCACGCCATGGAGATCAGGTTTGCAAGCAATTTCATGTTTCCTCCAAATCGTCAATGTCAGTGAAACGAAAAAATTCGAAGAGCCCCATTGTCGGGAAAGTCATTCCACGGGCGCAAACAGGACTTTGCGCTGCGATTCAAACATATTCGGTGCGTTTAGGCAAGCGGTATTTATTCAATTGATGAATTAAAAACATGTTAAAGAGCTCATGGTATAACGAAACACCAATTTAAATTAGGAACATTGATGGCCTCAAAATATATGCTTTGCAGTTTCATCACCTGCCCCTGGGTGCAGCGCGCCGCGATCGTGCTGCGCGAGAAAAAAGTGGATTACGAAATCAAGTACATCGACCATGACAATCGACCCGATTGGTTTTTAGCCATCTCACCGCACGCCAAAGTGCCGGTGCTGCAGATCGATGGCAACACGGCGCTGTTTGAATCGAATGCCATTGCCGAGTATCTCGATGAGACCACCGCGCCCAGGATGCATCCGGAGGACCCGATCGCCCGAGCACGCAATCGCGCCTGGACGGATTACGTCACCACCTTCGTTGGCGCGGTATCGGGCGCCTTGTATGCCGAATCCGAGGCCGAATTCAACGCCAATATCGAGAAAATTCCGGCGGTATTTGGCAAGTTGGAGGTGGCGCTCGCGCAACGGGGCAATAGCGGCCCGTATTTCAACGGCGCGAAACTGTCACTGGTCGATGCGGCCTACGCGCCAATTCTGCAACGCTACACGTTCATGCATAGGATGAAAGCCGTGGGCCTGATTGAAAAATATCCCCTGCTGTCGGCTTGGCGGGATGCCTTGGTGGCCGCGCCCGCGGTTATTGCTTCCACTGTTCCGCAAATTGAGGCCGAGTGGCACAAGAATCTCATCATTCGCGATCGCTGGCTGCAAAAATTCATTCCACGCGAGGCATTGGCGTAGAGCATTCGCCGTAATTTGGAGTTTTGATAGTCGTTGAGGAGAATTGTTTATGTGGAAATTAGATCGCGCAAAAGTATCGCTGCTGGTATTGACCTGGTTCGCCGTTCCCGCATACGCGCAAACCTATCCGATTAAACCAATAAGGTTCGTACTTGGCACCGCAGTCAGCACCCCTATCGACATTCTGTCGCGCGTCGTCGCCGACAAGCTCGGTGCACAACTGGGCCAGCCCATCGTGGTGGAGAATCGGCCGGGCGCGGGGGGTAGCGTCTCCGCGCAGGAGGTGTTGCGGCAAGCGGCTGATGGTTACACGCTGCATCCGATCGGCTTACCCTCGGCGGTGACGCACACCATCATGACCAACCTTGGGTATAACCTTGTCAAAGATTTCACTGCGGTGGGGCAATTCTCCTGGTCATATAACGTGCTGGTGGTGCATCCGTCGATCAAGGCGAACAACCCACGCGAGCTGGCGGAATTGATGCGCGAACAACCGGGGAAGTTCAGCTTTCCTACCGGTGGGCCGGGCACGCCGGCGCAGCTTTCGGCGGAACTCTTCAAGATCCAGACCAAGACCGATGCTTTGCATGTACCTTACATTCAGTTTCCTCAGGGGATCACCGATCTCATCGCCGGACGACATCAATTCATGTTTGGCGCGACGCCGCCGCTGGTGCCGCAGATTGCGGGCGGCAAATTGCGCGCCTTGGCAGTTACCGGTCCGCAGCGAATCACAACGTTAAAGGACGTGCCCACCATGGTGGAATCGGGTTATCCCGATTTTGTGGTGCGTGACTGGCAGGGCATCCTGGCCAAGGCAGGGACACCACGCGAAGTGGTGCTGCGTATCCACGGTGCATTGGCCAGGGTTCTGGAATCACCCGATCTGAAACCGGCGTTCGACAAATTCGGCGCCGACATCGCAACCGGTTCCCCGGAAGATTTTGGCAAGTTCATAGGCTCGGAGATTGACCGCTGGGGGCGCGTGGCGAAGGCCGCCAACATCACGCTGCAGTAGTGGGTGACGCGCGATTGATATGAGTCGGAGTCTTTGATCGCGATATTGAATCGCAGTTTTTATCTCAGCTTTTAATCACAATCTTTGGAAATCAAGAGCAGGCTCATGAAGAATCTACCGATTGAAACCGGACTCACCTATGTTGAAGCAGGCGCCGCCACCCCCGGCTTCACCTTGTTTACGCCGCTTGGTCAAAAGAAGACGGTCCTCATCAATATGCGTGGTGAGGTGGTGCATGAATGGGCGCTGCCGGCGCCCGCCGGCAATTACACCTATCTTCTTGCCAACGGCAATCTGCTGGCGGCGCTGCGAACCGAGGAGGGGCCACAAGGGTTGCCCGCCAAGGGTGGGCTGATACGCGAGATCGATTGGGATGGAAACACCGTCTGGGAATATGTCGATCACGCGCAGCATCACGACTTCCGGCGCCTGGCCAACGGCAACACCGCCTACCTCGCTTGGGAGCTGATGAACAAAGAGGCTGCGGCCCGCGTGCGAGGCGGACTTGCGGGAACCGAGAGCAAGGAAGGTATCTGGGGTGATTACATTCGCGAAGTGTCGCCGGAGGGCAAAACCGTTTGGGAATGGCATGCGCAGACGGATCAGGACATCGACAAATACCCGATGTGCCCGGTGTGTGGGCGGGCGGAATTCGCGCATGCGAATACCATTTTTCCGACTGCCGATGGCAACTATCTAATTAGCTCACGGCAGAACCACCTGATTGCGCGCATCGATCGCGCCACGCGGCGCTTCTCCTGGGAAATGATGGAGAAAGAATTCGGCCACCAGCATGACGTCCATGAACTGGCCAATGGCAATGTGTTGCTGTTTGCCAATGGTGACCACACCGGCAGCCATGGGCCGCACACCGGATCGCGAATCCTGGAGATTGACCCGAAGACCAAGAAGACCGTGTGGGAGTACAAGACGCAACCGCGCCACCTCTTCTATAGCCCTCATATCAGTGGTATGCAGCGCCTGCCCTCCGGCAACACACTGATCTGCGAAGGTCTTAAGGGACGCATTTTCGAAATTACGCCCGCGGGCGACATCGTCTGGAATTTCATCAACCCGTTCTTCAA
>JBJXEY010000454.1:0-3099 GCA_046153355.1 Burkholderiales bacterium
GAATTCCAAGGTTGCCAAACCCCCAAAAACAGACTAAAACCAACCCCGTCCAAGACCAGAAAACATCACCTCCCACTGGCCTCATCTGGCCGCAAATCACTGGCCTCAAGCACCCGCGATTTCACAAAGGGAGTCCTTCCAGAATGGCGCGCATAACCTCGCCACCCAGATTCGGCGCTATGTTATCTGCCTTGCCCTGTACGGCAATACCTCTGAGCAGGCGGAACAGGGACAAATGTTGAGGCTCGTGGGGCGCGCGAGCGATTTTGATGTCGTCGAAATGACCGGCGATACGTCGACCCAATTCCAGTGCCGTAGCAGTCTCCCAAAAACGAATGGCAATACGGGCGGCGTTAGGTGCCAGTCCCAGCACATGGAAGCGGGTATTGGCGTCGCCGCGTGTGAACTTGCCTGACTGTATGGATTGATAAAGTGCTTTTAGCGCGTCCGCACCCCGATTGGGATTATCTTTCGGCGGTTCGCCGAAGAGATCAGGCAGTGCGGTTTCGAGGTCGTGCGCTTCCTCCGCCCAGAATACAGTGGACGCATCCCCCACTTGTATACGCTGGCGGGAATCACGAGCGAGTAAATGATTTAGCGCGGTGGTGTAGGCAAATACTGCGGGTTTGCCCAATGGTGCATTTGCACCCTGTAATTTGCCGTAAGAGTTGAAGGCGTCGAGATTAAACGACACGATGTTTGCGCCCGAGGATTGTGCGCCCCAAACACCTTTGATGGCGGGATGAAGGCGTTCAATGCTGGCTGGTTCACCGCTCACCAGGCACAGCCCGATTTTTGATTCATCACTGGCCACCGGTATGGCAGAGGAGACTACCGCAGGCCGCTGACATACCAGTTCCACATCGCCATGCAGACGAAAGGTCATGTTCGGGTTTACAGCCAGTATGTCAGGCCAAACGGGCAAAGCCTCAAACTGTTTGAGGTTGATGTTCTTGCAAAATGCGAGCACGGCTTGAATTCCTGTGTCTTGCCGCGCAACTGGAGACAAGCCTTCAATGCGAATGCAGAACGCTGCGTGTTGTTCAACGACTCGTTCGGGCTTGCCCTTGGTGTCCACGCCAACTACATATTCGGCGGTATCCCAGAGCAGGTTGGCGGCAACCTTCGAGGTTTTCTTTACGCCTTGGGGAACCAAAAAACGCTGGCCAATCTTTTTCTTGCCAACTATCGTGCGGGTATCCGCCACATTGATTAACTGCCCGTAGGCATCAATTTCAATTACAAAGGGAATCTCTTTTTCTTCGAAGCCAAGTGCCGGTAGCCGGTCTTGCGGATCCGGGGAGCGTTGGCGGCGTTGATAGTAATCGTTGAGTGCGTGCAGGATCATGCGCGTACCTCTGCGCTATCCAAAGCCGGAATATTGACTACGCCGTTTTCGATCTTTGCGCGGAAAAAGCGGGGTTGTGGATCGTTGCGATTTGAGAAATCAAGGTCATGGAGCATGAAGCCCAAGTCTCGGGTTTCATCAATGGCCGTGGATTCCATCGCTCCTTCCGGTATGAACCTGAACCACGCAGCGAACTCACGGCAGCCCAGATAAGGCTGGTTTACGCACTGGCCTTTGGTGGCGCGTCGCTCGAACATTTCCTGGTATTTCATCGCCGAGCCGGATGGATCGGCTTGGCGTTTGAACTCTATGTCGGCGTGAACGCGATAGGCAACATCGCGAAGGAACAATCCTGCCCGCTGTTGGCGTTCGTCTTCAACGTAGAGGCCCAAATCGCCGGTGCCCGATTTCATGGCCGTTTCCACGTTGCGGGTGGAAACCACGCCTGCTACTTCGTTGCGACGGAGGTTGATCCAGCGAATGGGCTTTAGGACTTCGATTTTGCGCACATGCCAGCGGATAGCCGGCTTCCACAAAATTGCCTCGAAGCAGGCGCGGGTGGAGGAGGGCGTCATTACGTCGTAGCTCACTCGCTCTACCTTCATTTCAGGGCGGGTGAAGCAGGCAAAATCTCCAGCAAGTTCAATGCAGTATGTTTTCATATCTCTCCCTTACACAATGCAATTTTCTGGCTTTGTCGGCATGCCATCGAGGTTAAGCCCAAGAGTCGGATCGTAGAGCCAGTCGCTGATCTGAACATACAAACCTGGAATAATTTCTTCCGCGTCTCCTCGCGACACCAATTTTTCGACTTCGCGTCGATGTATGGTGACCGTGTAACGCTGGAGCTTGCGCATCAGCCAGCGATAGGCACCTTGTTTTCTCAATGTATTCAATAGCATGCCTACCGTGTCGTCGGCTCCATTCGGGCCACGATAGTGAACGATGACCGGAGCGCTGTCTTCGTCCTGAATGAGTTTGAATTGTTCGGCGGCGGTGCGGAAATTGACAGCCAACGTCTGTCCATCAACTTCAAGCAGCTTGTTTATTTCCTGCGCATCCAGATCGCAGGCGTGATAAAGCCTCTCGAAATAGTGGGCAAATAGCGCGCGCTCCAACGGCTTGCCGGTGTGGGCATGAAGCACGCTGCGGCAGGCATCCTCGCCTTTGCGTAATAGTCCAGGCGGGGCCGGCTGCGGCGGAATGAATACAATGACATCGCCTTGCTTGCCACATTCAGTCAGCCGTCCCTCGCGGTTGCAGCGGCCGGCTGCCTGGGCAATGGAGTCGAGACCGGCCAGCGCGCGGTAGACCACAGGAAAATCTACATCGACGCCGGCTTCCACCAACTGTGTGCTGACGACGCGGGTGGGTGTGCCGGCTTTGAGTCTTACCTTGATTTGGGCGATGGTGTTGGAGCGATGTTCGCCGCACATCAGGGCGGAAAGATGCAACGTACCTTGAGGCAATCGCTGCCAGAGATCACGGGCATCTCTACGGCGGTTGACGATAGCCAGCACGGATTGATGTTCGCTGATTTCGCGCGCCAGTGTGTCCCACGTCGTTGAACTATTCCAGTCGATGGGCAGGTGCACATCAACCCGTTCCAAAGCAGCATAGAGCGTATCAGGATCGCTCATGATTTCGCGCACGTTATCCAGGCCACGCATGTCGTTCTTTGCATCAAAGTATTTGCGCGTGGCGAGTGCCGGCTGTGTCGCGGTGGAAAGCACCACGGTGACGCCGTAATG
>JBJXEY010000456.1:0-5416 GCA_046153355.1 Burkholderiales bacterium
CGGCATGCTCGTTTAGCACGATGCCTCGAATCGATCGATTGTTGATCTTTCGTTGCCTGGATTCCGGCAAATCCGAAAACTGAAACCCCGACAAAGCGGTCAAACTGTGCAACTCGCCTAGACGTAGGTCTCCAAGCACAAACTCTTCCATGGAACGGAGGCGCTGCGAGCCATCAACAATCTCGAGCTTGCCATCCGGCATTTCCCAAAAGAACAAGAACGGGATTGGCAGACCAAGCAAGAGCGATTCGATGAAACGAGATTTTCGGTCTTCCTCCCAAGTGTACGCACGCTGATAAGGAGGAACGACGAATTCGCCCTTTCTCATTTTTCCGGCCAGAAGCTCCACTGAATACTCAGTTAGATAAAACTCAATCCGCTTCGACAATTCGACAATTTGGGCTTCTGCCAAAATGATTTCGGCCTCGGTCTTAGGCAGGGCTTCCCTGAATTTTTTCATGTGTTTTGGTCCGGCTGCGGTTCATGACGGCGTAGCTGCAATTTAGTGTGCATTGAGGCCATACCCAATTCAACTAAATTCCTCACTGCTTCCGGGAGTGTAGGAAGATCGATTCGCGTCTTACGCCATGAATCGATCGCATCGAGTAAGGGAGCCTGAAATCTGGTTCCAACAAGAGTACCCGTCGTGAACGCTCGTTGCTTGGGCGGCTTATCGTTCATGATGTAGCTGACATATTTTCCTGTTAACACGATACCACGAAGGGGCCCTGGAATTCATTTTGGCGCGAGATCTTGATTGAAGAGACGCCGCCAGGAGTGTCCTAGCTTTCTCCGTTATAGGCCCACTTTTTTCTTGCCGATCCCGAGTGACCGGTCCTCATCGATACCGCCATCTGATACTTCTCGCGACTAGACACCAAAGTCTGAAACGCCGATCACATTGCAATGAGATAACCAGCGACCGCTTCGGCCGAAATGCAGGCATTCGTGCCCAGGAAATGAAAGCCCGCTTAGGGCAACAATTAAACGCTCCGGGGGCTCCGGTATGCGATACGCAAGACGGTCACGATACGCACGCGGCGGCCGGAAAAGTAGAGCCGGAGCAAAACTTTCCTCAATGACCCGGTTCGACGAACCCGATCATTAAAGTTATCGTATTAAGGGTAACGATCAATATTTGGCGCTAAGAATTAGGTATCTATCATCTTATGATTGGGATTTTTTCTAAATGTACAGGGGCACACGCTGCAGACTTTCGGTTTCAGAGATCGTCGTTCGAGTACGCTCCCCTTTCCTTCTCCGCTTTCCCCCTCAAGCGGGTGCTAACGCAATCCCAGCGGAGTTCATCATGCAATCACCTCTCACCCCAAACATCCCTACCTCATTGCACAAAACGGTGACCCGCGCAAGGAACCCATCGCTTTTGCCCAATGCCACATTGCTATCCAGACCCGCAAACAGGAATTGATCGAAGATCGCGTGGGCAAGTGGGCCGCAGTGGTTTGGTAGACTTACGAAATTCACCGTCCCTTTTGGATCAGTCATGGACACCTTGGTTACCGGAAAAAGATCGGCGCTTCAAAAGCGGCTTCCGAGCGGCTTGAAAAAAATTCGGAGCAAGCCATTACGTGGGGTTGTAGAGCTAGCTGGAAAGTCCGTGACGGCGGCGCGCGACAGCGATCCGATTTTTGCGCTGGGTAGCAAACCTAGCAAGCAAAACCTTCGCGACGGGGCGGAACGCCACGACAAGCTTGTCTATCGCGGTCGATTTGACGCCCACTTTTCGCGGGCAGGATTCGAAATAATTTCCTGACGAATAGATACGTCAAAACAGCACTGAGGTGCGACAGTCGCGGTCCACGCGCCCCGCGTAAATAGGCTGACTGCGTCCCGTTTCCCTCTTGATCGGGTGCTACCATCGCCCCGCCACCCCAGCGGAGTCCATCATGCAATCACCCGTCCCCCCAACCACTCCTACCCGCGCATCAAGCTGCGCTGGCGTGACGACACTACTGGGCGCCACGCTATTGGCGTTCACCACTCTCCCCTTGCCCGCCACCGCACAACAATATCCCGAGAAGCCCGTCACGCTGGTCGTGCCCTTCGCGGTCGGCTCGCAGGTCGATCTCTTGGTGCGCACGCTGGCGGAAAACTTTAGCAAGGCGCTCAATCAACCGTTCATCGTGTTGAACCGCGATGGTGCCGGGGGCATTCTGGCGGTGGCGTCCGTGGCGCAGTCCAAACCCGATGGCTACACGCTCGGTTATGGCACGCAGGGGCCATTCACCATTCAGCCGCAGTTGCGCCGCGATCTGCGCTACAAGATCGATGAGTTCGACTTTATCTGTCAGACGAACTCGGGCAGTCTGATCGTTGCGGTGGGCCCGAAGTCGCCGTTCAAGTCGTTGCGCGATCTGATCGAGGCGGCGCGCAAGGCGCCGGGCACGCTTACTTTCGCGTCGGTGGGCATTGGCACGGGGCCGCATCTTATTGCCGAGGCGATCGCGCTGGAGGCGAAGGTGAAGTTCTTGCATGTGCCGTTTCGCTCGGTGCCGGACATGACGGCGCAGTTCATGAACGGCACGGTTGATTTCATCGTGACCACGCCCATTCTACTCACCACTAATCGCGAGGTGCGAGCGCTGGCGGTCGCGGGTTCGCCGCGGTTAAAGTCGCATCCGGATGTGCCGCTGTTGGCGGAACTGGATTTCAAGCGCAGTGCGATTCCCGCTTATTTGGGCCTCTTCGCACCCAAGGGCATGCCGGCTGCGGCGCTCGCCAGTTTGCGCCGCGTGTGTCCCGCCGTGGCGAATACCGATGCATTCAGAAAAGTGTCGGATTCCATCGCTTCGCCGGTGGAATATGCCGACGCGCCCCAGTACACGCAGAATGTGCTGCAAGACCAGCGGCAGATGGCCGAGTTGATCAACGCGCTCAGCATCAAGGCCGAATAAGCGCACCGTGAGCGACAACGCCACCAAGCGCGCGAGCGAGGGTTTTGCGTACGGACGTGCGCCGCAGCAACATGATGCCGAACTCACCGAGGTAGGCCCGGGGACGCCCTGCGGCGAGTTCATGCGCCGTTACTGGCAACCGGTCGCCATTGCGTCCGCGGTAACCGAGCGGCCGATGCACTTACGCGTGCTCGGCGAGGATCTGATTATTTTTCGCGACGCTCGCGGCCGCGCCGGTCTGCTGTACGCCCGGTGTGCGCATCGCGGCACGTCGCTCTACTACGGCAAAGTCGACGCAGCGGGCATCCGCTGCTGTTATCACGGCTGGCAATTCGACGTTGAAGGCCGTTGCCTCGATATGCCTTGCGAGCCGGATAACGGCGCCCGGATGCGCGAAAAAATCCGCCAGCCGTGGTACCCGCTCGAAGAGCGATACGGGGTTGTGTGGGCCTACATGGGGCCGCCTGCCAAGCGGCCGATTCTGCCGAGGTGGAGCGTTTTCGAAGGGCTGGGACCGGAGGAGAAGCTCATCGTTGACGGACACAGCACCGGCGCCGGTGGCGACGAGACGATTGAAATTGTGCCCACCAACTGGCTGAACGACTGGGAAAACGTGATGGACCCATTCCACGTTCCCATCCTGCACGCGGCGTTCAGCGGCGTGCAGTTTGTGCCCGAGGTGGCGGTCATGCCCGAGGTTCACTGGGACTATGCACTGCATGGCATGCAGTACAACGCCTACCGCAAGCTCGACGATGGCCGTGAGATGGACCGGATCACCATGGCGCTGCTGCCTTGCGTGCGCATCGTTCCGGATGCCGCCGCCGGCGGTGGGTTGAACCCAGGGCCCTCACGGCGCATCGGCTGGGTGGTGCCGGTGGACGACACCCACCATCGCCTGTTTCACGTGCGCCTCGCGCCCAAGGACTACGAGCCGCCACCACTTCGGCCCTTCAATGGTCGAACCTGGTCGCAATTAAGCGAAGCCGAACACCAACAGTTTCCCGGCGATTGGGAGGCGCAGGTCGGCCAGGGTCCGATCAGCCTGCACTCCGAAGAGCACCTGGTATCGAGCGACAAAGGGGTTGCCATGCTGCGCCGATTACTACGCCAACAGATACGCGTGGTGCAGGCTGGTGGCGACCCGCTGGGCGTCAGCTTCTATGCGGAGCTTGCGGAAGTGCGCGTGGGTGCGGGCAATTTCTTCAGGTAGAGCGCCAGCTGGGGTACCACGAAATACCTGGCGTACTACCTTCCCGCGATCAAGGCGCGTTTCTTTGCGGCAGATCCACCGTTCGTGCGCCCGCCTTTGCGCGGCAACGAATTTTGCGCGCCCAAATCGCCCAGCCCCCTCAAGACGATTTCCGATCCTTCCCTGGTCTGTACCACCAAGGACAATTTCGCGCCCGCGGCGCGAACGTAGCGCTGCAAGGTCGATAACAATAGGTCCGAGCGCTTTTCCAATTGCGCCACCGCCACCTGCCCCACCCCAAGTTCGCGTGCAATCTGCGTTTGCGTCTTGCTCATCGCGCGGCGAATCGCACCCAGCGAATCGGCGTGATCGATCATCTCGCGCGCCAATTCCGTCGCCTTACGATCAATACGATCACGCCTTGTCTTGGGCAATTTGCCAATAATTTCGTCAATGCTTCTGGCCATTGAATGCTCCGATCCTATTTGCTTTTCTCGATATGCTGCAAATGCGAGTCGAACCTCGCGTCCGCCACCTTTATCAATCGCTTATAAAACAACTTCTGATTCCGGCCTTGCTTTTCGCCCGCGACTAAAACTATTGCGTCCCTGCGAGGGTCGAATGCGAACGCGGCGCGCCACACCTCGCGCCCATCGTGAGCGTTGAATCTGAGTTCCTTCATGTTTGCGTGCTTCGAGCCTGCCAGCGTATCGACATGTGGTCGGCCTGCTTTGGGCCCTGCGATTTGTATCGCTTTTGCCGCTGCTAAGAGATTGTCTTGAACGTCCTCGGAGAAGCTTACGAACTCGGAATCGAATTCGTCGTGCAGAACGACTTTCCAAGTCATACTTTTGCACATTCTTAACCAAATATCATCTTAACAATATATCATGTTCAGATGATATTTAATCAAGCAATAAGCTACAACAGCTTAGTCAGTTCCGGCAATGCTTCTGCAAGGGGTAACACTTCGATGCCGCGCTCATGCGAGCGGCGTGTCCCAGGGTATAGAAGGTAGCAACGTGCCGCCGGATAGTCTTCGCGAAAACGAATCAAGCCGCGAAAATCTTCGTCCCTTAGCCTCGAACTCGATTTCACTTCGAAAGCGCATATGCCGCGGTCGCCGTACAGGACAAAATCAACCTCCTCGCCAAGTACGGTGCGCCAATAGTGAAGGCTGTAACCTAACTCGGCGTAATCGTTGATTGCACGCAGTTGCTGAAACACCAGCGTCTCAAGCGCGATTCCGCCGGCTTCTTCAGGAGAGTCCAAAGGCCCCTTGGGCCGGATAGCGCCATACACGCCGGCG
>JBJXEY010000473.1:0-14017 GCA_046153355.1 Burkholderiales bacterium
CCATAAATGGTGACCTGCACTTCACCGGCGATTCCCGCGTTAAACGCCTGAGGAGCCGTTTTATAAGGTACCGAGAAAAAGGCAATATTGCGGGCGCGTTTCAGCCATTCAATATACATATTCGATGCACTGGTAGCGCCGTAGCTACCCCAGGTGATGGATTCCGGTTTCGCCCGCGCCGCGTCGAGCAATTCGCGCAGCGAATTCATTGGCACCGACGGATGCACCATGAGAAAACTGTCAAGAAAACCGAGCCGGCTGATCGCAACAAAATCGCGCTCTGGGTTGTATGGCAGGTCTTTGCGCAAAAACGGAAACACCGAAATCTGCGCGGAACCGGTGAAAAGCAGGGTGTACCCATCGGCTTGGGCACGGGATGCGGCTTGCGCGCCTATGATTCCGCCTCCGGTGGGGCGATTGTCAACCACCACTGTCTGTCCCAGCGATTGAGACAGTGTTTGCGCCAACGGGCGCGCCGCGGCATCGAAAGCACCACCAGGCAAATTCGGCAG
Organism: Burkholderiales bacterium; assembly: GCA_046153355.1. GTDB lineage: Bacteria > Pseudomonadota > Gammaproteobacteria > Burkholderiales > SG8-39 > 2-02-FULL-62-17. The sequence continues at coordinate 513 of JBJXEY010000473.1, forward strand.
AATCATGGTGATGGCTTTGCGCGGATAGGGCTGCGCCATTGCCGAACCAACGAAGAATGCGCCAATGACGGAAATCAGGCTCAAGCGAAACAAGATTGGCATCCTGGACTCCTTATTGAGTTTTCATGCGTTCCGCGGCCTGTGTCGACACGCCCGCGCGCCCGGTACGCCGCGATTGTTCGAGCAAAGCCATCACATAGGTGTCAGCACGAACCTTTTCATAGCGCGCAGGCCGCGCCGCGCTCTGGCAGGTTGCAAGGCATTCGACCTCGAAATTGGCGCGCGGATAGACGAAGAAGGGCACGGAGATGCGTGCACGCGAGTTGTAATTCACGGCGCGATGAAGATTCGAGGAATACAGGTCGTTGGTCCAGCGTGCAAACAGGTCGCCGATATTCACCACGAACGCCCCATCTATGGGCGGCGCGGCAATCCAGTCTCCTGCGGCATTGCGTACTTCCAGCCCACCGAGCTTGTCCTGCCACAGCAAGGTCACCGTGCCGTAATCGGTGTGCGGTGAGATGGCCCATTGGGTGCGGCCCATTTTTGCTGGATCGGTAGCCGGGTAATAGTTGTAGACAAGATTACACCCGACAAAATGGTGCGATGGCTCGAAATAATCCTCGTCTAATTCCAGACTCAGCGCGAATCCTTGAAGGAGCTGTTTTGTCAGAAGTTGACGCTTCTGGATATGCGCCTGGATGAATGCCTTGTAGCCTGGGAGCAATAATTCGGATGGCCAGCGCGTACGACCGGCGGCGTGGCGTCCTTCTTCGGGTTCGTTTTCCATGACTTCCCGGCTCATGGAGAACACTTCACGCGTATCGACGGTAGTGTCGTAACCCGCATTGGTGCCGCCTGATGGCACAAAACCCAGGCCACGTGATTCAGGCGTCTTTTGCAGTTTCATCCGCTCTTCGAGCGGCAAGGCCCAGAAACGGTGGCCCCATTCGATCACCTCATCCAATTCGGCATTGGGAATGCCGTGTCCGGTGAGGTAGAAGAAACCGATATTGACGCAGGCCTCGCGAATTTCGCGGCCCACTCGCTGACGCGTGACGAGATCCGCGCCATTTGAAAAAGGTGATAGGTCGATGATGGGCAAATTTTTCAGCGGCATACGTTTGACTTCGCCACCGGTGTTATCGAAATCCAGAAATCGTTCGATGCCGCCTTCGACTGTAATGTTGGGCATGCCTCGCTCCTTGCTTGCTTATGCCAAACCAAACCCACCAAATCTATTGTGACCGGTGCTGCGGAAATGTACCATCCCCGCCTCGAACTGACATCGCGAATTGACTTTAAACCGAGAGGATAAAAATGATCTGGTGCCGCTTTCAGGCCAATGGCCGAATCAGTTATGGAATTGTCGAGGGTAAAAACGTGATTCCCGTGGAGGGCACCCCGTTTGGTGAGCATCGCCGTAGTGCGGAACAATTGGCTCTGAGTGCCGTGAAGCTGCTGGTGCCGGTGATTCCGGGCACCTTCTACTGCGCCGGCGTTAACTACAGCGACCACATCGTCAAGATGGCGAAAAAGCGCGGCGAAGAACCCAAGCTGCCGACGCGGGCCGAGATCGGCTATCGCGCCAACAATGCGTTGCTGGAGCACGAAGGCAATATCGTCAAGCCAAAAGATTCAGGCGAACTGTTTCAGTACGAAGGCGAACTGGTGGCGGTATTCGGCAAGACCGGCAAACACATCCCCAAGGAAAAAGCCTTGGATTACGTGCTGGGCTGGACCATCGGCAACGATGTCAGCGAGCGCACCTGGCAACGCGGCGACCGCACCTTCTGGCGGGGGAAAAACGCGGATACGTTTAAGCCCATGGGGCCATGGATCGTCACCGGTTTGAATCCGCGCGACATGCGCACCACGGTTCGCATCAACGGAGCGGTGGTGGATAGCTTTAACACCGGCGATATGATTTTCGACACCGAAACATTTATTAGCGAAACCAGCCGCTATTGCACCATCCAGACGGGCGATGTGATGTGGATGGGCACCGACGGCGCGCCGCAAAACATGAAGGTGGGGGATACCGTGGAGGTTGAGATTACCGGTATTGGTGTGCTGCGCAATTACATTGTTGCCGAAGTGTGAGCGGCGTTATTTAATTAATTCAAAAGCTACAACCTATATACAGTGTGCATTACAGCAAAAATATCATCTATGAATAGGATTTTCACCGGTTTAATGCGAGATCTCTGACAGCCGCAGTATGGACGCCAGCGACGCGGCTCGTTGCATGTCGAAGACACAGTTCTGCAATTCGGACGCGTCGCCTGGTCGGAGGGCCGGCGTCACCAGGGAATTGAATTTTGCGATGACCTGACGGCGTCGTAATTCCAGGTCGCGCTCGGGCTCACTGGTATCAGTGGTTGCAAAGACGCGGTGACCGTTGGCCAACTCTACTGAGGCTATCGCCACGCTGAAATCGAGGTCTGGACGTTCCCGCACTTCGATGCGACTCATCAGCGCGCGCAATTCTGGGCGCTGAATGTTTTCTGCCGAGAACGTCTCGACGTTGCCGGTATCTTCACCGAGTAACGCCAATGCCGCGGTGGCCCACAGGCTGAATTTGGCTTGAAGATCGGTTTCAGGTTGGCGATGACCGACGACGTTCAAGTGGCCGCTTGTGACTTCGATTTCTATTTTTTTGACTCTGTCCGCCGTCACACCGTCGCGTCGAAGCTTCAGCATATTCTCAATGGTGCCGTGAGTCAGTGCGCATGCCGCGTGGCGTTTGACCTGGGTGTCAAGAATAAGAAAGCGACCCGTTGAGGACAACACCTGTTCATGATGCTGCGCCGGGCTGTGCGCTACCGCGAATCCCACCGGGCCATCGATGGCATGCTTGCCAGAAGTAAATCCGCGCGAGGCGAGGCTCGCTCCCATAACACCGTGCATGGCAGCAAAGCCGCAATGAGTAGGCTTACACATGGAACCGGCGGAGGCCTTCAGGCCCGCGGCTTGCGTGGCGGCGATGCCCAGAGCATGTTCCCACTGCGTTTCATTCAGGCCCATTAAATGCGCCGCGGCGGCGGTGGCGCCGAAATGCACCACCGGTCCGGTGGGGTGGAAGCCGGTTTGTTGGTAGGACTCGGGTTGGATCAAGAGGCCAATGCGGCATTCGAGTTCGATGCCCGCGATGACCGCAGCGAGAAATTGCGCGCCGTTGGCGCCGCGCGCTTCGGCCACCGCGAGCGCCGCGGCGACTACAGCTGCGGTTGGGTGGCCGTGCAGGGCCAGATGCACATCGGAAAAATCGGCGGCGTCCGCGGCGGCGCCGTTGATGAGCGCGGCAAATGCGGGCGAAGTGCGCTCGTTGTGTCCGACTAGGGTACACAAGGGATGCCCGCCTTGATAGCGCGCTTCATCCAGTAATTTCAAAACCAGCGGCTCGCACGCGCCGGCGATGGTCACGCCGAACCAATCGAGGACGCTTTGACTGGCAACGTCGATAACGTCAGCAGGAAGGCGCGCGATATCAATGGCGCGGGCTTCGCTAATCAAAAATTGGGAAATGTCGTGCGCCATGGTGCACCTAGGGTTTTGCGGGTTTTTGCGCGGTCAAATGATGAATGCCTGGTAGCGTCCGCATGCGTTGAACTCGACGTTGCATCCGTGCATGTTTTAGGCAATTGGGAAAAGTACACTAAGATTGCGCCAAGGAGGAGATCTACCATGGGGAAATCACCAATTGTTTTTGCGGCAGCGTTGCTGTCACTTGGGTTTTCGATCGAGGGTCTTGCGCAAGCCTTTCCCTCCAAGCCGATCCGCAACCTTATTGCCGTCTCGGGCGGAGGAGAAAACACCGCGCGCATGATCTCCGACCAAGCGGCAATCATCCTCGGCGTGCCGCTGTTATCCGAATCGCAAAGCGCCGCGGGTGGCGCGGTGGCGGTGGTGAATACGGTAAAGGCCACGCCGGATGGGTACACCATCCTGTACGCTACGGCGCAAAACATCGTGTTGCGCCCTTTCCTGGTGAAAAACAATCCGTACGATCCGCAACGCGATCTGACACCCTTGGCACAGGTGGGCGAGACAACTTACGCTTTGGCCGGAAGCATGTTGTTCCCGGCAGCGACGCTGGGCGAGGTGATTGAGTATGCCAAGCGCAATCCAGGAAAAGTGTCTTATGCCAGTACTGGTATCGGGACAACCGGGCATCTTGCGGGCGTGTTGATTGAACAACTAGCCAATGTGCAAATGTTGCATGTGCCGTACAAAGGCGGCACGCAATCCATGCCCGACCTGATTGGTGGCAGGGTGTACATGTCTTTCACCACCATGAGTAGCTTCACCCCCATGGTGGATGCCGGCAAGATTCGCATCGTCGCCATGGGGCAGGAGAAACGTTACGAGCGCATGCCGAAAGTGCAAACCATCGCCGAGGTGTTGCCTGGGTTCGAGATTCCGCCGGGGTGGTTTGGATTTTTCGGACCGGCAAATATGCCACCCGCGATTGTGAAACGATTGTCTGACGCGCTAATGCGCGGCGCGCGCATGCCCGAAGTGGTGAGAAAGCTCGATGACGTGGGGATTACCATTGTCACCAAAGGGCCAGAGCAATATGCGGAGTTCATTCGTCAGAACATCGCGCTGGCGGCAAGAGTCATGAAAACGGCCGGGATTCAACCGGAGTAGGATCTTCCCGTTGCTTGCGCAAAAAATCTAAGTCGATTCGATTTCAATGTTCATTATGGAGGAGGGCTCGAGATGAAAGTCGTTCGCAAGGAAGACATCAAACCGATTGGCGCGGAGCGCAAGCGCGTGCGCCCAGGTTCGCTCGAAGTGGTTCGCCTGATGGTTGGCACGCCGGGTACCGCCGGGAACTTCTTTTTTACTCTTGGATCGACGCAATCCGACTATCACACGCCGCGCCATCGCCATAATTTTGAACAGATCCGCTTTCAATTGCGCGGCGAGTTCGATTACGAACGCGATGGCAAGATGACCGAGGGTACGGTGGGCTATTTTCCCGAAGGAGCGTTCTATGGACCGTCTCGCTCTGGGGATGGCAGCGTGATTCTGTTATTGCAGTTCGGCGGTGCGAGTGGCAGCGGGTATATGTCGCATGACGAATACGCCGAAGGTCTCGAGTCACTTGCCCAACGAGGGACCTTTCACGATGGCATCTACACTTGGCACGATACCCAAGGCAAAAAGCACAATAAGGATGGCTACGAGGCAGTGTGGGAGGAATCGCGTCAATGCGAATTGAAATATCCCAAGCCCCGTTACGAAAAACCAGTGTTCATGCGCCCGGAAAATTTTGCCTGGCAGAACTCCGCTGACGAATCCGGCGTCGCGTTCAAGCGACTCGGCTCGTTTAGCGAGCGCGAGGTCAAGGTGGGCTTGGTGCGGCTGGATGCCGGTGTTACCGCAAGCAAATTACCGACGGACACCCTCTATTTCGCGTTGCGGGGCAAGGGCGAGGCCGGGGGCGAGCCATGGCATGCCGAGTCGGCGATCCAATTGAGCAGGGGCGAAGCGATGCCCATACACGCGATTGACTCAAGCGAGTTTTTTTATATCTGCCTACCGAACCTCGATGGCATCGAGGTGCCGATGCATCGGCTGCGGATGATTGCCGCAGCCGCCTGAAATTGTTGGCGGCGCGGTCTTTTTTAGCTGTCTTTAGCTACCAGGTTTGCGCCCAGGGGTCTTCGGCGGAATAGTGCCCGCAATGCGGCAAAGAAACCCCTCAACAGGCTTGCCGTTGGGAAACTGAGTCACGCTGCAACGCGAGATTTCTCCGCGCGCCGACAGATCCGACAAGGAAAGCCTGACCTTTTTCAACGGAATTCCCGTCGCGGCGGCTATTTCGTGGTCCAGTTGCTGGCCGTTTTTCTTCAGGTGTTGAAGAATGGGGGCGTCATACATGTCACAAACTCCTTGCAAAGGGTGGAGTGGTGCCGGCCGCTGACTTGAAATAGCCAGTTATTTTTGTGCCAATACGATCGTGGGGACCGTGTTTTTCGAATGACAAATTCATATAAGTCATTGAATCTATTGGCTCCCCGACCAGGGCTCGAACCTGGGACCTGCGGATTAACAGTCCGTCGCTCTACCAGCTGAGCTATCGGGGAATGGGTTGACCAGCGAATCACGCAGAAGCATTTTAAATGCCGTAGCGTGAACCGCAAATTTTACAGAATCTCGCTCAAAAGGTCAATGCAAACCGCCTGGAAACCCCAAAAATTCAAGCGGATGCGCTATTTTGGGAACGCGGAACCTTAAGCGATAACGTTAGCCACCGCATCGACCACGTAATCGATATTCTTCGAATTAAGCGCGGCAACGCAAATTCGGCCGGTGTCGATGGCGTACACCGAATATTTCTCGCGTAACTGGTCAACTTGTGGCTTGGTTAAGCCCGAATAGGAAAACATGCCGCGCTGCTGGATAACAAAACTGAAATCGGATTTTGGCGCCTTCACCTTCAACTTGGCGACAAATTGTTCTCGCATAGCGCGAATGCGATCGCGCATCATGCCCAGCTCTTTGACCCACAGGTCGCGTAATTCCGGCGATGCCAAGACTGCCGCGACCGCCTTCCCGCCGTGTGTGGGCGGGTTGGAATAGTTGGTGCGGATTACCCGTTTCAATTGCGAGAGTGCGCGCGCCGCTTCATCGGCGCTTTCCGCGACGATCGAGAGAGCACCAACGCGCTCGCCGTAGAGCGACAGGGACTTGGAGAACGAGCTGGAAACAAAAATCGGACCGTTGGATTCGGCGAATAAACGCACACCCAGATTATCCTCATCGATACTGTCGGCAAATCCTTGATAGGCGATGTCCAAAAATGGCACCAGGCCGCGCGAACGTACCGCAGCGATGACCTCCTGCCACTGCGCGGAAGCAATATCGGCGCCAGTGGGGTTGTGACAGCAAACATGCAACACCACGATCGACCCGGCTGGAAGCGTGCGCAACGAATCGATCATGCCCTTGAAATTCAGGCCATGGCTGGTGGCATCGTAATAAGGGTAGCTATTGACGGTAAATCCAGCGCCTTCAAACAATGCCTTGTGATTTTCCCAACTGGGGTCGCTGATCCAAACCTGCGCCTCGGGTGCGATGCGCCGCAGAAAATCCGCGCCGAGCTTTAGGCCGCCGGTGCCGCCCAAGGCCTGTACGGTAACGATACGTTTTTCTTTGATCGCCGCGCAGTTGGCGCCAAATACCAGCGTTTGCACCGCGCTATCGTAGGCGGCGAGGCCATCGATAGGCAGGTAGGCGCGTGGCGCCGCCGTTTCCACCAGTTGGCGCTCGGCTCGCCGCACGCACTCCAGTACCGGCACTTTGCCATCGTCATCGTAATAAATGCCAACACCAAGATTCACTTTATTAGGATTGGTATCGGCAACATAAGTTTCGGTGACCCCAAGAATCGGGTCTTTTGGGGCCATGGGAACGGCGGCAAGCGGGGAGGGTGTGTTTGAGGCATTCATGGTGTTAGGATGTGAGGTTTGTTGCAGTGCACACTAGAGCGTTATTGTACCCGTGCCAATCACTTTCCCCAACAGCCCATACAAACTACACCAGGATTTCAAGCCCGCTGGCGACCAGCCGCAGGCAATTGAAAAACTGCTCGAAGGTATTGGTGATGGCCTGTCCTACCAAACCCTGCTTGGCGTAACCGGCTCGGGTCAGACCTTTACCATGGCCAATGTGATCGCCAGCCTGGGGCGCCCCGCACTGGTGCTCGCACCGAATAAAACGCTTGCCGCCCAGTTGTACAGCGAGTTCCGCGAGTTTTTTCCGGAGAATGCGGTGGAGTATTTTGTCTCCTATTACGACTATTACCAGCCCGAAGCCTATGTGCCATCGAGAGATCTTTTTATCGAAAAAGACTCTTCGATCAACGAGCACATCGAGCAGATGCGTTTGTCAGCCACCAAATCGCTACTGGAGCGCGAGGATACGATCATCGTCGCCACCGTTTCCTGCATTTACGGTATTGGCGACCCCGTCGACTATCACGGCATGATTTTGCACCTGCGCGAGAAAGAAAAATATGCGCAGCGCGATGTGATCGCGCGCCTTGCCGCAATGCAGTACGAACGCAACGACATGGATTTCCGCCGCGGCACATTCAGGGTTCGCGGCGATGTGATCGATGTATTTCCCGCGGAAAATTCCGAAACTGCGTTGCGTCTGGAGTTGTTCGATGACGAAGTGGAGAGCCTGACGCTGTTCGATCCTCTCACCGGACATGCGCATCAGCGCGTGCCGCGCTTCACGGTTTATCCATCGAGTCACTATGTCACGCCACGCGAAACGACATTGCGCGCCATCGAGGCGATAAAAATTGAATTGGCCGAACGCATCAAGTTTTTTCAGGATGCGGGCAAGCTGGTGGAAGCGCAGCGCATCGAACAGCGCACACGATTCGATCTGGAAATGCTGGTGGAACTGGGTTTTTGTAAGGGCATTGAAAACTATTCGCGCCACCTCTCTGGCCGCCACCCCGGTGAACCGCCGCCGACGCTGATCGATTACCTGCCGCCCAAAGCCTTGATGATCATCGACGAGAGCCACGTCACCATTGGCCAGTTGGGTGGGATGTACAAAGGTGATCGCTCGCGCAAAGAAAACCTGGTGAATTTTGGCTTTCGTCTGCCTTCGGCTTTGGATAATCGGCCATTGCGCTTCGAAGAGTTCGAAAAGGTCATGCGTCAAACCATATTTACTTCGGCGACCCCCGCGAATTACGAACAGCAGCACTCGGGCCAAGTCGTGGAGCAATTGGTGAGGCCCACTGGGTTGATCGATCCGGAGCTGGAAGTGCGGCCAGCCTCAACGCAGGTGGACGATTTGATGTCCGAGATTAGCTTGCGCGTGGCAAAAAAAGAGCGGGTACTGGTGACCACGCTCACTAAGCGCATGTCCGAAGAACTGACCGAATATCTCTCCGAACACGGCACGAAAGTTCGTTATCTGCACTCGGAAGTGGATACCGTGGAGCGCGTGGAAATCATTCGCGACTTGCGCCTGGGAGTATTCGATGTGTTGGTCGGCATTAATTTACTGCGCGAAGGTTTGGATTTGCCGGAGGTTTCGCTAGTCGCGATTCTGGACGCCGATAAGGAAGGATTTTTGCGCTCCGAGAGAGCGTTAATTCAAACCATCGGCCGGGCGGCAAGGCATATCAATGGCAAAGCCATTCTCTACGCCGATCGCATGACTGATTCGATGAAAAAAGCCATTGGTGAAACTGACCGGCGGCGTAGCCGACAAGTGGAATTCAATGTGCTTCACGACATCACGCCCAAGGGCATCATCAAGGGCGTGCGTGACATGATCGAGGGCGTCTACGATCATGAGTCCGCGCAGTTGGAGCTGCGCGCGGCGCAGGATCAGGCACGTTATGAAACCATGTCGGAGAAGGACATGGCGCGCGAAATTCGCCAGATGGAAAAACAAATGCTGGAACACGCGCGTAATTTGGAGTTCGAGAAAGCCGCGCAGGCGCGGGATCGACTGGCGACGTTGAGAAAAAACTTCTTTGGCGCGTCGCCGGAGAACGCGATAGCGAAACGCGTAATCGAATAAAAATGCGTAAGTGAATAACGAGCAAGTGAATAACAAGCGAGCGAATAACCAGCGAGCGAATAAAAATAGGGCCCGGCGGGCCCCTTTTGCAATGTTTGTTTCAGTTCGCGATTACTGCGTCGGTTTGACGCCGTTAGTGCTCACCTGAACGCGAGCGGCGACAAATTTTCCGTCGGGCTCAACTCTTGCGGCAATAAAAATAGTTTCGCCGGCTTTGATGTCGTTGCGATTGCCGGGAATGGCTTGCGACATCGGGGTACCTGCAGGCACTAACACCTTAACCATGCCGTTTTTGTAATTCAAAGTGATTTCGGTACCGCTTGAGGACTGCGCTTGACCTTCAAGCAGGCCATTGTTCATGGTGGAACCTGGCTGCAGGTCAAAGGGCGACAAACCCAGGGCCGCAGTGGGCGGGATGGGTCGTACGTCGATTGCCACGGTTTCGCCGTCGGCACGCTTAACGGTGGTCACGCCTAGCGGCATACCTGGTTTGATATCGGCCATGGTAATGGCCTTGGTGCCGGCTACCGCGACGTTATCGGGAAGTTCCACGCGTACCGCGCCACCTTCCCGGGAATTCACCGAAATCACTTTGCCATCGAAGGCCGTGACGGTGCCGCGAATGTTGACGTTCTTTTGTTGCGCGATTGCACTTACGCTAGACAAGGCAAACATCGCCAGCATGAGACTAAGAGTAGTTTTCCGCATCGCAATTCCTCCAGTGATATTAAACGAGACTTAGGTTAAACGAGCCTTCGATATCGAGATTCCAATACACGGGCTAACACTTTAGCGCGGAAGAACATTCCCCAATGCGGCGGACTGGGGCGCGTCCCGATGCGAAGCTTTTCGCATCGGGGCTGGAGGCAATCTTCAAGCCGGCGGTTGCGCGCCGCTACGACCACCGGTTTCGACCTGCACCAACGGTTCGCTCATGGACGAGGGAGGCGGACGGCGTTCGCGTTTGGCCGGTACAAATTCTGATTCCGGCGCGATTTCAACTTTGAATCGAGTCTCAACCAGCTTTAGGCCGCTGGATTGCAGAACCTGCGCAAGATCCACCTTTTCAACCACGGGTGCGGGCTCGACGATCTCTGCTTTCACCGCAGGCTGAACTTCGACCGATACCTGGACGGCTTGGGCTGGAGGGGCCGAGACAATTACGGTTTGCGATTCGGCTTGTTGAGCAGCTTGCGGTTCCGAATGTGGAAGAGATACGGGCTGTGCATCGGCCGTGAGCGAATTTCTCGGTGTAACAGGAGCCATGGCTTGCGCTATTGAAATAGGCGCGGGCAATATCCTTGGTTCTTCAGGCTCATGGCTGCGAGGCGTTTCCGACTCGTTGGTTTGTTGCGCGTCACGATCCATGCCCGGGCGTCCATCGCGGTTGCGATTGCGGCCGCCACGGCGACGTCCGCCGCGTTCGCCCTCAGGCCGAGGCGGTCGCTGATCGCCGTTTTGCGGCGTATTGCCTGACTGATACGCAGCAACCATCGCCTGCCCTTGCTCGATTGGATTCTGCGGTTCAGCGCCATGTTGTTCGCCATCACGCCGTTCGCCATCGCGACGGCGGCCATTGCGTCCATCACGGCGCCCCTCTGGACGTCCTTCATTGCGCCCTTCTTGGCGACCCTCCTGACGGGGGGCGCTTGGTGCGCCTTCTGGTCGAGGTCCCCGATCTGAGCGGTCCTCACGAGGTCTGTCGCCTTGACGGGGAGCATTGCCACGTTCAGGACGATCTCCACGCGGTTGTCCGGGCCGATTACGCTCACCGCGTGGGCCGCCACGGCCATCGCCGCGATCCTGGCCACCGCCACGGCCACTGCGCTGTTGACCGCGCCCGCGGTTCTCGTTGTTGTCGCGCTCCCTATGTCCTTCGTGCCTTGGCTGGTTGGCCGTGGCGGAGTCGTCACGTACTGTGGCTGGCGGCGGCGGGGCGCGGAACCAGCCCAGTATCCGACCAATAATCCCCGATCCATTCGCATTAGGCACGGCGCTTGGAGCGGCTACGGGCGTTGGTTCTGGTTTGGCTACAGGCGCGGGTGCAGGTGCTTCGGGAGTGACGTTTTGTACAGCCGCTTGCGGTTTCGCCGGCTTGGCTTCTGCCGACGCCGGCTGATGTTCGGCGTCAGCGGGCACATCCACCATGTTGTAGGAGGCCGGTTGTATGCCTTCATGATTCAAATCATCATGGCGCAGGCGCGTCATCTTGTAATTTGGTGTTTCGAGATGGATATTCGGAATCAGGATCACATTGACCTTGAGGCGCGATTCCACTGCGGCAATATCGATACGCTTTTCATTTAGCAAGAAGGTCGCCACATCCACCGGTACTTGGACGTGAATAGCGGCGCTGTTCTCCTTCATCGCTTCTTCTTGAATGATACGCAGCACATGCAGCGCCGTGGATTCCGTCCCGCGGATAAAGCCCGTGCCGCTGCAACGCGGGCAGGGCTGGTGCGCGGTTTCCCCAAGGGATGGACGCAGGCGTTGGCGTGACAATTCCATCAAACCAAAGCGGGAAATCTTGCCCAATTGCACGCGGGCGCGGTCGTAACGCATCGAGTCGCGCAGGCGATTTTCGACTTCGCGCTGGTTGCGTTGGTTTTCCATGTCGATGAAATCGATCACGATCAAGCCACCCAGATCGCGCAGGCGCAATTGACGCGCGGCTTCTTCGGCGGCTTCCATGTTGGTGCGAAACGCGGTTTCTTCGATATCGCCGCCGCGTGTGGCGCGTGCCGAATTGACGTCGATCGCCACCAAAGCTTCGGTATGGTCAATTACCACCGCGCCGCCCGAAGGCAGCGAAACCTGGCGCGAATAGGCGGTTTCAATCTGGTGTTCGATTTGAAAACGCGAGAACAAGGGAACGTCGTCCTTGTAATGCTTGACCAATTGCACCTTGTTGGGCATCACCGCCGACATGAAGGCGCAGGCTTGATCGTAGATATCCTCGGTATCAATGAGGATTTCGCCAATCTCGTCGTGAAAGTAGTCGCGGATGGCGCGAACTACGAGATTTGATTCCAAATAAATCAAGTAGGGCGCGGGATTTTGCACCTTGCCGTTATCGTCACGTTGGGTTTGAGCGGCGCCTTCGATGGCCTCCCAAACCTTGAGTAGGTAATTCAAATCCCATTGCAATTCTTCCTGGGCGCGACCAATTCCCGCGGTACGGGCAATGATGCTCATGCCCTGCGGAAACTCCAGCTTATCCATGGTTTCACGCAGTTCGTGGCGATCTTCGCCCTCGACACGCCGCGACACGCCGCCACCACGAGGGTTATTCGGCATCAACACCAGATAGCGACCCGCTAGGCTGATGAAGGTGGTGAGCGCGGCGCCTTTATTGCCGCGTTCGTCCTTTTCCACTTGAACGATTAGTTCTTGGCCTTCGTGGATGGCATCTTGAATGCGAGCACGACCCACATCCACGCCTTGCTTGAAATAGGCGCGGGCAATTTCCTTGAAGGGGAGAAAACCGTGACGGTCGGTGCCGTAATCGATGAATGCGGCTTCAAGACTCGGTTCGACCCGAGTGACGATGCCTTTGTAAATATTGCTTTTTTTCTGTTCTTTACCGGCCGATTCAATGTCGAGGTCCAGTAGTTTCTGTCCATCGACTATGGCAACCCGGAGTTCTTCGGCCTGGGTTGCATTAAATAACATGCGCTTCATTGTTTTATTCTCCCGCGCGCGCGGGCAGCACAAGTCTTAAGCTTTTTTGGGCTTGCTACATCGTGTTTGGTTTGTTCATGAACGATGGATTGGGACTTGTTTGGAGGGCTCTGGGATCGCCGGAGCCATAAAATTCTGCCTTTAACTTGTCGGCGCGCTTGTATGATCGAGACGTCGGGCCAATGTTTGACCCACCCGTTGCCGGCCTAGGTCTCGGTCATCCAAAGTGACGCAAAGTCTATGCTATGGAGCCGGGG
>JBJXEY010000487.1:0-45810 GCA_046153355.1 Burkholderiales bacterium
GCTTCGCGAGGATAGCCTGATGACCGGAGTGAACGCCGTCAAAGTTGCCGATGGTCAAAACAACCGGCGATTGTCCGGCGCGCGATGCGCCGCGAGTAACGCGCATGGAAAAGTTCGATGGGTAAAAGCAATTAAAAAACGGCGCGTCAAACCGCCGGCAGCGGCGAATAATCACCGCAAGGCTTTGAATTATATAGGGGAAAAGCACGCCAAGGCCATCCGGACAAGTAACCCAGCGGCGTTACTGTAGAGACCTCTGAATTGCCTTCCACGCGTAGCGGGTCCACGCGATGTTACTTGAAACGTTCAACTATCCCGGAACTGTTAAATATTTTAGTTAAGCCGCGAACACGCCAGTTTCAACACGTCGATGCGGTCGCGAATTTCTACGCCGTCATGCGCAGTTGGCGCGCGCCGCAGATAGTTTTGCAGATCGGATAGCGCCGGTCGAAAACATTCCAGGCGTTGGTAGAGCAGCCCACGGTCGCGTAATTCCTCCACCGACTCGGGCAACAGCAGCAACATGCGCTGCATCACATCCAGCGCTTGGTCGAGCTTGTCCGCTTTCATGTAGATGTTTTTGAGGTTGCGCAGCATGCGGGCAATGATTTGCCGGGGACTGGCGGGTTCCAAATAACGATGGATTGGCGCCTTTTGCGCTTCTGTCTCGGGCAACACCTGTGCCAGACGTTGACGCAAATCGGCCTCAGTTTGCGTCTCACCACCGATGAAGGGGTCCAGCACCATCAGGCCGCGTTTTACTTTGAGCTTCACCAGGAAATGCCCTGGGAACGACACCCCATGAAGCGGCAGGCCGAGGCGCCGGCCAATCTCCATATACAGAATCGATAAAGTAATCGGAATACCGGTGTGACGATCAATCACTTCATTTAAGTAACTGTTGCGCGGGTCGTAGTAATCGTCGATGTTTCCCAGGTATTGCTGTTCACGAAACAGATGGTGATTCATGGCGAGAATTTTCTGCTCGGCAAAAGCGTCGCCCGCCACGCGCGCGCGCACCGTCTCGGCCATTTCATCGAGCCGTCCCAGGTAACGATCAACATCGAGATCGGTGTAAATATCCTGCGCGATCAACAGGCTCGCCTCGGCGAGGCTGAAGTTTTCCTTGGAGACCAACTCGGCGAAGCGATTCAAACCCTGATTCACGTCGAGCTCCTTGAAAAATCGCGCGGACGAAATCCCAAGAGGAATAGGGTCGCGAAATAAACCCCCGCGCCCAAACCCACCAAGGCACATAACGCGCCGGCCCGCAACGCGCCCGCAGTCGCCATCCACCAAGAAAAGCTTCCGGAAAGAAAGTGCAATATCAGCGCCATCGCCACCACCGCCACCAATACCTTCATCATAAACGAGGGCCATCCGGGTTGCGGATGAAAAATCTTCTCCATGCGAAGTCGGCGATACAACAGCGCCGCGTTCAGGCAAGCGCCCACGGAAATAGCCAGTGCCAAGCCAGCGTGGGCGAGGGTATCGATAAATACCCAGTTCAATATTTGCGTGGTCGCGAGCGCAATGATGGCAATGCGCATGGGTGTGACGACATCTTGGCGAGCATAGAAACTCGGCGCGAGAACTTTAACCAGAATCAATCCCAACAGCCCTATGGCATAGGCAGTGAGCGCTTGGCAGGTCATCTGCACGTCATGCGCCGAAAACGCGCCGTAGTGGAATAGGGTACTGACCAAAGGCACAGCCAACACAGCCAGGGCCACGGCGGCGGGCAAGGCCAACATCAGAGTCAAACGCAGGCCCCAATCGAGCAAACGCGAATACTCTTCGAGATTGCCCGAAGCAAAACTTTTGGAAAGGCTGGGCAACAGCACCGTTCCCAAGGCCACCCCCAGCAAGCCCGTGGGGAATTCCATCAAACGATCAGCGTAGTACAACCAGGAAACGCTGCCGTCGGCTAAGAACGAAGCAAAAATGGTATTGATCAACAAACTGATTTGCGCCACCGATACGCCCAAGATGGCCGGGCCCATCAGCCGCAAAATGCGTTTGACGCCTGCGTCGTTCCAATCAAAACGCGGACGCGGCAGCATGCCGATACTTGCCAAGGCGGAAATCTGAAACACCAGTTGCGCCACGCCGCCGGCAAACACCGCCCAGGCAAGCACCATGATGGGCGGATCAAAATAAGGCGCGGCGAATAAAGCGGCAAAAATAAAAGACAGATTCAGTAACGATGGCGTCAACGCGGGAATCGCGAAGCGGCTCCAGGTGTTGAGAATCCCCCCCGCCAGCGACACCAAGGAAATGAAAACAATGTAGGGGAAAGTGACGCGCAGCATCGCTACCGTCAGATCAAATTTTTGCGTATTGGCGGAGAAACCCGGCGCGCTGACGTAAATGATGACTGGCGCCAACAACACGCCGAGAACACTCACCCCGATCAAACAAACCGTCAAAAGGCTGGCAACCCGATCAACCAGCAAACGCGTGCCTTGATCGCCTTCTGTGACCCGATAATGGGATAACACCGGCACAAAAGCTTGGGAAAACGCGCCTTCGGCGAATAAGCGCCGCAATAGATTGGGTATCCTGAACGCCACGAAAAACGCATCGGTAGCCGCACCGGCGCCAAAAAGCCGCGCGATCAGCAGATCGCGAACAAACCCCAGAATTCGGGAAATCATGGTCATGCCGCTGACTGTGGCCAGCGATTTCACCAGATTCATAGGAAATATTTCGCCAGCGAATAAATGACTATCTGCCTTCTCATCGACCCCACCGCCAACGCTGGGTGGGCATTTCGCAAATTCGCAGGACTCTTTTACCTTGGATAGGGCCTTAAATGGCGCTGCTTCGGGCCCTTAAATGGCGCTGCCTCGGGCCATTTGAGGAGTTTATCGTAGTCTTCTTGCCTTGCTTTCCTCTCGTCTGGCAATTACAATGCCGCCCTTCCTTTTCAGGCTTCTAGACATGGCGAATACCAATAGCGCGCGCAAGGCGGCAAGACAATCGACTCATCGGCGCGCGCGCAATGTCGCGCAACGCTCAGAATTGCGTACCGCCATCAAGAATGCGCGTAAAGCAATCGAGGCGGGTGATAAAACCGCCGCTCAAAAAGTGTTTCGCGACACCATGAGCGTGATCGACCGAATCGCCGACAAAGATATCATTCACAAAAACAAAGCAGCTCGGCACAAAAGCCAGTTGGCGGGGCATCTGAAGGCGCTGGCAGCGTAGGCCACGCTTCTACCCGATCTTAAAAAAGCGGACGTCGAATGACGTCCGCTTTTTTGTTTCTCCATGCAGGCCGGCCTCAAACGCAGCCTGCCTTCGCATCTTAAGCAATCGGTGCCGCTTCGTCGGGCGCCTTTTCCGCCTCTGAGCCTTCGCGTTTCACGATACGTCCAGGCCGCACCTGCAATTCGTTCTCCTTGGCGAAATTAACCAGGAAATTGTAGGCCATGGGCTCGATTCCCTCTAGCTCGATGTCGACCACAACACACTTGAGCCCTGCGGCGGTAATCGGATAAACGTAGGGCGAATACTGCATGCGTCCGTCACTGCCAAATGCTGACATCACACCACATAGCCGCTCCGCCCAATCGCTGGGACGAAAGGGTTTGCCTTCCTGGGTCAAACCCTTAATGACAAATTCATCGACTTGTTCCGACATGGGGTGAGTTCTCGGCTGACTGGTTGTAATGCTAATCAAAATGGATATTCAATACGCGGTTATTCAATACGCGGATATTCAATCAATACGCTGCTATTCAAAACTCTATACCAGCGCTCGCAATCATCGCACCGAGGGTTAGCCAGGGTACTGATTTTACGCAGATTTTACGTTTTTACTGACCTATTATACCGCCCCAATATGTCATCACATTACATACTGATTGCTCAAATCACCGCAAAAAGTGCACAAAAACCATGACTTTATACCGCCTAGTTGATATGCTGATGCTATATCTTCCATAACCCCTTGATTATCCATCCTTCGTTTTTATTGCGAGAACCCCTGTGTCCGCGACATTTCCCTCACCTCAAGCATCAACCTTGAAATTCGGTTTCCGCATTCGGACGCGTCACGGTTTGCTGGTGGAGAACCTGTCCATACACGGCCGCGACGAGGCTGAGGCGGAAAGGAAAATCCGGCAGATGTACCAGCATTGCCAGATTCTCGAATGCGTAATCCTGCATTCGGGACGACGCCCGGATTCGATGAGTTTCGAAGACCTGGTCTCGATCATCGCAAAATAGCGCCAGGGAAAATTCTCGTTGGGCGGAAACCGCCTGCGAAACCAATGAAGCTTTTCAAATAGTCAGAAATCCGCTACCGGTCAATTCGTCGAGCAAAGCCTGGTAATCAGCGGCGCCACGGCTTTGCGGCGCATGCGAAAAAATATCTTTCCCCACAGAGGGACTTTCCGCCACGGCGACATTCTCGGCCACGCGCGTGCGACAAAGTTCGGCGCCAAATCGCGCATCCAATTGCGCGGCAATATCGTGCGACATGCGCC
This sequence comes from Burkholderiales bacterium, assembly GCA_046153355.1. Lineage (GTDB taxonomy): Bacteria > Pseudomonadota > Gammaproteobacteria > Burkholderiales > SG8-39 > 2-02-FULL-62-17. The sequence goes on from JBJXEY010000487.1 coordinate 4,494, forward strand.
GCCGCGCGTCGAACCGCGTAAGCACATAACGGCGCTCGACACGCCGTTTGAGGACATGCTCCAGAGCACCAAGCGTGGTCTCCAAATGCAGCGCCCCTTTCAGCGCCAGAAAATCGGTGGAAATGGGTATCAACACGCGTTCGCTGGCGAATACCCCGGACAAGGACAACACGCCCAACATCGGGCAACAATCAATCATCACCGGTCGAGTGCCCTGCGTTTGAAAATTTTCTTCGACGCCAATGCGAAGGCGGTTAAGTACGTTGGGCCCCTTGCCAAACAGCGTATCGACTTTGAGTAATTCCGCGTGAGCAGGGAGTAGGTCGCCGGAACCGTTAGAGCTATTGCCACCAAAAGTAATCGGCCGCATGAGACTCGACAATTTTTTTTCTTCGGAAAAAAAAGCGAACATGCTGCTCGCGCCATTACCAGATTGACCAAGGATTGAAGACAGGTGTGCCTGAGGATCCAGGTCGATCATCAGAGGGTGCAATCCGCGTCGCGCCATCGCGGCGGCCAAATTCAGTGCCGTGGTGGTTTTGCCTACCCCACCCTTTTGATTGAACACCGTAAGCGATCCACCCATATGGCGATTCGGCTATGCTAAGATATTGGAATAATTCAGGTTTTCTATAGTTTTCGATTATTGCACACGGTGGCCCAGGCCACCGTTGCGTTTTGCAGCCTATGCCACGGTAACGTGTGGATCGCGATCAACAAACACGCGAACGGATGGCAGTAGCGGCGGCGCTCAATACCATGGCTCGTAGCGGCGTCCGGCGAACGTGGCGTACTTCGCGAACTCAACATCGATATTTAGGAATGCGTTATGTCTCATGTAATGAATACCTATAGCAGATTGCCAATTGCCTTCGTGCGTGGCGAGGGTTCATGGCTATGGGACGAATCGGGCAAACGTTATTTGGATGCGTTGGCGGGAATTGCCGTCAGCACCCTTGGTCATGCGCATCCGAAATTGGTACGCGCCCTCACCGAGCAGATTGGTAATGTCATTCACACCTCCAATCTGTATCGCATTGGCCCTCAAGAGAAACTGGCCGACAAACTTGCTGCGATCAGCGGGATGGATAACGTATTTTTTTGCAACTCCGGTTGCGAAGCCAATGAAGCGGCGATCAAGTTGGCACGCCTACATGGCCATAAGAACGGGGTCGAGTCGCCGTCGATTATCGTCATGGAGCAGGCATTTCACGGCCGCACACTGGCGACGCTTTCAGCCACTGGCAATCGCAAGGTGCAAGCGGGATTCGAGCCCCTGGTGGCGGGCTTTGTGCGCGTACCATTCAACGATCTCGAGACGGTGCGGCAAATCGGCGAACACGACCGTAGCGTGGTGGCGGTGCTGGTCGAGCCCATCCAAGGCGAAGGCGGCATCAATGTCTCGACCATCGAATACCTGCGTGGTCTTCGCGAAATCTGCGACAAACATGGCTGGTTATTAATGCTTGATGAAGTGCAATGCGGCATCGGCCGCACTGGCAAATGGTTTGTCTATCAGCACGCGGATTTCCTGCCCGATGTCATGACCTTGGCCAAGGGGCTTGGATCGGGTGTTCCCATCGGCGCATGTCTTGCCAAGGGTGCCGCTGCGGAGGTATTCAAACCTGGCAATCATGGCTCCACTTTTGGCGGCAATCCGCTGGCCAGCGCAGCGGGCTTAACGACGTTATCAATCATCGAGGAAGACGGATTGCTCGCCAACGCGGTGGTCATGGGTGCGTTGATTCGCGATGGGGTCGCGGAAGGATTGAAGGGTTTATCCGGAATTCGAGAAATTCGCGGGCGCGGCTTGATGATTGGTATTGAATTGGATCGCGCCTGCGGCGATTTGGTGAAACAGGCGCTCGAACGCGGGCTTCTCATCAACGTAACGGTGGATAACGTGGTGCGCCTGTTGCCGCCATTGACGCTGAATCGGGAGGAAGCCGCGCAAATCGTCGCAACACTCGTCCCGTTGATTCGCGAACATATTGCCCAACCCATGCCGCAGGTCGCCTCCAAGCAATGAACGCGCGACACTTCCTGCAATTCAAGGACTTTACTCGCGAGGAGTATGAGCATTTATTCGCGCGTACCCGCTGGATCAAGGATCAATTCAAGTCCTATCGCCAGTATTGGCCCTTGATTGATCGTACCCTGGTGATGATTTTCGAGAAACAATCCACCCGTACTCGCTTGTCGTTCGAAGCTGGCATGCACCAGTTGGGCGGCGCGGCAATTTATTTGAACACGCGCGATTCGCAATTGGGCCGCGGCGAACCGGTGGAGGACGCCGCCGAAGTGATATCCCGAATGTCCGATGTCGTCATGATCCGCACCTTCGAGCAGGAAATCGTCGAACGCTTCGCCAGGCACTCGCGGGTGCCGGTGATCAATGGCCTGACCAACGAATACCACCCTTGTCAGATTCTTGGCGATATCTTTACCTTCATCGAACATCGCGGCCCGATCCAAGGCAAAACCGTAGCCTGGATTGGTGACTCCAATAACGTATGCAATACCTGGTTGCAGGCGGCCGAAGTTTTCGATTTCAACGTGCATGTCTCGACACCACCGGGATACGAGGTCGAAGCAGAACGCGCCGGGCTCTATGGACACAGCCATTACGAAGAGTTCACCGATCCGATGCAGGCTGCGCGCGATGCCGACCTGGTGACCACCGATGTGTGGACCAGCATGGGCTTCGAGGCGGAAAACGAGGAGAGAAAACGTGATTTCGAGGACTGGCAGGTGGACGTGGAGATGATGAAAGTCGCGAAGAAAAACGCGGTGTTCATGCACTGCCTGCCGGCGCATCGTGGAGAAGAAGTTGCGGCCGAAGTGATCGATGGCCCGCAAAGCGTGGTTTGGGACGAAGCGGAAAATCGGTTGCACTCGCAAAAGGCACTGCTGGAATTTCTGCTCTTGGGGCGCGTAACTCAGCAATAGACGATTTGGCAACAATGCGGAACTTGGAGCATGGCAATGAAGGATTCGGCAAACGTTAAAGCGGCGAAAATAAACAAGGTGGTACTTGCCTATTCCGGTGGGCTGGATACTTCAGTCATATTGAAATGGTTGGTGGACCAGTACGACTGCGAGGTAGTCACCTTCACCGCGGATATTGGTCAAGGCGAGGAACTGGCGCCAGCCAAGCGCAAGGCCCGCGCCATGGGCGTAAAACAAATCTTTGTCGAAGATCTCCGCGAGGAATTCGTGGGGGATTTCGTGTTCCCCATGTTTCGCGCCAATGCTGTGTATGAAGGCGAATATTTGTTGGGCACTTCCATCGCCCGGCCCCTGATCGCCAAACGGCTGGTGGAAATCGCCAAACGCACCGGCGCTGACGCCATATCCCACGGCGCCACCGGCAAGGGCAATGATCAGGTTCGCTTTGAGTTGGGCGCTTATGCGCTCATGCCCAACGTGCGCGTCATCGCGCCATGGCGCGAGTGGGATCTACTTTCGCGCGAAAAACTACTCAAGTATGCCGACCAACATGGCATTCCGGTGGACTACAAAAAGCGCAAAGGCGGCGCCCCTTATTCCATGGATGCGAACCTTCTCCACATCTCCTACGAAGGCGGTATCTTGGAGGATCCGGCGTTCGAGCCCGAGGAATCGATGTGGCGCATTACCGTATCGCCGGAAAAGGCGCCCGCGCGACCCGAGCGCGTGGAATTGACTTACGAAAAAGGTGACATCGTCGCGATCAACGGCAAGCGCCTGAGTCCGGCCAAAGTTCTGACCGAACTCAATCGCCTGGGTGGCCGTCACGGTATCGGCCGGCTCGATCTAGTGGAGAACCGTTATGTCGGTATGAAATCGCGCGGCTGCTACGAGACGCCCGGTGGCACCATCATGCTCAAAGCGCACCGCGCCATGGAGTCGATCACGCTGGATCGCGAGGTACTGGCGTTGAAGGATGACCTCATGCCCCGCTACGCGCGCCTCATCTATAACGGTTATTGGTTCAGCCCGGAACGCCTGTTGTTACAGCAACTGATCGATACCTCGCAAGCGCATGTCAATGGCAAGGTAACTTTGAAACTGTACAAGGGCACAGTGCTGGTTACCGGGCGCGTATCGAAAACCGACTCCCTTTTCGACCCAAAGATTTCGACCTTCGATGATGACGGTGGCGCCTACAATCAAGCGGATGCGGCGGGATTTATAAAACTCAATGCCTTACGCCTACGCATCGCGGCCAACCTGAAAAAGCCGCGCAATTAGAAGGCGCATCGAACGCGGCATTGAGGGGCTGAACGGGAAGGTGAAATTTCTCAAGCGTCGCGCGATAAAACCGGCAAGATTCAATTACTCGCGCGTGCCTTACGTTTAGGTTTGGCCACAGGCTCACCCACGCGGATCAAATTGCCATTGCAATCGACCAGGTGAAATTCACGCATGCCCCAGGCGCGTTTTTTTATCCCTGCCATGCTGGGCGTACCGCGCGCTGGAAGCCGCGCACCGGCAAAGGATTGGTACATCGCGTCCACGTCGCCAACGCGAATATAAGCGCCTATAAAATTGGCCTGCGCATCCAATTGCGGCCATTGAAAAAATTGCAGTTCCAAATTCCCGCGCCGCAAGATCATGTATTCATCTAAGTCGGGATGGCGATACGCGAGGGAAAACCCCAGGTCCTTGTAGAACGCGATCGTTTCCTCCAAATCGCGGGCAGGCATGACGGGAATCGCGATATCAAGGCTTGGCATGGTTTGAGTCCCTTTCGCTTTGCTTGGATAAACCGCCGCGCGAAAAGCTGCTCGCGCAATCGAGGGACCAATGCCCCACCCCTGACTTGGAGACATTGCCGCCCCTAGGCAACAGTATAATGTCGAACAAATATTTTCGAGTTGCCCGCCATGCCCTCGTTCGACATCACCTCAGACGTCAATAAAGTCGAATTAAAAAACGCCGTCGATCAGGCCAATAAGGAAATTCAGACGCGTTTCGATTTCAAGGGATCGGATTCGAAAATCGAACAAAACGAATTGGTTCTCACGCTCTACGCGGATGACGATTTCAAGCTGCGCCAGGTGATGGATTTGTTGCAGACCAAATGCGCCAAGCGCGGCGTCGACACACGCGCGCTGGAGCTAAAGAAGCCCGAAAAAATCGGCACCAAGGTGAAGCAAATCGTTAATGTCAAGGAAGGCATCGAGCAGGAACAGGCGAAAAAAATCGTCAAACTTGCCAAGGAAAGTAAGATCAAGGTGCAAGCCAGCATTCAAGGCCCCGCAGTGCGCATCTCGGGCGCCAAACGTGACGACCTACAAGCGGCCATTCAACTGGTGCGCGATTCGATCAAAGAAATCCCGCTTCAGTTCGGCAATTTTCGCGATTAATTGATAACGATGAATTGGGCTCGCCTGGGCCATTGCGGGCGCGAACCCATGACCATCGGTCGTTTATCTCGGTCAAAAAACCGCGCCTCTCGATTTAAGAATCGATCTTCAGCCCGAGCAACCAACGCTCATAAAGCGCTCGCGCGATGCCATTGAGGCGCTCAGTGCGCGCCTCGACATCACGCAGTATCTCATCCGGCGCCTGTACTGAGGGGACACGCTTGGATAGCGAAGCCACCTCCTTGTGCCAATCCTCGCACCAGGCACGAATCAGGGAGGGCGTCATTTCGACGTGACATTGCATCGCAAGATGTTTTCCCAAAACAAACGCCTGATGGGCGCAGTGTTCGCTTGCGGCGATATTGATGGCGCCAGCGGGAATCGAGAATGTCTCCCCATGCCAATGAAACGATTCGAAATCGCGAAGTTCTCCTAACCAGGATCTTGCTTCTGGGCTATCCGCCACCTCAACTCTGCCCCAGCCAATCTCCTTGACCGCATTCCTGGAAACCACGCCCCCGAGTGCCTTGGAAATAAGTTGCCCACCCAGGCAATGTCCCAACACGGGGACATCATTTGTTACTGCCGCATTAATCAGATCGAGAACTTTGGGAATCCAGGCCAACGGGTCATTGACGCTCATTGGTCCGCCCATAAACACCAAGCCGGAATAATTGTTTGGATTGTCTGGCACGGGCTCACCCTGATCGATCTTGATCTCGCGCCACGCGATGTCGCGCGAATCCAGGTGTGTGGCAAAATAACCCGGCCCCTCGGTGATACTGTGGCGAAAAATGGCGATAGGTTTCATGATCGGATCGACGCTTCGCGGTGAGTTCGTAATACGCCCTAGCAAACTGCTGCGGCGCGGCTTTGCATATTCTCTATTTTCCTTTGTTTTTGTGTTGCAGGGCTTCGGCTTGGTCGCCTGCAATGCGTGGGCGGCCGCGGTCACCGTGGTGGGCCTATCAAACAACAAAGCAGTGGTGCAGATTGATGGCGGCGCTCCGCGCACGCTTTCAGTGGGCCAAAAAACGCCCGAGGGGGTGACGTTGATCTCCGCCAATCGCGATGAAGCGCTCTTTGACATCGCGGGAAAACGCCAGTCTCTTAAGCTAGGGCAGCAACATGTGACCAACAGCGGACCTAGCTCATCGAGCGTCACCCTGAGCGCCGATGCACGCGGCCATTTCGTCACCGATGGACAAATCAACGGAGGGACGGTGAGATTCTTAGTTGATACCGGCGCCACGGTCGTGTCGCTCTCCTCCACGGAGGCACAACGTTTGCGGTTGGATTACCGTAAGGGCGCGCCAGTGCGCATGAATACCGCAAATGGCGTCGCGCCGGCTTGGCAGGTACGGTTGGATACCGTCCGCATTGGGGACATCACCTTGGACAATGTCGAGGCCGTTGTAATGGAAAATCAATCCATGCCGGTGTTACTTGGTATGAGTTTCCTAAATCGCACCAATATGCGGCGCGAAGGCCAATTGATGACCTTGACCAAACGATTCTGATTTTTACCGTTGCGCGCTTTTCGCTCGTCGCCACAAAAAACCTACGCGCGCCGTGGCGCCAACGCGCTCTATTTACGCGTTTTGTCCCGCTCGATCAACGCGTAGGCGCTGTGGTTGTGGATGGATTCGAAATTCTCCGACTCCACCACGTATTGCTCGATGCGTTTATCGCGATTCAAATCCGCCGCGATATCGCGCACCATGTCCTCGACGAACTTGGGGTGATCGTAGGCATATTCGGTGACAAACTTCTCATCCGGGCGCTTGAGTAAGCCATAGAGCTGACTGGAGGCATGTTTCTCCGCGTATTCGACCAATTCCTCGATCCACACGAATTCGCTGGTGCGCGCCGAAATGGTGACGTGTGATCGTTGGTTGTGCGCGCCGTAGGCGGAAATGTTCTTGGAACAAGGGCAAAGGCTGGTCACCGGCACCACCACCTTCATATTGAAAATACGTTTACCCGCCTTGATTTCGCCAACGAAAGTCACTTCGTAATCCATCAGGCTTTGCACCTTGGAAACCGGCGCCGCTTTGTTGATGAAATAGGGAAAGGTCATTTCGATCACGCCGGTCTCCGCCTCCAGACGCACCACCATGTCCTCAAGCATCACCTTGAACGACTCCACGGAAATTTCCCGCTCGTAGGCATTGAGAATTTCCAGGAAGCGTGACATGTGGGTGCCCTTGAAATGATGCGGCAGACCCACGTACATATTGAACATGGCGATGGTGTGCTGAACACCGCCGCCTTTTTCGGCCACGCGCACCGGATGGCGAATGGACTTAACCCCCACCTTGTCGATGGCGATCTTGCGCTTATCCGCGCTACTCTGAATGTCGGGTATTGCAAGCTGGTCGCGAGTATTCATGTTGGGGTCTCTCGCGGGGAAATACCCGCTCAGTTAATGTAACCCGACAATCGGACGCTTGGGCGCCTTACGCCCTGCAAAAATGCCTTGCCGATCATCGCCAATTTGTTCCTGGGAATTTTATCACGCGCCCTGGGACGACCTTGCGTCGCCAATTCGAGAATAGCGGCGATTTCTCGCAACCGTTCCATCTGCTGAACTGTGACGTGCCGACGATTTATTCACCACCAACATCCATAATATCGAGCCGCGCTTGAATGGAGGTCAATATTCCCTGCGCATCCAACCCCACCGAGGCGAGCAACATATTGGGGTCACCATGATCGACGAAGCGATCTGGAAGGCCAATATGCAGCAAGGGAATGGCCAATCCGAGCTCCGCCACCACCTCGGCAACGGCGGTACCCGCGCCGCCCTGTATTTGATGCTCCTCAACCGTGACCAGCAACCGGTGGGTACGAGCCGCCTCCAAAATTGCGTCTCGATCGATCGGTTTTACGAAGCGCATGTTGTACACCGTGGCATCGAGCGACTTTGCAGCATCAAGCGAACTATGCACCATGGAACCGAACGCAAGAATCGCTACATTTTTCCCCTGCCTACAAAGCTGCGCCTTGCCAATTGGCAATGCACTCATTTCCTTAACCACGACAACGCCAGGACCACTACCTCGCGGATAACGCACCGCACTGGGCGTATCCAGTTGGCAGGCCGTGAATAACATTTGCCGGCATTCGTTTTCGTCGGCGGGTGCCATCACCACCAAATTGGGCACGCAACGCAGGTAGGCAAAATCGAAAACGCCGTTATGCGTCGCACCGTCTCCTCCAACTATGCCAGCACGATCCAGCGCGAAAACCACGGGTAGCTTTTGAATCGCCACATCGTGAATCAATTGGTCGTACCCACGCTGCAAAAACGTGGAATAGATCGCCACCACCGGTTTCATGCCTTCGCATGCCAAGCCGGCGGCGAAGGTCACGGCGTGTTGCTCGGCGATACCCACGTCGTAATAGCGATCGGGAAATTGTTGCGCGAATTTCACCAGCCCCGACCCCTCCCGCATGGCAGGCGTTATAGCCACCAGCCGCGGCTCAATTTGCGCCATGTCGCACAGCCAGTCGCCAAACACCTGGGTGTAGGTGAGTTTTCCTGCCGGCGATTTCTTAATCCCTTCGGCGGGGTCGAACTTACCTGGACCGTGATAGAGAACCGGATCGGCTTCGGCAAGTTTGTAACCTTGGCCCTTTTTGGTAATCACGTGCAGGAAGCGCGGCCCCTTCTGCTCGCGAAGATTGGCCAGCGTCGGGACTAACGCGTCGAGATCGTGACCATCGATTGGCCCGAAATAATGAAAACCGAATTCCTCGAACATCGTTGAAGGCGTCACCATGCCCTTGGCATGTTCTTTGACCTTTTTCACCAGCTCCAAGAGCGGCGGCACGCCGCCCAAAACACGCTCACTCGCCTCGCGCGCTGCCGAATACGGCCTGCCGGACATCATGCGAATCAGGTAGCGGTTCAACGCACCTACCGCCGGAGAGATCGACATATCGTTGTCGTTGAGGATCACCAGCAAATCAACATCCATGACGCCCGCGTTGTTCATCGCCTCGAAGGGCATGCCCGCGGACATCGCGCCATCGCCAATCACCGCGATGGCACGGCGCGACTCGCCTTTCAATTTCGCGGCCGCCGCCATCCCTAAGGCAGCCGAAATAGAGGTACTCGAATGTGCCGTGCCAAAGTTATCGAAAACACTTTCGCTGCGGCGAGGAAAGCCCGAAATGCCATCGAGCATACGAAGCTTTGACATCTGCTCGCGCCGGCCGGTCAATATCTTGTGCGGATAAGTTTGGTGACCCACATCCCAGACGATGCGATCCTCCGGGGTATTGAATACGTAGTGCAAAGCGATTGTCAGTTCGACGGTGCCCAGGTTGGACGATAAGTGTCCACCGGTCTTTGATACCGAATCCAGAATAAACGCGCGCAACTCGGCGGCCAGGCGCCCTAGTTGCGAACGGTCGAGCAAACGCAATTGGCGCGGATCGTCGATCGTTTTGAGGAGCGAATAGGCATGCAAATCGATCTCGGATTCCCGTTCGATCGCTCCACCACCTGGCAGATCCTGCGTCCCGCTAATGGAATTCATTGCCGCAATCTACTCCATGTCAGGACTTGCGTAATGCGATGAAATCGGCCACCTCGCGCAAGCGACGCGCCGATGCGCCGAAATTCGCGATACTCTCGAGCGCCTTTTCGCGCAATTCACCGGCGAATTGCTTCGCGCCAGATAACCCCATGATACCGACGTAAGTGGGTTTGTTCGCTAAAGCGTCCTTGCCCGCGGTTTTGCCAAGCATCGCGGTGGTTCCCTCTGCATCCAACACATCGTCGACCACCTGGAATGCCAGCCCAATGCAATGCGCGTACTCATCGAGGCTGGCGAGCTCCGCATCGGTAAGGGCGCCGATCACCCGCGCGCCCAGCGCCGCCGACGCACGGATCACGGCGCCTGTCTTATGCTCGTGCATACGCTGCAGGTCGCTGTCAGTCAGGGACTTCCCGACACTTTCCAAATCCATGGCCTGGCCTCCAGCCATGCCAAGGCTTCCCGCAGCCTGGGCGAGAATTCTAATCATCGCCAGGCTCCCCTCCGCAGTAGGTGCTGTCGGTTTGGAGGCGAGTAATTGATAAGCCAAGGTCTGCAAACTGTCACCGACCAACAACGCTGTAGCTTCATCGAACTCGACATGCACCGTGGGTTTTCCGCGGCGCAGGACATCGTTATCCATGCACGGCATATCATCGTGAACCAGCGAATACGCATGCAAACATTCCACTGCGGCGGCCACCCAATCAAGTCGCACCAAGTCGGCCTCTAGCAACGGCCTTGGCGCCACTTCGCCTGCGGCATGTACTAACAAAGCCCGCACCCGCTTGCCGCCGCCCAGCACCGCATAGCGCATGGCGTTGTGCAGACGTATGGGCACCGCATCGGCTTTGGGGAGGGCACATTGCAATGCGAGTTCGGTGCGCGCCTGGATTGCCATCATCCAGGCCGTGAAATCAGACGTCTTGCTCGTCACCGGGAAAGGTCTTTAAGGTATTTTCTTCAAGCACCTTGACCTGTTGTTGCGCGCGCGACAACAGATCTTGGCAATACTCGCCCAATTCGCGGCCACGTTTGTGCGCCGCCAGAGATTGTTCGAGGCTCAAATCTCCGGATTCCATGTTGGAGACAATCTTTTCCAACTCTTCGAGGGCTGCCTCGAAACTCGCCGGTTGCTCGTTTTTTTGCGCTTTTGGCATCCAATGGGAGGGGCCGCGAAATCGCGGGAGACCCGAAAAATCAAAGGGGTAACAATAGCTTAACGTGGCCTTGGGGGTCAAATGCAGAACGCGATAAATACCAATCAAAGCAGTCTAAATCACCTCGATTGTGACTTTGAACAACTTTTCAAAATATTAATTACCAATCGCAACATGAACTAAAGCCGAACGTTGCGTAGAAGCGTCGAATTGACGTTCGTGAACCTTTTCGTATGAAAAATCCTGGCCCATTTTTCGACGTTTGGGTCTACAATCGCACGACCGATTTCTGACGCCGATTGGGAGAAAGGAGCCCCGGGTTTATGTCGGACCTGCCCAACAGGCGCGCGCTGCAGCCTAGCGCAACTCAGTTACCCGTTTCCTGGTATTTCGAACAAAGCGTTTTCGAGCTTGAGAAAAAGCTCCTATTCGACGCCGGACCCGGTTATGTAGGTCATGAGCTGATGGCGCCCAATCTGGGCGACTATCAGACCCTATCGTGGCGCGACGACGCGCAATTTCTGATTCGACATGGCGAAGGCCCCCGGCTGCTGTCCAACGTGTGCCGCCACCGTCAGGCCATCATTCTGCAGGGACGCGGCAATACCGAGAATGTCGTGTGCCCATTGCACCGTTGGACCTACGACCTCGGTGGAAACCTACTGGGCGCGCCGCATTTCGCCGAAAACCCTGGGTTGAATCTGCATTCCACACCGCTGCAAAAATGGAATGGATTGCTGTTTTCCGGTGGACGCAATGTCGCCTCGGATCTAAAAGATTGCGGCGTCAGCGAAGATTTCAATTTCAGCGGCTTCATGCTGGACCGCATCCAGGTCAACGAATACAAGCAGAACTGGAAAACCTTCATTGAGGTCTACCTGGAGGATTACCACGTCGTGCCGTTTCATCCCGGCCTGGGAAACTTCGTTACCTGCGACGACCTTCGCTGGAAAATGGCTGATGCCTATTCAGTGCAAACCGTGGGCGTGAGAAACCAATTGCGAAAACCGGGTACGCCTACTTACGCCAAATGGCACGAAGCGGTGCGCCGTTACAGCAATGGCAAGGCGCCGAAATATGGCGCGATCTGGATGGTCTACTACCCCAACATTATGCTGGAGTGGTACCCGCACTGCCTGATCGTGAGCACCTTGATCCCACGCTCACCGCAGCACACCACCAACATCGTCGAGTTTTACTACCCCGAGGATATTGTTCTGTTTGAGCGCGAATTCGTCGAAGCCGAGCAGGCCGCCTACATGGAGACCGCGCGCGAAGACGACGAGATCGCGGTACGCATGGATCATGGCCGACGCACGCTCTGGGAGCGGGGCTTGAACGAAGTTGGCCCCTATCAATCGCCCATGGAAGATGGCATGCTGCATTTTCATGAATATATTCGCCGGCAATTGGACTCAATGGCCTAAACCCTGGGCGGCATCGTCCGCCCGTCGCGACAAATAGCGTAACATGACCTACACCTCCTTGGTCGATACCTCGACCCTCACCGCGCATCTGGATGATCCCAACTGGGTAATCTTCGATTGCCGACACGATTTGCTCCAGACCGACGCAGGTTTCAACGATTATTCCAATAGCCACATTCCCGGCGCATTTTTTGCAAGCGTGGATAACGACCTGGCTGGCGTTCGTAACGGACGCAATGGCCGCCACCCCCTGCCCGACCCCAACGTCCTGGCCGAAAAGCTGGCGCGGGCAGGGCTGGCGCCGGGCAAGCAGCTGATCGCCTATGACGCGCAAGGTGGCATATTTGCCGCGAGATTGTGGTGGTTGGCGCGTTGGTTGGGGCACGGGAAGGTCGCAGTGCTCGACGGCGGTTGGCGAGCCTGGAGCGCGGAGAATCGACCTTGTTCCGCGGAATTCCCTAGCCTTCAACCCGGTACGCTATCCGCCAAGGTCAGCGCCGATTGGGTCAACGTCGATTATCTGCAAAACAACTTACGTGATCTTGCGGTCATCGATGCCCGCGCGCCGGATCGTTTTCGTGGCGAGAACGAAACCTTGGATCCGGTCGGCGGGAGGATTCCCGGCGCACGCAATCGTTTCTATCAAAACAACTTGGCGCCGGATGGTCGATTCAAACCCGCCGAGGTTCTCGCCAGTGAATTTAAAGTGGTCCTTAGAGACACACCAGTGAATAAGGTAGTGCATAGCTGCGGCTCGGGCGTTTCGGCCTGCCACAATCTACTCGCCATGGAAATCGCCGCAATGCCCGGCAGCCGTTTATATCCTGGGTCTTGGAGCGAGTGGTGCGCCGATGCCAGCCGCCCCCTGGAAAAAGGCTAAGCGTTCGGTGCGACAATAGCGGCTCGCTCACGACCCAACATACATGACCACAGCTAACGCCCACCTGGCAGACCCAGCCATCGCCACGACAGGTGCGATGGCAACGCCCAGCCCAGAACATCAATACCTGCAATTGATGCGTCATGTGCTCGACCAGGGCCATCGCAAGTCCGACCGCACCGGCACGGGAACGCAATCGGTGTTTGGCTGGCAAATGCGCTTTCCGCTGGAGGCGGGGTTTCCGCTCTTGACCACCAAGAAGCTGCACCTGAAATCCATAATCTATGAATTGTTGTGGTTTTTACAGGGCAGCACTAACGTGCGCTGGCTGCAACAGCATGGCGTATCCATTTGGGATGAATGGGCCGATCCCAATGGCGAACTAGGCCCGGTGTACGGGCACCAATGGCGCAACTGGCCCACGCCTAACGGCGGACGCATCGATCAGATCAAACAGGTGGTGGAATCGATACGAAACACGCCTGACTCACGAAGACATATCGTCACCGCGTGGAATCCTGCCGACGTACCCAGCATGAAGCTGCCGCCCTGCCATGCGGTTTTCCAGTTCTATGTTGCCGGGGACAGGCTTTCCTGCCAGATGTATCAACGTAGCGCCGACATTTTCCTTGGCGTGCCGTTCAACATTGCCTCCTACGCACTGCTGAATTTGATGGTGGCGCAAGTGTGTGGCTTACGGCCTGGCGAATTCGTGCACACCCTGGGCGACGCGCACCTGTATCTCAATCATCTGGATCAGGCGCGATTGCAACTAACCCGCGAGCCGCGGCCCTTGCCGCGCATAGTTTTGAATCCCGAAGTCAATGACATATTCGGATTTAAATTCGAGGATTTCAAACTCGAGGGCTACGACCCGCACCCCGGCATCAAGGCGCCGATCGCGGTGTGAAAACCGACATCGCGATCATTGCAGCGCTGGCTAGCAACCGCGTCATCGGACACCAAGGCAACATGCCATGGCACCTGCCCGAAGATCTCAAGCGCTTCAAAACCTTGACCACTGGTCACACCGTAATCATGGGTCGAAAAACATATGAATCCATTATTCGTGCGCTGGGTAAACCGCTGCCGAATCGGCGCAGCATTGTGGTGAGCCGCAATGCGGCCTATGACGCCAATGGCTGCGAGGTGGTCACATCGCTGCAAGCGGGAATCGACCTCGCCGGCGAAACGCAAGCCTTTGTCATTGGCGGCGCGCAAATTTACTCACAGGCTTTGGCATTAGCCGATGTGCTGATGCTCACCGAAATCGACGCCGCATTCGAAGGCGATGCTTGGTTTCCACCATTCGATCAAACCGAATTTACAGAAACGTTTCGCGAGTCACACGTATCGGCCAAGCACCTCTCCTACAGCTTTGTCGACTACCGTCGAAATCCAAACCGTAAGCTGAAACCTGAACGCGGGTAGCGCGGATAAGGCCCGTAAAAACCACGCGAAAAATAAATCCCTGGCACCACCACATAGGGCGCATAGCCGGAATAGGGATAAAAGGGCCGCGGAACCGGATGCACGGGATATACCGGATAGGCCGCAACCGCCTGCCGTTCGCCAAAACGCAAATACTCGACTACCTCATAGGGCACCCCCTGCCGCGACAAATCGCTTGCCTCGGTCGAAGTGATCGCATAAGCCGCGCGGGAGTCGCGCAAAGACTGAATGATTACGTTGGCCGGCGTGCCGTTACGCGCCATTTCCGCAACCTCGGCCAAGCTCAATGGCTTGACCGATGCCGGCGCCACCGACGTTGGAAGCACAACGTTCTCGGGCAAGCGCTCTATTCGCGGCGGCAACGGCTGAACGGCAACGCAGCCTGAAAGCGCGGCAATAAATAGCAAAACTATGAATTTGAATCGAGTACCCATTCAAGCATGCTAGACCTGTGGTACGACTATCGCAATATGACTAGAGCATCGCGCCCGGTCGATCCACGGCGAACGAGGCCAATTGGCCGGTTAACCATGTGTAGGCTTCATCCACCGAATCGGTGCGATGCACCAGTTCTACATCGGTGGCGCTAATAGTGCCATGGCGCACCAGCGCATCGAAATTGATCGCCTCGCTCCAGAACGCGGTGCCAAATAGCAAGATAGGCAGGGGCTTTTTCATTTTCCGCGTCTGTACCAGTGTCAGCAATTCGAACAATTCATCCATGGTGCCAAAACCGCCGGGAAACAAGATCACCGCTTTGGCGAGGTACGCAAACCAGAATTTGCGCATGAAAAAATAATGGAAGTGAAACGCCAATTCATGTGTGATGTAGGGGTTGTCATGCTGCTCGTTGGGTAGCGATATGCCCAGGCCCACATTGATGCCGCGCGCCTCGGCGGCGCCGCGATTGGCCGCCTCCATGATGCCGGGGCCACCGCCCGTGCAGACCACGAAGCGACAGTCCTTGGAATCCAGCGCCTTCGACCAAAGCGTCAAGCGGCGCGCCAACTCGCGCGCCGCCTCGTAATACACGGCATTGCGCAAAAGCGTCTCGGCGCGCGCGAGGTCACCCTCACCGGCTTTTGCCCAATTCAGCGCCGCCTGCGCGTCATCCTGGGAAACAAATCGCGCCGAGCCCATAAAAACAATGGTGTCCTCAATTTTCTCTCGCTCGAAGCGACTGCGTGGTTCAAGATACTCGGCAAGAATGCGCAGCGCGCGCGCATCCTTGCTATTTAAGAATTCCTCGTTGCGGTAGGCGCGGTCCGGGCGGCGCGGCGTTTGATTCATATTTTTTGCTCCCTCGCGCCATGAAAGGGTGGCGCAGAATTAAGTCTAGCGCGCTGGCGCTACAATTCTTCACGCATCGCTTCGATATTTTTGAAAGCTCGAAACATGATGAATCTCAACCTTCGATCGCGCGTTACTCTCATTTTGCTGGCACTGGCAAGCAGCATGGTCTGCGCACAAAGTTATCCCCAAAGTTATCCATCGAGGCCGGTGCGTATTGTGGTGGGCTACGTCGCCGGCGGCTCAGTGGACCTAGTCGGGCGCGCCCTCGCACAGAAGTTGTCCCTCAGCTTAGGCCAATCAGTCGTCGTGGAAAATCGCGCCGGTGCGAGCGCCACGCTGGCCGCGGGCACCGTCGCCAAATCACCCGCCGATGGCTACACGCTGCTTTTGGGCGACACCGCTCCCTTGGTGATCGCCCCGTTTACTAATAAAGGGCTTGCTTACGACACGTTGCGCGATTTCACGCCTATAAGTCTCATTTACGCCGCCACCGGCATGGCGTTGGTGGCAAACGCCAATGTGCAGATCAAAACTTTTCAGGACTTGGTGCGCGAAGCGAAAAACAATCCAGGCAAATTGAGTTATGGATCTTCCGGCATTGCCAGCATCCACCACCTCGCCATGGAAGTGTTGAAAGCCGATGTTGGTATGGACATCGTGCACATACCCTACAAAGGCAGCGGCCAGTCGATCATTGCGGTGGTGAGCGGTGAGATTCCGCTCCTGTATTCAGCCCTCAGTACCGTGATACCGCACATTGCTTCAGGCAAGGTGCATCTGCTTGCCGTGGGTTCGCCCACGCGCCAGCCCAATTACCCCAACGCGCCAACGCTCTCCGAAATGGTGAAGGACTTCGATGTCACCGGCGAATTCGGCGTGCTCGGGCCTGCGGGGTTGCCTGCGGAAGTAGTTGGCCGTCTGTCGGGTGCGATCCGGCAAGCCGCCGAGAGCGCGGACCTGATCGACAAATTCAAGGACTCGGGCGGTGTGATCATCTCCAACACGCCCGAGCAGTACGCCGAACACATCCGCCGCAATTTTCGAAAATTTGAACGCGCGGTGCGGCTGGCGAAAATCGAACCGAATTGATCCGATGGCGCGAATTTACTTGAAAACTATTGGTTCGAGACTACTGGAAGCGAAACTTTTTTCAAACGGCCAATCCCTGGAAACCCAGTATTGGCGCGGCTTTTCAGCTAATTGCCGACCTAGGCATACTCCGCGCGCAGCATCTTCGCCGCCGCCACCATGGCACATAACTTGCCGTAGGCCACCTCGCGCGGCAAGTATTTCATGCCGCAATCGGGCGCGAGGATCACATCCTCCTTGGCAACAAACGGCAAGGCGCGCTTGACGCGTGTTACCACCGTCTGCGGCGATTCGATATGCATATCCGACAAATCGATACATCCCAAAATCACTTGCTTACCGGGCAACGTCTTCAATACCGAACAATCCAGATTCGACTGCGCGGTTTCGATCGACACCTGATTGCAGGAGCACTTGGCGAATTCCGGTAGGAAGGAGTAGCCCTCGGGTCGAGCGTGAATGATGGCGGCGTAACCAAAGCAGATATGCACCGCAGTGGTGGCGCTAATGCCTTCGAGCGCGCGATTGAGCGCAGCAAGGCCATACTCGCGCGCTTTTTCCGGCCGCGCCTGCATATAGGGTTCATCGATCTGCACAATGTCGGCGCCGGCGGCAACCAAGTCGCGAATCTCTTCGTTCACCGCCGCCGCATAAGCCATCGCCGCCTCGGCATCGGTCTTGTAGAAATCGTTCTGCGCCTGCTGGCTCATGGTGTAGGGGCCGGGCACCGTGATCTTAATTTTTCGGTCGGTATTGGCGCGCAGAAATTTCACGTCCTCGACTTCGACGGGGCGCAATCGCTTGATCGGCCCGACGATGCGCGGCACCGGGTTGGGGTGCCCTGAGCGATCCAAAGCAACGCCGGGATTCTCGATATCGATGCCCGACAAGGCTGTGGCGAAGCGATTGGAATAACTCTCGCGGCGAATCTCACCATCGGTGAGGATATCCAGACCCGCTGCTTCCTGCGCACGAATCGCGAGCAAGGTGGCGTCTTTTTGCGCTTCCTCAAGGTAGGCTTCGGGGATGCGCCACAACTCCTTGGCGCGCGTGCGCGGCGGAAATCGTCCCGCGAGTTTGGTTCTATCGATCAGCCATTCGGGTTGCGGGTAACTGCCGACCAGGGTGGTGGGAAATAGCATCGGATGTGATCCTTCGAGTCAAGCCATCGCTTGCAATTTAGCGTCGCCTGCCCGCGCCCGAGCCTGGTAGTCGTCCATGCTCTCCTTGAACAATTTCTCCCGCTGCGGAAAGAATCCCAATTCAATGACAATGCCGTTGGGGTCCTGCAAAAACACCTGCACCATTTTTTCATTCAGGTAGAGACGCTCGTCGCGCCGGTCGTAGGGCACGCCGATATTATCCAAATGCGCCAGGGTCTTTTCCATCTCGAAGCCGAAGAACGCCACGTGATCCAGTCGATTGCCCGCATCCACCGTTTTATCGGCGCCGCCCTTTTTATTCAAGGACAAATGCACGATGGGGTGATCGGTGCCGGGTATGAAAAGCCAATAGCCGTGCTCGCCAAAGTCGGGCCGCGCGCCCACGTAAAGCCCAAGCGCACGCTCATAAAAATCGCGCGTCTCCTCCATTTTGTTGGTGGAGATATTGATGTGATGCAGCACGCTGATGGTCATGTTTTTCTCCCTGGTGCGTTGCGCCGGCGCCACTCGCGCCAGCTTCGCTTCACGCCACCGCGCTGGTCAATGGCGCTTTGGCATCCTCTTGCAGCAAACGGGAAATGATGCGCCGCGCGCGCATCGCCATGTTGTCCGGTTGCAGGATCACCGGTTTCAGCGCCATCAAGTCGGTGGTGCCCATGTTGCGCTGTACGTCCTCCAGCATGGGCTGATCCTGCTCCTTGAAGCCGACGCGCTGCCACTCGCGAATCTTCGCATCCACTTCCGTATTGTCCAGATCGTGATTGCGCGCCAAGGCATAAAAATAATGCGTGGAGCGCTCCGATTCCGGTGTGATCACATGCGTGCCCAGGCCGCGTAAGCCCTCGTTCTCCGGTTGCCCCGCATAGGTCACCCCGACATCAAGCGACATCGATCCGGGAGGATCCCAGCGCGAATGCAGCCAGTAATCGACATGCCGCGATTTATCTTTCAAGTGCTGGCGATAAAACATCGGGCCCATGATGTCGGGCATAAAACGCTTACTCACCAAGGTATCGCGCTCTTGCGTAATCTGGTTGGCCGCGGTCATCAGGTCGTCATTTTTCTGATACGCGGCGTGCAGAAAATTGATGTGGCTCAAATCCAGCAAATTGTCGGTAACGAGCTCGTAGTAAGCCGCCACCGTATTCATGCCGCGCAAGGCCTTGTAGCCGGGGTCACGCAGAAACTTAAATTCGGGAATGCGCGAGGCATCGGCACGCGCCGCATCGCCCATCCATATCCACAAAATGGTATCGCGCTCGATTAAAGGGTAGCTACGCACCACGGCGTTCGGCGGAATCTTGCCATCGCCATGCGGGTTCTTCACGCAGGTGCCGGTGCTATCGAAACGCAGGCCGTGGTACAGGCATTCGATGATGTCGCCATCGCGATTGCCCTTGGAGAGTGGCGCAAAGCGATGCGGACAACGATCGGATAGGGCCACCGCCTTGCCGTTGGCTAAGCGATACATCAACACCGGCTCGCCCAGCAACTGGCGGCTTGCGCATTTGTCGGTGACATCCTCGGCCCAGCCGGCCATGTACCAGGCGTTTCTGATGAATGTCATATCCCCTCCCTGAAAGAGACGCTAAAGATTCTACGTCGCCGCGCTCTAAGTCGCCGCCGAATGCGAAGTCGCAGGCAACTCGACCGCGGGCATCGCCGGCAATCCACGAATGATGTCCGCAGCCTTTTCCGCCACCATCATCACCGGTGCATTGATATTGCCGCCCACGAGATCGGGCATCACCGAGGCATCGACCACGCGCAGACCTTCGGTGCCACGCACGCGAAACTGCATGTCGACCACGGAGGCCGCGTCCGGCCCCATACGACAGGCGCCCAACGGGTGATAAATGGTATCCACAGTCTGGCGGATATAAGCATCGATCTCGGCGTCGGTTTTCACCATGGGGCCTGGCGCGGTTTCAACGCCCACGAGGCCTTTGTAAGCACGGCTGGCGGCAATGTTTCGCGCGAATTTGATGCTCTCGCGCAAGGCTTTTCGATCACCCTCGGTAGATAAAAAATTGGTTCGAATGCGCGGCGCGGCCAGCGGGTCGCCCGAGGCGAGTTCGATCGAACCACGCCCCTGGGGACGCAAATGACAGACCCGCATGGAAAAACCATCCGGCGCGGGTTTCTTCCATCCAGGGAACCATTCGTTGGCGCGCAATGCCGCGTTGACGCAGAAAAGTTGCAGGTCGGGAATAGCTTGACCCGCATCACTTTTGAAAAACGCGGTGGTTCCCGAAGGCGGTTGCGAGGCAAAGCCGCTGCCAAAACAATAAGCCTCGATCATGCTCGCCGCCAGGCGGTCCAAACGCAATTGCTCGCGAATCTTGGAGGGCGCCGCCAGATCGTAGGCAATGCGCACCGCCGGATGATCCTGATGGTTTTGACCCACCGAGGGAAGATCTACCAAGGTAGTAATGCCAAATTTTTGCAAATGTGCTGCGGGGCCGATCCCCGAGAGCATCAACAGTTGCGGCGAATTGATCGCGCCCGCCGAAACGATGACTTCGCCATGGGCACGCGCCTCGATACGCCGACCATTGTGGATGTACTCGACACCCACGGCGCGTGTTCCCTCCATCAACACCCGCGTGACGTGCACCCGCGTCTGCAAGCTAACATTGCCGCGCGCCAGCGCCGGCCGCAGGTAGGCCACCGAAGCACTGCAGCGGCGTCCTTCGCGCGAAGTGAACTGCGCGCGGAAAAAACCGGATTGTTCGCCGCCATTGTAGTCGCTACCCGCCGCATACCCCAACTCGGGGGCAGATGCGAGAAACGCATCGTAAATTGGGTCCTCTGCGCTGCCGCGATGCACGTGCAGCGGCCCATCGCCGCCGCGATACACACTCGCGCCATCCTCAAACTTTTCCGCGCGGCGAAAATAAGGCAGCACCTCGGCGTAGGACCAACCCTCAAGGCCATTTTTTCGCCAGCGATCATAATCACCGCGATGGCCACGTACATAGGCCATCATGTTGATCGAGGAACTGCCGCCCACCACCTTGCCACGTGGAATGTAAATGGCGCGATTCTCGGTGAGCGGCTCTGGTTCGGTTTTATACGACCAGTTGAATTTTTCGTTATTCCAGACTTTGGCGACACCCAGAGGCACGCTCAAAAGATAGTGCGAATCATTGCCACCGGCTTCGAGGATCAGAATTTTTTTATTCCTATCCTCGCCAAGCCGACCAGCTAAGACGCAACCCGCCGAACCGGCGCCAACGATAATGGTGTGATAAGTCGCCAAGGGATGTTCCTATTTACGAAAATCAATGGCCCCACACGCCAAACGCCACGCCGATGCCGGTGCCCGCCGCCTGACGATACAGCGCCTGATATTCAAACCAGCGTTTTTTCAAGTTTTCTATTGCACCGGCAACCAAAATCCAATTGCGGATTTCGGATGAACCACTGTTCAACGCGCCCTTAGTCAACGCCTTCAATTCCGTGCCCTTGCCCTCTCCCATGGCCTGCAACACGCGCATATCGAGATCTTCATCGACCACGAAATGACTCAACCCGCCGGAGGCAACCAAAGCGACGCGCATGGGCGTGGGACTTTCCTCGATGGCCGCGCGCAATGCTTGACCGATAGCAAAACAACGCGAGGCGGTGGGCGCATTGGGTGGATAGTAGGTATTCAACAGCACCGGGATGATGGGAATTTGTTTGCCCTTGAACAAACGCTGTACGACGAATCCAATACCGTGACCCAGGCCCGCTTTCTCGGCATCCTCCACCGCCGCCGCGCCGCCGATATCGATATCTTTATCGATTAATCGCTCGATCAACTCACGCGCGAAATCCGGTTTGCCGGGAAAGGTATGTACGCGATCCATGGAATAGGCCGCCGCCATGGTGCCAAAGTAAGGTTCGGTGATGGTGTGACGCATGTGCGCGATATTGGCGCGCGGCATGGTCTTGGCTTCGGCGCCGTAAAAAATGGAAATCGCCGGGAGATTGGTTTGTTGGAAAAGCTCTGCCTGATCATCGGTGACGATTACCACCACATCGGGCTTGGCAGCTTCAAGATCATCGGCCAGACGATCCAGCGCGGCCTGGCAGGCGGCGGATTTACGTTTGAACACCTCGTCGGTCGCCTCGGGCGCGAACTTGCCGCCGGTATCGGCGAGCAGCTTTTCGTAACTCACCCATTGACCATCCGACAAATTGAGTCGCGAGTTAGAAAGATCGCGCCGCGAATAGCGTGCCCAATGTTCCGCACCAAAGGTGAGTAGTGGCGTGTGCGAGGTGCCTATGGCAATGGCGATTTCGGCCATGGAGTGTGTTCCTTAGTTGAATAATTGCGTGGAGGCTACAGCATTGCGGTTGCTGCGAAAGCTAAGCTTGGTCTGGCCTAAAGGTCGATGGTACGACGCTCGGCAGCGGAGCGCTCGATGGCGTCGATTAAGCGATGAATACCCAAGGCCGTCTCGAAATCCGGATCGATGCGCTCCTTGGCGCGAAAGACTTTCGCAAAACGCGCGTAAGCGTGCGCCACATTCCGCGGCGGCCCCGCAGGCGTGTTCGCAGGGGCCGTGGAGAAACGCTCGGGCACCGCGAGTTCAGCCAATTTGCCATCGCCTTGCGCGCCGAAAATTTTATTCGGGCCCAGATTTATCGAAACCGTATTTATTGCCAACGTTCCCTTGTCGCCGTAAATCTCCAAGCGAATGCCAGGCGCGCTAATGGGCGCGGTGGCGATCTGAATATTCACTTCGGCATTGTTTTTCAATTTGCCGATGGCGCTTACCGCGTCGGGCGCGTCCACCTGCATATCCTCGCCAGTATCAGTGTTGTGCCAAGTGGTGACACGCGTGGCGACGCGCGCCGAGACTTCAGTGAAGCTTCCCAGAATGAACAGCACCGCATCCATGCTGTGCCCGCCGGGAATGGTCAGCGGATTGGCGCCGTTCTTGCGCAGGCCCTGCCAGATGCGTCCATTGCCGCGCTCCGGCCGCGACGCAGGGATCACCTTCAGATTGGCGAATAACACCTCACCCAGGTAGCCTTGTTCGACCAACTCGCGCGCGTAGCGAATCGTGGGGTCGCTGCGCGATTGCAATCCAACCATATTGGCGACACCTTTTTTTCTGGCGAGCTCGGCCATCGCCAAACCTTCTTTCAGGCCGTTGCCAAGTGGCCACTCGCAGAACACCGCCTTGCCCGCGTTGAGCGCCTTCATCACCAATTCATGATGGCCCGGCACACGCACCACCACCGAAATCAAATCGATGTCGTCGTGGGCGAGCATATCGTCGAAGCGGTGAAAGCCAAGCTCGGCGCCAAATTTCTCAGCCGACGCGTTGGCGGTGGACTCCTGCGAGGTGCACACCGCCTTTAACTGATAGCCAGGCAGCGCTTTTAATGCCGGCACATGCGCGCCCGAACCCCAGCCGCTGCGCCCCTCGGTAACCGAAGCGCCCACCACGCCAACACGAATCACATCCGCCATTCCTCGCTCCTTTTTATGCAATTTTCAAACAGCAACGTTTAACGACGTACTCTCTACGCCAATATTCATTCATAAATGGGCTACACCTGGCATCGCTCTAGCAAAATTCCAACCGCGTCATATACTTCGAGCCCTGACTCGCCGAGCGGCGATTTTCACATTAATTGAAGAAAGATTCTCCCATGCCCAACGCCACTACCTTCGTCAACCCCGCCAAACAAAAAATCGCACAAGGCGGCTTGGTGCTGTCGATGGGATTTCGCCAGGCACGCACCTTGGACATCGCCATGGTGGCCGCAGCCTGCGGTTACGACTCGTTCTACGTCGACATGGAACATTCCGCGATATCGCATGAATCCGCCGCCGCCTTGTGCGCCGGCGCCATTGGCCTTGGCCTCACCCCAGTGGTGCGCATCGCCGGCCACAACGGCCACGATGCCACGCGTATGCTCGATGGCGGCGCGTTGGGCCTGATCATCCCGCACATCAACACCGTGGCTGAGGCGAAAGCCATGGTGGATGCCTGCAAACACGCGCCACTGGGACACCGTTCGGTCGCAGGCACCGGGCCTGCGCTGGGTTATCAATCGATGCCGCTTGCCCAGATCAATCAAGCCGCCAACGAACGCAGTTTGCTGATCTTCATGCTCGAGACCCCCGAGGCCATCGCCAATGCCGAGGCCATCGCCGCGGTGCCGGGGTTCGACGTGCTGTTGATTGGCGCCAACGACCTCTCCGCCGAGATGGGCTTGCCGGGGCAACTGGGTCACGAAAAAATGCTCGCCGCGCAGCAGACGGTGGCCGATGCGTGCAAAAAGCACGGTAAGATTTACGGCTCGGCGGGATTGAGTTCCGATTTCGACACGCAAGCCAAAGTGCTAAAGATGGGCGCAAAGTTCGTGATGACCGGCAGCGATGTGGGTTATCTCACGGCGGGGGCGCGGGCCGATGCGCAACGGCTGCGCGGCGTAAATTTGACATAGTTATCATCTGATGATAACTTGATAACGTGGCAAGTGGCGATAAAAGTCTTGATTCCTTATTACTCCTGGATGGAGAGACCTTCTTCGCCGATAAAAACGGCAAGTACTGGGTCAAATTCGTCGCAAAAAAGGTATCGCTGACGCCGACGCGTCCACATGGTCTCTACTATTCATTGACCATGCACGATAAAGAAGGCCGGCGGATTCTGGGATTCGACAATGCCCATGCGATTCAAGAGGCGACGGGACCGGGCGCCCAAACTCGAGTCGCCCATGATCACCGCCATATCGGGAAAACCGTCCGGTTCTACAGTTTTCGCGACGCGGCCACGCTTATGACGGATTTCTGGAAGCAGGTTGAAATGATCTTGAAGCAAGAGGAAAACGAACCATGAAAACGCTGAAAGTTGGTATAGCAACGGTCGAACAATATAAGGCTCGTACCATGGCCATTGCGCGTGGAGAATATATTCCTGCAGCCGGTGAGCCAAAAATCTGGTTTCAGTCACTGCATACGCTGTCGCAGGTTCTTTCCGATAAAAATCGCGCCTTGCTAAGTTTGATCGTCCAAAAACAACCTGCGTCACTAGGCGAATTGGTCGAACTGACCGGCAGGGCGAAATCCAACCTATCGCGTACGTTAAAGACCATGGAAAGGTATGGGTTGGTGCATTTCGAGAAAGGACTGGGGCGTCAACTCGCGCCTCGTGTCAAATACTCTGGAGTTAAACTTGAAATGCCGTTTCAGTAGATTGCCTCTCACAAGGTCAAGTAAGTCGTCAAGCGGACGAGGGACAAGCATCTAGCTGCTTACAACGGAATAACCCCCTATGAAAACTCACCATATTTTGAAATCTATTTACTGCGGCCTGCTACTGGCCTCCACAAACATCGCCCTCGCGCAAAACTTCCCCACTAAAACCATCACCGTGGTCAACACTCAGGCAGCCGGTGGCCCCACCGATGTCACCATGCGCTATATCGCGCAGAAGATGGCCGAGAACGTCGGCCAATCGGTGGTGCTGGAATCCCGCCCCGGTGGCGGAGGCAGTGTCGCCGCGGTGTATGTGAAGAACGCCACGCCCGATGGGCACATTCTCCTTTTGGGCAGCGTGGCCACCTTCGCGGTGAACGTGAGCCTCATCGCCAAGCTTCCCTACGATCCGGTGAAAGACTTCGCCCCGGTGACGGCGCTCTGGAGCAGCCCCACCATGCTAATGGTCGCGGCCAACAGCCCCGCGAGATCGGTTGCCGAGCTGATCGCCATGGCAAGGAAAGCGCCCGACGCGCTGAGCTTTGCCTCGTCGGGCTTTGGCACCACCGGCCATCTGGGCGGCGCCATGCTCGCCGCCGCCGCGGGTTCATCCATGGTGCATGTGCCCTACAAGGGTTCGAACGAAATCATGAACGACCTGATGTCGGGGCGCGTCGATCTGAATATTGGTAGCTACGCATCGATCACACCCTTGTATAAAGCGGGCAAAGTGCGCTTACTTGCCGCTGTCACGCTCAAACGCAACCCTGCGGTGCCCGATTTGCCCACGCTGCCTGAGATGGGATATCCCGACATTCACTTTGATTCCTGGTTCGGCGTGGTCGCGCCGGCGAAAACGCCGACTACCATCACGCAACGATTACGTGACGAAATGGTGCGCGCCGCGCAATCGCCCGAAGTCATCGCCAAATTTGCCGAACAAGGCACTTTTACTGTCACCAGCTCGAGCCCGGCGGAATTCGGCGCGTTGATTGCCGCGGAGATCCCACGGCTTGCGAGGGTGGTGAAGATTTCCGGGGCGAAGGCGGAGTAGGAAGGGCCTGTCATAACCAATCATCAGATGTGTCTTTATGACACATGCCATGATGGGATCGTGACAAGGCCGAAATCCCTAGTCAACGGCGCATAGGTTCAGCGCATTCAAACTCCGGCCGCCACCGACAATTCCTTCACCCCGTGTTTCTCCATGAGCGAGGCCACCAAGCCAGACGCCTTGGCGTGTTCAATAAACTGTTTTAGATACGCTGCGGCGAGGGAACGCCCAGCGGGCACACCCGCCGCTTGCTGCACGGCAGTGAAGCGCCCTTCCAGCACGCGCGATCCTGGCAGTGTTTCGGCATTCGCGATCAAACCAGGCTTCAAGCCCGCCAACGCGTCGAGTTTCTCCTTGGCGAAATGTTGATACGCGGCATCGATCCCTTCCACTCGCACCAGTTCCGCATTTTTCAAACTCCGCGTGAGATAAAGATCGTAGGCGCTGCGCGCGGACACGGCAATGCGCACGCCTTTGCTATCCACTTCGTCGATAGTTTTAAGTGTTGAACCCGCGGGCACCAGATAACCCGCGTCGATCTCCACGTAAGCGGCGCTGAAATCGATTTCCTTGGCGCGCGCCGGTTCGGCGCCAAGGAAGGCCACATCCCAAACGCCACTGCCCGCCGATTCCGACAACGCGCCGGGCGAGGGGTAAGGCAGCAGTTTCACCGGCACGCCGGCACTCGCCGCCAACGCGCACGCCATGTCGGGAGCAATACCAGCCGGATCGCCATTCGCTTCGCGCGAAGTCACAAGAAGAAAGTTGCCAAGATTGATGCCGGCGCGCAATAGGCCGCTGGGCGCCAATTCGCTCTTGGCGGCGGGAGAAATTTGCAGTGTCATGATTGAATCCATAGCAATCGAAGGAGCGCGATGCTAGCGCATCGTGATCGAGCATGCTGACGAAGAGGGCCTGCATCCACTAGACTGACTCACCAAAAGGAGGAAGAGCATGTTGAATGTTAATTTCCCGAAAGGCAAAACAGTGGCGGCATTGGCCGCATGCGTTACGTTTGCACCCTTTGCCGCCATCGCCCAGGCCTACCCCGCAAAGCCGGTGCGCATCATCACGCAATTCGCCGCCGGCAGCGGGGGCGATCTCGCGGTACGCATTGCCGCCGCGTTCACCGCGGAAAATCTCGGCCAGCCGATGGTGGTGGAAAACCGCGCCGGCGGCGGCGGTATGGTGGCCGCGGAAGCGGTGGCGCGCTCGCCCTCTGATGGCTACAACTTGCTTGCGGCGACGCCAGCTACCCAAGTGATGCGGGTGTTCATGCCGAACACCTCGATTGATCCGGTGAAGGATTTTCAGCCCATCACCGCAATCAGCCAGTCGATGGCCGCCATCATCTCGCACCCCAATTTCCCGGCGAACAACATGGCCGAGCTGGTGGCCTACGCAAAGAAAAATCCTGGCAAGATTTCCTTCGGCACTTCCGGCATCGGCACGGAGCATCACTTGTCGGCTGAGCAAATCAGCACCCTGGCCGGGATCAACATGGTGCACGTGCCCTATAAATCGGGCATTCAGGCAATGAACGATGTCATCGCGGGCCAAATGCCGATTTCGTTTTCCATCACCGGCCCGATTATCGGGCCGGCACGCGCGGGCAAACTCAAGGTCATCGCCGTGGTGAGTGAAAAGCGTTACGTGCGCCTGCCCGATGTCGGCACGGTGCTCGATGGCGTACCCGGTTTCGTGCCGATTTTTGGCTGGACTGGCTTATTCGCGCCTGCCGGATTGCCCCAACCGGTGCTGCGCCGCTTGTCCAGCGATACCGTCAAAGCCATTACCTCGCCGGAAGGTCGAACGAAACTGTTCGATGCTGGATTCGATGTGCTGGGCAATACGCCCGAGGAGTTCACATTGATGATCCAGCGCCAGATCGAGTTGGTGGGCAAGATACTGAAAACCACCGGGCTGAAACTAGCGGAGCAATAATCGGCGGTGTAGAACGCCCGCTAGCCGGCAGATCTACGCCGCGAACGGCTCCCACGCCTTCTTCACCTGCGGTCGCGCGGCGATGGCGTCGTGCCAGCGCTTCACATTCGGGTAGGCATCGAGCCCAATTTGATTGATACCGCTAAGGTGCACGTCCGGGTACATCGAGATGTCTGCTATCGAATAGCCGCCGGCAACATACTCATTGCCAGCGAGGTGCGAATCGAGCACCCCGAGCATGTCCTTCAACAGGTCCGTGAAATGCTTCTTCGCGGCCGGTACATCTTCTTTGGAGCGCACCACGAAATGTCCGAACTGTTGCGCGAGCGTGGTAAACGTGGCCGAACCGTAGAACAGCCACTGATCGACTTTGACGCGCGCCAACGGATCTCTTGGATAAAGTCCGTTATCGGCTTTTTCGCCGACGTATTTCAGAATCGCGCCGGATTCACACAAGGTGATGCGCTGACCGCCAGGCCCCGCGGGATCGACGATCACGGGAATCTTATGGCCCGGGCTAATTTTTAAAAAATCCGCATTGAACTGCTCGCGCTTGGGCAAGTTCACCGGGATGAGACGGTACGGCAGGCCACTTTCCTCCAGCGCTTGCCTTCCCTTGTACCCGTTGTCGGTAATCCATGTATAGAGTTCAATCATCGCGGCCTCGCATCGTTGTTAGGTTTGCGAAGCTTAGCCGGTATACTGCAAAAGCGTTAGTCACCCAACGCGGCCAAAACATAGGGGAAAACCTGATCGCAGCGCTGTAGATAGGTATGTCACTGCGTCATTGACGCTTGCAAATAAGGCTGGGAACAAAGATGGCTGAAATTCTTGGATTAGGCATGACCCACTACCCGCCCTTGGCGGGGCGCGACGAAAACATGGCGGGCATTCTGCGCGGCACCATGCGTGACCCCGCTATCCCAGCGGAAATTAAAGATCCCGCCAACTGGCCCGCGCAGATGCGCGAAGAGTGGGGCGACGACCAAGGCAAAGCCCGCGCCGAACAACATCGTGAAACCATGTTGAGTGGCATGCGCAGGGTGCGCGCCGCGTTGGATGATTTCAAGCCGGATTTCATCGTCATCTGGGGCGACGATCAATACGAAAATTTCACCGAAGACATCATCCCGCCGTTTTGCGTGCTAGCCTACGACACCATCGAAGCGCAGCCCTGGCGCTTGAAGGCGCCGGGCATGCCGGGCAGCGCCAATGTGTGGTCGGAGTCGCTGGATTTCGCCTTGACCATACGCGGCCATCGCGAAGGCGGCAAACGCCTCGCCTCCGGATTGATCACCGAAGGTTTCGATGTTTGTTACGCGTATAAGCCCTTGCACCAGCAGGGCGTGGGCCATGCGTTTCTCAACTCCGTGGCCTACCTCGACTACGACCGCAAAGGGTTCGAGCATCCCGTGGTGTGTTTTTCGGTGAATTGTTATGGGCGACGTGTGATCACCTTTCGCGGCGGTTCGGCAAAATTCGGCGAAACGCCACCAGCGGATCAACTCGACCCACCCTCGCCTTCGCCGCAACGCTGCTTCGACCTGGGCGCGGCCACTGCGCGAGTGCTGCGCGATAGCCCCTACCGCGTGGCCTTGATTGCCTCATCGAGCTGGTCACATGCGTTTTTGCACGACAAGGCCTGGCGCATGATGCCCGATGTGGAAAGCGATCGCGGCTTCTACGAGGCCTTGCGCAATAGCGACTACCAGCATTGGCGCAATACCCCGCTCTCTGCGGTGGAAGATTCCGGGCAACAGGAAATGTTGAACTGGTTCTGCCTTGCGGGGGCGATGTCGGAATTAAAGCGTAAGCCTACTTGGTCAACGTTTATCGAGACCTACGTGTTCAATTCGAATAAGTGCTTCGCGGTATTCTAGAAACTAAGTACCCGCGCCCTCACCCGCGGTGCGTCACGATGGCGCCAAAGCCGCCTTGAGATCGGCTACCGTGGTCATTAACGTCATGCCATCGATAGGCGATGGGTCAAGGCCTAACCGCACATAGAAGGCCTTGGCTTCTTCGGATATGGCATGGACCAGCAAACCTCGAATGCCGATCGAATCCGCGGCGAAGATGACGCGCCTCGCCGCGTCTTGAAACAGCGCCCGCGCAAGACCTTGTCCCTGATGGGAGCGTGCCAGCGCGAGACGCGCCAATACCACCACTGGAATCGGGTCCGGAATGTTTCGCTTGAATCGCCCTGGCGCCGCGCTCGTCGCCACAGCACTGGAGGCCAACGCGTAATAGGCGACCACTCGGTTTTCGACGCAACACACGAAGGTTCGCGTCGCGCCGCTTGCTTGGTTTTTGCCGGCCCTACGCCGCAACCAATCATCTAGCGACGCAACGCCGCAATCAAATTTCTCGCAGTCATGCTCAGCCGCTAACGGCGCAGGCGCCGAAACGATCAGCGATTCGCCCATGGCGAGGGCATTTGCATGGTCCGTCGCAGCCGTTTATTGGGCTTTGGCCCGGCGTCCAAGCGCGCCTGAAATTCGGCGAACGCCGCTTTGCCGACCGATAGAATGGCTTGATCGAGCAAAGTCTCCTCGGCGGCGCGTCGCGCCGATTCCAAAATAAAATCGGTGCGCGTCTTGCCACTGGATAGCGCGGCTCGGTCTATCAAATCGCGCTCGACGGCAAGGATGCGAAGATTCAGCGATTCCCGGCGCGGGCTCTGCATGGATGCCAATTTCATGAAAAATGCCTCAATGAATGATGTCCAACATATTAGCATTACGTAACGACATCGTCATTACGCGTAGACTTCGCTTCTACCCAGCGATTTTCGCGCCTAATCTATTGCTCGATCTTGATCCCCGCCTCCTTGATCACGCGCGTCCACTTTGCCACCTCCGATTTGGCGAAGGCGCCGAACTCGTCGGGGGTCATCGGCGATGGTTCATTGCCGGTGGCTAGAATGCGCTCGCGGATGTCGGGCAGACGAAGAATTCTTGTGGTCTCGGCGTGAAGCCGTTGGATGATTTCCTGATGCGTGCCGATGGTGGTCACCAAACCGAATGAACCTATCGCCTCCCAGCCGGGCAAGCCGCCTTCGGCGCCGGTGGGGATATCCGGGGCCATGGCGGTGCGTTTTTTATCCGCGATGGCGAGAATCTTCACCCTTTCAGATTTGCGGTACGGCCCGGTGGAGCCCAGATCAACAAACGCCATCGGCACCTGGCCCCCGGAGACATCGGCCATCGCCGGGCCATTGCCCTTGTAGGGTACATACAACATGGGTAGACCAGAGAGACTCTTGAAATATTCGCCCGACAAATGCATACCGGAAAGATTGGGGCCCGACGCAAACGGCGTTGGCTGCGGCTTGGACTTAAGTAAAGCGATCAACTCCTTGATCGACCCGACCGGCAACATGGTCGTATTAACGGCCAGAATGAAGGGGCTGGCCACCAGCAAGGTAATTGGCGCCAGGTCCTTCGGGTCATAGGGCAGATTGGGAATCAAAATCGCATTCAATCCCATTACGGTGGATGTGCCCGCGATCATCATCGTGTGGCCATCGGGTTGCGCCTTGGTGACAATCTCCGCAGCGATTGCACCGCTCGCGCCGGGACGGTTCTCCACGATCACCGGTCTGCCAAGTCGTTCCGACATAAGCGGCGAAATCATGCGGCCGATTAGATCGGCGGAACCACCGGGCGGGAACGGCACCAGCAGGCGCAGCGGCCGGTTTGGATAAGGCCCTGCGGAAGGTTGCGCCATTGCCAGCCCGCACATTGACACCAAAAGCAACCAGAGAATCGTCTTAAAAAATCCATTAATGGAATGAATATCGTCTCTTGATGTACTTAGCACCTTGGTTTCTCCCATAAATTTATCGGAATTAAGGCCAACTGATAGTCTTATCTAATTGGCCTTCAGTCAGGTCTCAAACCAATCTCCGCCACCACATTTCCAATCACCGCGCGTTCGCGTTTGACCAGATCGCCAAACGCCGTGGGTCCGGTCAACATCAACTCCCAGCCGGTTTTTTCCAAGATCTGTTTTTGTGTCGGCTCGTTGCTGGCGCGAGTCAAGTCGGTCGCTATGCGATCGACGATGGCTTGCGGTGTTTTGATGGGCAGCGCGAAGCCAAACCAGATGATGCTACCTGTGCTATTCGGAAAACCGGCCTCGCGCAGCGTGGGCACCTCGGGGAAAGAAGGATCGCGCCGCTCGCCGATGATCACCGGGGCTCGCACTTGGCCCGCCTTGGCCGCGCCGATGGTGAGCGGCACCGCGGAAAAACCCATCTGCACTTCGCCCGCCGTAATGCCGCGCACAATGTCGTTAATCCCCTTGTAGGGCACATGCAACATTTTCAATCCGCCCATTTCGGATAGAAATATCTCCACCTGGAGATGCGTGGCGCTACCAATTCCCGCGCTGCCGTAATTGAGCGCGCCGGGTTTGGCGCGGGCCAACGCCACTAGATCCTGTACCGACTTGACCGGCAGGCTTGCCGCTAAGGTAACTAGCGATGGTGATCGGCCGATGCCAAACACCGGCAAAAGATCCTTTTCCGGGTCGTAGGGCATGTTCTTGGTCACCCACTGGTTCACGGTGTAGGCGGCGCTGCTGGAGACTAGCAACGTATAGCCATCCGGCGCCGAGCGCGCCACCGCCTCCGCGCCCAAAATGCTGCCGGCGCCGGGGCGCGCCTCCACCACCACCGGCTGGCCCCAGTATTTGCTTAACTCCTGCGCGTAGCCGCGCGACAACACATCCAGCGTGCCAGGACCTTGGGCATTGACAATGCGCACCACCTTGGAGGGGAAAGTCTGCGCCACCGATTGCGCGGGGAATACCAACGCCACCACCGTCGCACATAAACCGAAACTCCACGCAGCAGACATTTTTCTCATTTCGCCCTCCTCACGCGACGGTTGCAAGATGCATCGCATCATAATGCGAACTCCTATAATCGAACACCACCAGCGACGGGAAGCAAATCATGGCGAGAATCATTCGGCAAACCCTGGTCTCGTTCCGCGATCTTATGGCTACTTTCGGGCCATTCGTGTTGCTAGCCATCGTATTGCTGGTGGCTACCTACTACATCCTCGATCCCGCGCCGCCCAAACGCGTGGTGTTGGCCACCGGTCCCGCGCAATCGGACTACGCGATATTCGGTGAGCGTTACGCCGAGGAACTCAAACCCTACGGTATCGAGGTGGTGCTGCGCACCACCAGCGGCTCCAACGAAAACCAACGTCTGTTGCTCGACGAACGCGAGGACATTGACCTCGCCTTTATGCGCGGTGGCGCCAACGAAGCCATTCTTAAAGCGGACGAAGAAGAAGGCGACTGGGAGATCGAATCGCTGGGTAGCCTCTTCTATGAGCCCATCTGGATTTTTTACCGCGAATCCGCGGCGCGCCGTCTACCTGGCGGTCGCATGGAAAATCTAGCGCAAATGCGCGGCTGGCGCGTGGCCATTGGCGCTGGGGGCAGCGGCGTGCCCAACTTATTGATCAAACTTTTTCACGCCAACAAGCTCTCCATCGACTCGATGCGGCTAGACCGCCAAAGTCCCTCCGAGGCGGTCGCGGCATTCGTTCAAGGAAAAATCGACGCAGTGATCTTGGCCTCGGCGCCGGAGTCGCCGCTGGTTCAGATGCTGCTGCAAACGCCCGGCGTGCGGCTGTTTGAATTCAATCAGGCCGAAGCCTATTCGCGGCGCTTTCCCTATCTGATTCCGGTGACCTTGCCGCGCGGCATGGTGGATTTCGCGCGCGACATGCCGCCGCGCGACGTGCCGCTGCTTGCCTCCTCAGGCATGTTGGTGGCGCGCGAAGACACCCATCCGGCGGTAGTGCAATTGTTCGTCCAAGCCGCGACGCGTATCCATGGCGGCAATGGCTGGTTCGTGAAGAAGGGCCAGTTCCCCAATGCCAACCACGCGGAATTGCCGCTTGCCCCCGAGGCCGAGCGCTTCTACAAAAATGGCGTGCCCTTCCTGCAACAACACCTGCCCTTCTGGCTCTCCAACCTCATTGATCGTATGTGGGTGGCCCTCTTTTCCATCATTGCGGTATTGATTCCGCTGTCACGCGTGGTGCCGCCGTTGTACGCGTTTCGCATCCGTTCGCGTATCTTTCGTTGGTACCAGGTGTTGCGTGAAATCGAGGACGACCTCACCGAGAATGTGGTGCCGCGCGGCGAACTGATGGATAGAGTCGACCGGCTGGAGGCGCGCGCCGAGGAGATTTCCGTGCCGCTTGCCTACACCGACCAGTTATACGCCCTGCGCTCGCATATTCAGATGGTGCGGGAGCGTTTGCGACAGATGCCTTTGCCTAAGGCGTGAGAGTCGAAGCGAAGTGAGAGTCGAAGCGAATCTAGGCTTCGACCAGCAGCGCCGTTCAGGTACACTTTCGCGGCAAACCAATGAACTCAAGGGAGTCAGCAATGATCAACAGGTCGAACCGCGCCGGGGCGCTAACGCAGGCATCGGCGATTTTGTCGTTCGCAATTGGTGCTTCGTTCAACGCCTCGCAACTCTATGCCCAAACCTACCCAAGCAAACAGATTCTGGTGGTGAGTTCGGCCTCGCCGGGTTCCAGTGGCGACGCGGCGCTACGTATGATGGCGGTGAAAATGACCGAAAGCATGGGGCAACCCATCATCGTCGAAATGCGTACCGCCGCGCGTGGCGCGCAGGCTTACGCGGTGGTCTCCAAGGCGGCGCCCGACGGGCACACCGTCACCTTCGGCACTGCGGGCACTTTCGTCTATGGAAGGTTTCTTTTCAAGAACATGGCCTTCGATATTCTCAAGGACTACGCACCCATCAGCATGACGCTCAACTCTCCGGGTTACATTGCCATCCACAATTCGCGCAACATCAACACCATGCAGGAGTTGGTCGCTTACGCGAAGAAAAATCCCGGCAAACTTGAATTCGGCACCACCGGCAGTGGTTCGTTCTTTCATTTAGCTGGCGAATCGCTGAAAAACGCCGCTGGAATCGACCTCTTGCACGTGCCCTACGCACAGGCCAACTTTCCGCAACTCACTGCCGATTGGTTAAATGGCCGCATCGCCATGTTCTACACCACCTGGGCCACCATTCGCCCCGCGCAAGAGCGCGTCAAGATGCTCGCCATCATCGACACCAAGCGCAGCCGCCATACGCCCAGCGTGCCCACGGTTGGCGAAACACTGCCTGGTTACGAACCGTTCGTGGTGTGGTGGGGTTTTTTTGGTCCATTGGGTTTACCCGCGCCCATCGCGAACCGCTTTGCTCAGGAATCGAAAAAAGCCTTATTGCAGCCCGATATCACACCGAAGCTTGACGATCTAGGTCTTGAGGTTGTTGGTAGTACTCCCGACGAACTGGCCAAACTACTGCGCGAAGATATCAATGCGATTGGTAAGGTGGTGAAGGCCATCGGATTGCAGCCGGAGTGAGGGGCGTGAAACGGATCGCATTAGACAAAGGCGCTGCACGCGCGACCGCGTTGCTCGGCGTGGTCGCGAGCGTGCTGTTCGCTCTCGCCACACCTTTCTCCCCCACAGTTTTCGCGCAGTCCTATCCCACTAAGCCGATATCGATTGTGAGTTCCGCATCGCCCGGCACCAGCGGCGACGCGGCGCTACGCATGATGACGGCCAAGATGAGCGCCAGCATGGGCCAGCCCATCGTCGTCGAGTTACGCACCGCGGCGCGCGGCGCGCAGGCCTACGCCGTCGTTTCAAAAGCCGCGCCCGATGGGCACACGCTGACCTTTGGCACCGCCGGCACGTTCGTCTATGGACGGTTTTTATTCAAGAACATGGCCTTCGATATTCTCAAGGACTACACGCCCGTTAGCATGTCCTTGAATTCCCCCGCCTACGTGGCCATCCACAATTCGCGTGGCATCAACACCATGCAGGAACTGATCGATTACGCGAAGAAAAATCCCGGTAAATTGGAATTCGGCTCAACCGGCAACGGCTCGTACTTTCATCTTGCCGGTGAGGCGCTGAAGCATGCCGCCGGTGTCGATATGCTGCACGTGCCCTACTCGCAAGCCAATTACCCGCAATTGCAGACCGATTTTCTCAATGGGCGCATTGCAGTTTTTGTCACCACCTGGTTCACCGTAGGGCCAAACCAAAATCGCGTGAAAACTCTGGCGGTGGTCGATAGGCAGCGCAGCCGTCATTTGCCCAATGTGCCGATCGTCTCGGATCTACTGCCTGCCTACGAACCGTTCGTGGTGTGGTGGGGATTTTTCGGGCCGGTGGGCTTACCCAATTCAATCGCCACGCGCGTGGCCGCAGAATCCAAAGCCGCCATGCTGCAAGCCGATGTGCTCACGCGCATCGAGGATCTTGGCATGGAGGTAGTGGGTAGCACGCCAGATGAATTGGCGCGCATGCTGCGCCAGGATGTGGAAGCCATCGGCAAGGTGGTGAAGGCGATTGGCTTGCAACCAGAATAGCTTTGCGTCGTTAATCCAACCGCACGCCGGTGTTCTTAATAACCGGCCCCCACTTTTGTGCTTCACCGCGCATCAGTTCGCCGAACTCTTCAGGCGAACCACCACGTGGGCGAATCTGCGCTTTGGTAAGAATCGCTCGCACCTCGGCTGACGCCAGCGCCTCATTGATATCGCGATTGATGCGCAACACCACCTCGCGTGGCGTGCCGACGGGCGCGAGGATACCGTTCCAGCCATCCGAATCGAAGCCTTTCAATCCTCCCGACTCCTCGATGGTGGGCACATCCGGGGTCAACGCAAAACGCTCCTTGGTGGAGACCGCGAGAATTTTGATACGCCCTGCCTGCACGAACGGCAGTAATACTGATGAAGCTTGAAAAGTCGCGTGCACTTCTCCCGAAGCAACCGCAGCGGCGGCGGCAGGCGCGCCGTTATAGGGAATGTGCAGCATAAAGGTCTTGGTGAGAGACTTGACTAGCTCCATCGACAAATGCGAACCGCTGCCATTGCCCAACGACGAATAGTTGTATTTGCCAGGGTTCTTACGCAATAGTTCAATCAGCTCTTTGACGTTGTTGATCCCTAGCGCTGAGGACACACCCAAAGTAAAAGGCTGGCCACCCATCCAGACAACCGGCGTCAGATCTTTGAGAGGATCGTAGGGAAGTTTGGAGAATAAAAACGGCGCGTAGGCAAGCGGGCCGTTAAAGCCATATACCAGCGTGTAGCCATCCGCGGCTGCTTTCGCCACGCCACCCACGGCAAGCGTGCCACCCGCTGCAGGCTGGTTCTCCACGATTAACGACAGGCGATCACGCAAGCGATCAGCCACAGCCCGCGCTGGAATATCCAAAGAACCTCCTGCGGCGCCAGAGACAACAAGACGGATAGGCTTGGCGGGAAAGCCCTGCGCGTTCACATTCCAAGCCGCCATCGTGGTGAGCACCGTCGCGGCAAGGGTCAGCATTGCAAATGATTTCATCTTCGCTTCCTCTATAAAAATGCTATTGCGGAAATACCATGACTTTGGAGGCAATACGCCGGTGGGCAAGATCGAATCCTTCCAATACACGCGCCAGGGGCAGTCGATGCGTAATCATCGGCGCGATGCTCGCGCCCTCCTCGGCTAACATTTGCATGACCTCATCCCACAACTCGCGCGGGGCGCGGTAACTGCCGCGGATTTGCAGATTGCGCCGCACCACCCGTGTGAGATCCACCTGTGCCGCGGAGGGGTGAATGCCCACGCAAACGAAAACACCGCCGCGTTTCAAAAGGGCCAAACCTTGATCAACAATTTGCGGCACGCCGGTGGCTTCGAACACCACGTCGAACCGCCTCGCTCGCAAAACCTCGGGTAATGTTCGCCTGCCCACATCATGCAGATCCTCAAACCCCAGCTCACGCAACACACCTAAGCGCTCGGCATCGTCGCGGCCGGCGATACACACAACCGCACCGGCACGCCGCGCCCACAGCGCAATCGACTGCCCGATGGTGCCGGGCCCCAGCACCAGCACCGTTTGACCTGCCCTTACCTCGCCGGTGCGCACCGCCCGCGCCCCCACCGACAAGGGCTCGGCGAGCGCGGCCAACTCATCACTGACATTCATCGGCACCGGCACGCAATTGCGCACTGGCGCCTTGACCCATCGCGCGAAGGCCCCGGCGCGCGTGACGCCAATCCCGGTGCGTGTGTCGCAGGCGTCGTAGTCGCCTTGTAAGCACTTATCGCACGCTCCGCACGTGACCGATGGCAACAAGGTGACGCGATCCCCTTTAGCGACTCCTTTAACTAAAGGGCCGAGCGCCGCCACCATGCCCGAAAATTCGTGGCCTATCGTTACAGGCATGGCATCGCTCATCGCTGCATAGCCCGGCGTCCACGCATCGATATGCAAATCCGAGCCGCAGATGCCGGTAGCGCCGACGTCGATCAACACTTCGTCGCCTTGGGGCGGCGTAGGCTCGGGCACCTCGCGCAGGGCGAGGCCTTGAGCTGGGGCAATTTTTTGCAGGGCAAGCATGGGCGGCATGGTACGCGAAGGCCGCTCTCCACGGCAATGTATGAGCGTCGGAATCGTATGGACGTCGGATTACGTCTTCGCTGGCTATTCCAATTTTTCCGATTGCGCGCCAAGATACACAGGTAACGCATTTGCGAAAAAATGGGCGCTAAATGAAACAAGGAAGCGGGCTGCTTTTTCTATGGAACGACATCGACCCCAGCGTCGATGTCGAATACCAGCGCTGGCATGCGATGGAACATGTGCCTGAGCGCGTCACCGTGCCGGGCATTCTCGCGGGCCGAAGATATGTAAAAACAGACGGTCTCGGTCAACGTTATTTTTCTCTTTACGAGTTGGATTCAACCGCGGTGCTCGCAAGCCCCGCCTATCTCGCGCTGGTGGATGGGCCGACGCCCTGGTCGCAACGCATGCGAGTGTTTTTTTCCAATATCACGCGTTTTGCCTGCCACCGCATCGCCTCGGCCGGGTCAGGATTGGGTGCGAGTCTGCTGACCATTCGTGTTCAAGGTAGCGCCCGTGAAAACAACCAGACACTGGTTGCCAATGTGCTGGGCGCCTGCACCGCCATCGATGGCATCGTCGCCGCCCATTGGTGCGCCATCGACAATGGCGTTCCTAGTCTTTCCTGGCAATCATCGAGCGCCACCTCCGATCCATACCAACAGGTGTTGTTGGTGGAGGCAACCGATCTCAGCACGTTACGCGCAGCGCGGGCCAAGCTGGAGGGCCTTGCTCGCCACGCTGGCGGCGATGCCAAAACCCTTTGTGGGGCGGAATATGCTTTGTTGCAAGTTGTTCATCCATCCGATCAGCGATGAAAAAACATAAACCCGAATTGAATGCCGCCCGCGCGCCGCTCACGCGTTTAGAACGTGGCTTGCCAGCGGGCTGGTACCGTGAACCGGTTCATCATGCGCGCGAACTGGAAGCGTTCTGGTATGACCACTGGATTGCGGTGGCGCGTGACGAGGAACTGCCAACGGCTGGCGACTACCGCGTCGTGGCGATCGGCACGCAATCGGTGCTGCTCACGCGCGACGCCGATGGCAAGGTGCACGGCTTTCACAACACCTGCCGCCATCGCGGCTCGATTCTCTGTAGCGAAGATCACGGCAACTTCACGCATCAGCGAATTACCTGCCCGTATCACTCCTGGACCTATGATTTGCAGGGGCAACTTCAGGCAACGCCGCGAAGAATGCCAACGCCGGATTTCGATGCCAAAAATTTCTCGCTCTTCAAAGTGAACGTCGACTCGTGGGGCGGGTTTTTATTCGTTCATTTGGGCGCCAAGCCGCCGCCGTTGCAGAAAACCCTGGGCGATCTTCCACAGCGCTTTCGGAACTATGGGTTCGAGAATTTGCGCATCGGCAAACGCATCGTCAGCGAAGTAAAAGCCAATTGGAAATTGATCGCGGAAAATTTTTCGGAGTGTTTCCATTGCCCGCCGGTGCACCCTGAATTTTGCCGCGTGGTCACCTCGTTTCGCGAGGCCGGCGCCTGGGGATTGCGTGCAGGCACCGAATCGCTGCCCGAATACAAGCCGGGCGCGAAAACTCTCACGCCGGATGGCAGCGCACGCATTCCACCGTTTCGCGGTTTAAACCAAGCAGAGCGCGAAGCACTCTACGTTCCCTGGCTCGCGCCACCCAATTTATTTTTGAATGTGCATCCGGATTACATCAACGCCCACATGATGTTTCCCACCGGCCCGGAAACCGTGCGCATCGTCTACGACTGGTTATTCGAGCCAGACCACATGCCCCTAGGCGCCGATCTGGATCACTACGTCGCCTTATGGGACACAACCAACCAACAAGATGCGCGCAATTGCGAGTGGCAACAACAAGGCATGCAATCGCTTCAATTCAAAAATGGCGTTTTCGTACCGCAGGAATTCGATTGCCACCGGTTTTGCGAATGGGTGCGCACAGGATTGCGCACGCGAACCAGCAAAAGATGACTATTTTTTACACGAGTCGGACAAGAACGGTCGCCCAATCGATGCTCACGCCGGGAACGCTCCCTACCTTTAGCTGCCCTGTCATCTCGACAACCGCCGGTCGGCCATAGGCAGTGCCGATCAGACGATAGATAGTTACCACCCTATCTCCCGGATGAACCAACCACACCTCCCGCACACCCGCGCGCTCGTAGGCGAAGAGTTTGACTGTTTGATCGTGGCCGGACGTGGCCTGCGACAATACCTCCACCACCCAATCGGGCGCGCCACGCATGCCGCGCTCATCCAACTTGGATGCGTCGCACGTGATCAGCAGGTC
>JBJXEY010000488.1:0-7405 GCA_046153355.1 Burkholderiales bacterium
AATGACGCGAAGGAACCGATCTCGGATAAGGATCTTCATTACATCATCGACCTCAATCTCACCCATGCATTGATGTGCACGCGCGCCGTTGCGCCACAGATGATGGCGCGCGGTTCGGGGCGAATCATCAACATC
The DNA here is from genome assembly GCA_046153355.1 of Burkholderiales bacterium. GTDB lineage: Bacteria > Pseudomonadota > Gammaproteobacteria > Burkholderiales > SG8-39 > 2-02-FULL-62-17. The sequence continues at coordinate 136 of JBJXEY010000488.1, forward strand.
TCGGGGATCGGCGCGATCAAAGGCGGTGTCGAACGTGTGGTGTATGCCACCGGTAAGATGGGACTGATTGGTTTTACGCGCGCCCAGGCGCTGGAATGGGCAAAGACCGGCGTGCGTATGAATTGCATCGCGCCAGGATTGTTTCCCGATTTCTCAGCGCCGGAGAGCGCCGGGGAACGCATGAGCGAAGACCAGTACTTGCGCCTAGTACCGGTTGGCCGTCCGGGAAAATTTCGCGAGGTGGGGCTGCTCGCGTTGTATCTCGCGTCGCCTGCGTCGGAGTACATGACTGGGCAGACGCTCTACATCGACGGCGGGCTATCGCTATAGCGTTCACCAGAGGTTCGCTCGTGAACGCAGGCGGCGCTATGATTCGCCGAGGCCAGAAATTCCATAGGAGGATGCCATGACCACCGCGCGCGAAAATGACATGTTGACTCGGGTTGGGTCGGGAACGCCGATGGGCGCGTTGATGCGCAACTATTGGGTGCCGGTCGCCAAATCGGAGGAGGTAAAGCCCGCTGGCGATCCCCTACGTCTGATGGCATTGGGCGAACAACTGATCGCGTTTCGCAATAGCAAGGGACGGCTGGGCGTGCTTGAGCATCGTTGCGCGCATCGCAATGCATCGCTTTTTTTTGGTCTCAACGAAGAAGACGGCATGCGCTGCATTTATCACGGCTGGAAGTTCGGCGCGGATGGAAAATGCCTCGATATGCCCAACGTTCCGCCGCACCAGGATGCCAAACATCACGTAAAACTTACTGCCTATCAGGTAACCGAGCGCTACGGTCTTATCTGGCTTTATATGGGCGAGCGCGCGGTGGCGCCGCCGTTTCCCGATTTCGAATTGAACGATCTGTCGCCCGACGAAATCACATTCCAGATGGTGCAGCAGGAATACAACTGGCTGCAGGGGTTAGAGAACGATCTGGATACCTCGCATTTCGGCTTTTTGCATTTGGGTGGTGTTGACCCCACGAACTTGACACCGGGGGACACTGTCTACTACCTGGCCAATGATCGCGCCCCGCAATTCCAGATCGAAGATACGCCGTTGGGTCTCATGTACGGCGCCTATCGCCCGGCCGACGCGGCCAATACGCACTGGCGATTGGCGCAGCTCATTTATCCGTTCTGGGTGATTCCGCCCGCTGCGATGCTGGCCGATCAGATCATGATCAAGGGCTACATTCCCATGGACGACACGCACACCATGGTGATCACCATTTCACGCAAAGGCGTGGTTACACCATCGAAGACGCGCGAAGGAAAACCGATTCCGGGCCTGGGCGCGAGCTTCGCGCCGCAAAACGAATTCCGGCCCAACACCACCGACTGGTTTGGACGTTGGCGCCTGCCTAACTGCGCCGAGAATGATTGGTTGATCGATCGCGAAGCGCAACGTAAGGCGGGCGTTTTCTCCGGTATCACCGGTCTTAACGTGCAGGACAATGCCGTAGGTGGGATGTTGGGGACGATCAGCGAACGACCACGCGAATATTTGACGCAAAGCGATGTGATGATCGTGCGCGCGCGGCGCAAGTTTCTGCAATTGATGGAGACGCTGGCCGCGGATAAGTCGGCGGTCTTGCCCGGTGTCGATGACCCCAGTGTGTATCGTGGCCATCGCGCCGGCAATTTCGTCGCGCCTGCCAGTCAACCGTTTCGCGAGGCTTATGAAGAGGTGATGCAGAAGCACGCGCACACGGCGGTTCGCTGGGTGGCGGCTTAATTTACATTTTGAACGCAGTTAATTGAAAAGGAAGTTGAAATGGCCGAACCGGTCCGCATTAAGGAAATCCCCGAAAACGAATTGTCGCCTGATCAAGCGAAGGTATTTAAAGACCTGGTTGCCGGGCGTGGGCGGTTGCTTACGCCCTACAAAATCTGGATTCATTCGCCCATGCTCGCCGCGGCATTGGAGACCATCGGCACTTTCTTAAATAAGAAGTCATCGCTTACCGAGCGCGAAGTTGAGTTGACGATTTGCATCATCGCCAATCATTGGAAGGGCGAATACGTGTGGGCGGCGCATGTGAAGATGTGCCGCGATCTGGGCTTCCCGCAAAGCGTGTTCGATGCGATCAGTGCCGGTCAAACGCCCGCGCTGGATAACGAGCGCGAACGCGTGGTCTACGACCTGGCAAAAATTTCCATGGAACCCGGTGGTGGATCGGACGAGGTGTTTGCCCGCGCGGAGAAGCTGCTGGGACGCAATGGCATCGCGGAAGTGGTGGCGCTATTGGGCTATTACACTTCGGTGGCCATGGGGATGAAGCTGCATCGTGTGCCGGTGCCCGCGCCTGCTAAAACTTAGGGCCAATTTTTGCCGCTTATTTTTTTTGCGCCATCACACCATCGCCGTTTAATTCCGTAGTAAACCCAGCCTGCCGCAGGCGCTTTGTGACCTCCATAGGTACATCGCGCCCGCTGGTGAGTTTATTTGGCGATCCGGTGTAATGAAATAACCTTCCGCGACGTTTAAGAACTCTGGCCAGTTGATCGTAGAAGCTCTGCGAGTAGAGTTCCCCGGCAATGCCGAAGCGCGGTGGGTCGTGAAGGATGGCATCGACGCATCCGGTATCCAATAAAGCGATTGCTGTGGCGATATCTCCATGCGTCAAAATCAATCGGTCAGATTGGGTTGGCGACCAGGGGTTGATACCACGCAGCCAAATTACGTCGGCGGATTTCTCAAAAGACAGCACTTGGCTTGCGTCCCCCTGCAGGCACCAGGCGGCGAAGTAGCCAAGACCGCCGCAGGTATCTAAAACAATCTTGCCGCGCGGTTCGATCAAACCCACTTTGCGCTTGGCATCTTCATAAGGGGAAACCTGCGCCGTGGGTAGCATTTTGATGCCGTCTATCTCGAAAGTCGGCGCGCCCCACTCGGTGGGTACCAGTTTGATTAAGCGTCCCGAATAACGCGAAACCGGTGCAAAGGTATTGCTCGTCCAATGATAGATCGTTCTGTCTTTGCAATTCGCCATATAAGGGAACTGCTGGTTTTTCCAATGCCATTGAATTTCGCCGATGCCGACGCTGGTGGCGGAGCGATCAAGATCCAGAGAGCAATCGACTCGATCGAGACCTGAGTTTCGCGCCGCTTGTAGCGCCTCAACGACTCTTAGGGTGAGGAGCGGCCCGGTAATTGCGGCGAGGTCAACAGATGGCTCGCCAGAGCGCTCGGTGCTTTTGGGGTGGGTCAACTGCCAAGCAGATTAGGCGTGAACAATTCCTCGATGGGCTGATGTTTCACGGTGTAACCCTGCTCGAATGCGTAGCGGGTGAAGGTTTCGATGTTATGGCGATTGGCGGCGATGCCGTGTTTCCAGGGATCGCGCCCGTAGATTTTTCGCTGCTGCTCCATGAAAAATTCCGCGTCGGGAAAACTCACGTGTTTGGAATTCAGATGGAAGGTATCGCAGGCCTTCTGCGCTTCGGTGAACGCGCTCAACATGCGCTCGGCGATCCAGGGTTTTTTGTTGTACAACGCCTCGCCCATCACCACGGTATGGGTAATGGGAACGATTTTGGTGCGGGCGTAGTAGTTTTGCGTCTCGGCCCAGGAGTCGGGCAGCAGACGGCGCAATCCCGAGTGCTCGGCATAGAATTCGGGCGGTGCTTCGGGTCCCATCACCGCGTCGACGTCGCCCGAGAGCAGCAACTCCCCCAACTGGCGGCCCGGCATCAAGGTGCAGGAGACGCCTTCGGGGATGACAAAGTTTTGCGCTTCAGGCCGTACCGTAACCCAGTTAATTTGATTCGGCATGACGCCCCAGTGATCCTGCATTATTCCGCGCAGCCAGAGGTTAACCGTGGCGCGATAACTGGAGGTGGCGACGCGTTTGCCGATTAAATCTTTGGGGCTCTTATACGGTGAATCGGTGCGCACCAGCATATAACCTAACACTGCCATGCGCAGCGGAAAGATCGGTAGTGCAATGACTTTCTCGCCGCGCGAACGCGCCGCCACGTACCAGGAGAATGAGGTCTCGGCGACGTCGTACTCTTCATATACCGGGCGCACGCAGAATTCACCGATTGGCGCGGAGACCACCTTAAGCTTCAGACCCTCGGCGCTAATTTTTCCATTGAGCAGCGCCCGAGTGCGGTCGTAATCGCCCAAGGCAATGCTCAAGCCAAGTGCTCGTTTCGTCGTTGGGCGTTTGGCCGTGCGTGTATTGATTTCGCTCGTCGCGGAATCGGCGTGCATGCTTGGTGTCGGGTCCAGACTCATGGCGCTCACCCCTCTTTGTGTTGTCGATTCCCAGAGACTACGTCCGGTGGCGCCAAGCGTCAAGAATCATGCTGCGATGGATACAATGCAAGGCTTATCAAAAACGATGCACGCATCAAAGTTGAGTAATGGCTATCGCAACACCGTTACGTAGTGAGTCGGAATCTATTCCACAGGACTGGGATGGCCTTGCCGCGCATTTGTCGTCGCAGGGCTTTAAATTGGAACTCGACCCCAGGCCGAGCCAATTCTCCGGCGGCCTTGCCAATCTCAACTATCTGCTGAAGGTCGATGGCCGCGATGCCGTGCTACGCCGTCCACCCATGGGTCCGCTGCCGCCGGGTGCTTATGACATGGGCCGCGAGTTCCGCATACTGTCTGCGTTGTCGAAAGGTTTCGATCTGGCGCCTGCGGCAATTTATTTGGGTGAAGACACTAGCGTTATTGGCGCGCCATTCCAAATCCTTGAATACCGGCGCGGGTTTGCGGTGCGATCAGAATTGCCGGACGAATTTCGCGGTAAGCCGGAAATGGCGAAACGGCTTGGCGAGACAGTGATCGATGTATTAGTGCGGGTGGCCAACATCGACCCGCAAGCGGTAGGGCTGGGTGAGTTGGGGCGTCCGGAAGGATTTCTTAAACGCACTGTGGAAGGGTGGTCCAAACGCGCGGTGCTGGCTGCCGAAGGCGGTGAGTCGCCACTGATACGGGAAATTTCCGCATGGCTGCATAAACATCTCGTCCCCGATGGAAAAACGACGCTACTGCATAACGACATCAAGCTCGATAACATCCTACTGGATGAGCGGAATTTGAACCCGGTGGCACTGCTTGACTGGGACCAATGCACGAGAGGCGATGGCCTTTTCGATCTGGCCACTACGTTGAGCTATTGGACCGAGGCGTCTGACCCGCCTGGCATGCAAGCGCTGAGGCAAATGCCTACTGGCGCGCCGGGTTTCTGGACGCGGCGAGAGGCTGCGGAAGTTTTTGCGAAGCGCAGTGGACGAGATCTTTCTGACTTTCGCTTTTATCGGGTGCTCGCTTCGTTTAAATTGGCGGTGATCTTTTATCAATTGCACGCGCGTTATCGGTCAGGCGCGACCACCGATCCCAGATATGCGGAATTTGGCAGTCTCGCCGACGATATTCTCGAATTTACCTGGAGCATTGCCAGGGGCGACATTTTTTGAGGTGAATATGGACTTTTCATTAACTCCCGAATTGCAGGATCTTCAGGCACGCACCCGAGAATTCGTCGTCCAACAGATCATCCCGATGGAAGGAGACCCGAGGCAGTCGCCGCATGGACCGTCGGAGGATCTGCGGCGCGATTTGGTGAATCTCGCTAAAAAAGCCGGGCTACTGACGCCGCACGCATCGAAGGACCTGGGCGGCATGGGCCTCACGCATGTCGGCAAGGCCGTGGTATTTGAAGAGGCTGGCTACTCGCCGCTCGGTCCGGTCGCATTGAACATTCACGCGCCCGACGAAGGCAACATTCACCTCATGGAAGCCGCGTGCACGCCAGAGCAAAAGGAGCGCTGGCTGCGTCCCATGGTGGAGGGCACGACGCGCTCCTGTTTCGCGATGACCGAACCGGCGCCCGGCGCCGGTTCCGACCCCTCGATGTTGCAGACCACGGCGGTGAAGGAGGGCGATTTTTACCTGATCAACGGCGACAAATGGTTCATCACCGGTGCCGATGGCGCGGCGTTTGTGATTGTCATGGCGAAAATGGAGGATGGCTCGGCCAGCATGTTTCTGGCCGATATGGACCGGCCGGGGATTCGTATCGAACGGTTGATGGATTCCCTCGATGCCTGTTTCGCGGGTGGGCACGCCTATCTCAAATTCGAGAATCTTCGCGTGCCTGCCAGTGATGTGCTCGGTGCGATTGGCAAGGGTTTCCGCTATGCGCAAGTGCGCCTCGCGCCCGCTCGGCTTACCCACTGCATGCGCTGGCTGGGCGCGGCGCGGCGCGCCAATGATGTGGCCCTGGCTTATGCGCGGCAGCGCCAGGCATTTGGAAAAACCCTGGGGCAACACGAGGGGGTGGGATTCATGCTGGCCGATAACGCGATGGATATCGCTGCCGCGCGCCTGTCGATTTTGCATACCGCCTGGGTTTTGGATCAAGGGGGCAGAGGCAATCTTGAATCGAGCATGACCAAGGTGCAAGTGTCCGAGGCGGTATGGCGCATCGTCGATCGCAGCGTGCAGATCCTGGGCGGGCAGGGGGTGATGGGGGAGACCGTGGTGATGCGTATCTTCAAAGATATCCGCGCGTTCCGAATATACGATGGCCCGAGCGAAGTGCATCGCTGGAGTATTGCCAATAAGTTGCTTGGCCTATGAGCGGCACGTTATTCGATGTCAGGGGCCGCGTGGCCCTGGTCACTGGCGCATCGAGTGGCCTGGGCCGTCATTTCGCCAAAACGCTGGCGCGGGAAGGTGCGGTGGTGGCACTGGCGGCGCGTCGGATCGAGCGCTTGAGCGAAGCAGTTGCGGAGATTGAAGCAGCGGGCGGGCAAGCCATTGCGGTGGCGATGGATGTCGGCGAGCGTGCGAGCATCGTCGCGGCGCTGGATACGGTGATCGCGACGCTAGGTGTGCCGCAAATTCTCGTTAACAACGCCGGGGTGAGCGACACCAAGAGAGCGCTTGAGTATTCCGATGCCGATTGGTCGCGTATCGTCGGCACCAATCTCACTGGGGCTTGGATGGTGGCGCAGGAAACGGCGCGTTGCATGGTGGAGGCCAAGGTGGCGGGTAGCATTATCAATATCACCTCGATCCTTGCCAATCGCGTCGCGGGCGGGGTGAGCCCTTATATTGCGGCGAAGGCCGGCCTGAAACACCTCACTCAAGCGTTGGCCCTGGAGCTGGCGCGTCACGATATTCGCGTCAATAGCATTGCACCGGGATATATCGTCACGGAACTCAATGACGAGTTTCTATCGAGCGAGACCGGGGACAAACTCAAAGCAAAAATTCCGACTCGGCGCTTTGGCGAGTATGAGAACC
>JBJXEY010000491.1:0-5165 GCA_046153355.1 Burkholderiales bacterium
CTGGCAATGTTGGATAGATACAGCGCCTCCTCCACGGCGGTGTTGCCACCACCTATCACTGCTACAGGTTGCTTTTTATAAAAAAATCCATCACACGTGGCGCACGCCGAGACGCCTTTACCCATGAATTTTTTCTCCGAGTCGATGCCAAGATATCGCGCCGATGCGCCGGTGGCGACAATCAACGCATCGCAAGTGTAGGTGGTGGAATCGCCCTCCAAGCGCAACGGGCGCTCGCCAAGATGGGCAGAAACAATTTGATCGAAAACAATTTCAGTCTCGAATCTTTCCGCGTGTTTTTGAAATCGCTCCATCAATTCCGGGCCCTGTACCCCTAGGGCATCGGCGGGCCAGTTATCTACGTCCGTGGTGATCATGAGTTGCCCGCCTGGCGCCAGTCCCGTCAATAGGACCGGGCTCAAATTGGCCCGCGCGGCATAAACAGCGGCGGTATAACCGGCGGGGCCGGAACCTAAAATCAATAATTTGCAATGTTTGGAATTTTTTGACATGGGAAAGGTAATCAGATGACAATGGCTGGTCGCGAAGAGCACGCATTCTAGTGGTTCTTGCGGTACCGGGAAATCTTCATCTCAAATCACCAGTTAAAATTATAAGTATCTGATTTCAATTGGTTTGGCTGTTACAGTTGGGTTTTGATCGCGCGCGGTCAAACTTTTTGATCGTAAATGGTTGCACCGGGCATTTTGTCAAACGTGAAAAAACATTTGTTTTCGATGCTCGCCAATCCGTTGGGTAGTATGCGGTTGGCATGTGTTCTATTAGCCGCGCTCACAGGGGCTGCGGCAATGGCGCAAACGCCCGCGCAAGCCCCTGGTCAAGCCCCCAGTGCCGCGGCGCCTGAGCCCAAATTCGATATTCGCAGTTTCATCGTTGAGGGCGCGACCCTGCTTCCCAAGGAGGATATCGAGGCGGCCGTCAGGCCGTTCACCGGTAATGGCAAGGATTTTGCTGACGTGCAACGTGCGCTCGAAGCCCTCGAACGCGCCTACACCGATAAAGGTTATAGCGCCGTACAGGTGATCCTGCCCGAACAGGAATTGGACAAAGGAGAAGTCCGTTTCAAGATTGTCGAGGCGCGAATCGCAAGACTCGTCATTGAAGGCAGCAAATTCTTCGACGAAGAAAACATCGCCAGAAGCCTTACCTCACTGCGTTCAGGTGAACCGCCGAACATTCACAGAATTGCCGACAATCTGCGCGTCGCCAATGAGAATCCCGCCAAGCAAACCACGGTACTGCTGCGTGGCGGCAGCGAGGAAGGACAGGTCGACGCCGTGGTACGCGTCACCGACGAAAGGCCCACCAAATACAGCGTGACCATGGACAACACCGGCACGCAGCAAACCGGTTTGTATCGACTGGGATTCGGCTATCAGAACTCCAATGTGTGGAACCGCGACCACGTGTTTTCGATGCAGTATGTAACATCGCCCAGCGACAACGATCATCCTGCCAGCACCATCCCGCATCCCAATCGCAACGTGTTTATCCTTGGGGCTTCATATCGTGTGCCGCTATACAGTTTTGGCGACTCCCTGGATGTAAGCGTGGGGTACTCCAATGTCAATTCGGGCTTGATCCAGAACCTATTTAACGTCAGCGGCAGCGGCAGCATTTTTGGTCTGCGTTACAACGCCAATTTGCGTAAATGGGGTGAAATCGAGCAGCGCTTGGCGTTTGGGCTGGATTGGCGTGGCTATCGCAACCGGGTAACCGTCGCTGGCGCCGCATTGGTGCCCGACGTCACTGTGCATCCGATCAGCGTGACCTATTACGGCGTGTATCGCACCGGCGCCAGCGAGACCTCCTTCAACGCAGGCGTTTTTCGTAATTTGCCCGGTGGCAACGACGGACATTCGCAGGCATTCGAGGCCGCACGCGCCGGTGGAGAGGCCAATTATTTTGTGGCCCGCTACGGCATCAATCACCTTCAGGCATTCGCCAACGAGTGGCAAATGCGCCTGGGTTTCAATGGGCAGTTGACGCGTGATCGACTGGTATCGGGCGAACAATTCGGCATTGGCGGTGCTGACTCGGTACGCGGCTTCCTCGAACGCGAAGTAGTTAGCGACAACGGCTATCGCGGTACTGTGGAATTCTATACGCCCGATTATGCGTCCAAGATACCCTTCTTGCCGGGTGGTTCGAGACTGCGCTCACTGTTTTTCTACGACTTTGGTTTGGTGCAGCGCTACCGCCCGTTGCTAGGCGAGCAATTTCAATCGGCGATAGCAAGCTATGGCATTGGATTGAGATTTTCGCGCGGCAATAATTTGAGCATGCGTTTCGACTACGGGGTAGTGGCCGATGCGGGTGGAACGCAAGGGCGATTTGAAAATCGCGCTCATGCAACGTTCTCCTACGTATTTTGAACCCCGACGCGCGGTCTCCGAACTGCGCCCCGGTAAGTACGCAACGCCTTCTGCTGTGAAAATTTCCTAGAGAGCCGCCCGCCGATGGCGGCAGCGTCGTCGGCTAACGCCGAGCTAAGTCATTGAAATATAAAAAGTATTTCTTGACGATTTCTGTTGGAACTTTGAAGCGGAAATATCCCTTCCTTTGCGTGACATCCGTCACTTACATGACAATCCTGTGCCTGTACCCTATATGACATTGGAATGCTAAGGGGCACGACTTCGCCCTTTTGCGGCCCGTCCGAACGAATTTCGCGAATTGTGGAACGCTCGGGATTTGAAAGTGTTTATTGCATTGGTGCAGAAGAGTTTTCCTTATGCCCTGTGCTAGCATGGATGCAAGCGTGCCAAAGGCGCGAACAAATGCGTAATTTGATCTGTAATCAGTAGTTTACTCATTGGTTGCGAAATTTTTTGCCGTCAAATTTCAACCAATGTGGAGGCGACAAATGAGAGTTAAAAAACGACGTTCCGGCGTGCCAGATTTTATGCGTGGAAAAGTTCTGGCCTTCGCGGTGGCCTCATGCTTTGCGGGCGGCTCGATCGCCAACCCCAATGCGCCGACCGTCCTCTCAGGCAATGCCACCTTTCAGTCGCTTGGCAAAACGCTAAATATCACCAATACGCCCGGAGCCGTCATCCAGTGGAACGGCTTTTCGATCAACTCCGACGAAATCACCCGCTTCATTCAGCAGAACGCCTCCTCCTCGGTCCTCAATCGCGTCGTCGGCGGTGAAGCGTCGAACCTGCTGGGGCAATTGCTCTCCAATGGCAAAGTATTTCTCATCAACCCCAACGGCGTGTTCATCGGTGGCGGCGCCATTATCGATACCGCCGGGTTCGTGGCCTCGTCACTGCGCCTCTCCGATGCCGATTTTCTGTCCGGAAAATTCAAATTCGAAGAACAAATCGGCGCAGCAAAAATCGTCAATCAAGGCACCATCAATGCGAATGGCGGACCCGTTTATTTGGTCGCGCCCAATGTCGAGAACCACGGCGTCATCACCAGTCCTACCGGAGAAATTATTCTCGCCGCCGGCAAAAGCGTGGAATTGGTGCAGGCCGCCAATCCGAATCTGCGCGTTGAAATTACAGCGGGAGAATCAGAGGCCCTCAACGTAGGCAAGCTCGTTGCCTCATCCGGCCGCGTGGGAATTTTTGGCACTACCGTGCGCAATAGCGGGACGGTCAGTGCGAATGCCGCGAGTGTTGATGCGGCTACGGGAAAGATTGTTTTTCGAGCGAAGAAGGATGTGACGCTCGACGCTACCTCGGTTGTTACTGCAAATGGGGCGAAGGGTGGTGAGGTTACGGTTGTTGCTGGCGATAAGAATGCGGGTGGCACCTTACTTGCTGATGGCGTGGTTGAGGTTAAGGGCTCGGTTGCGAAGGGCGGCACTGTGCAGATGCTGGGTGATCGGGTGGGGTTGATCGGCAATGCGAAGGTTGATGCGAGCGGGGATGCGGGTGGCGGGACGGTGTTGGTGGGGGGGGATTTTCAGGGGAAGAATGCGGAAGTTCAGAATGCGTTCCGAACGGTTGTTGACACAAATGCGATCATCAGCGCGAACGCTGGTAACTCTGGCGATGGCGGGAAGGTGATCATTTGGTCCGACCACACAACTCGCTACGCGGGCTCAATCACAGCGCGTGGTGGCGTCGGTAGTGGCAATGGGGGCTTTGCTGAAGTCTCTGGCAAAGAGTATTTAGCATTCAGTGGGCGTGCCGACTTGCGAGCGCCGCATGGACAGACTGGATCGTTGCTTCTGGATCCGACCAATATCCTCGTGGCAGCCGCGAGTGAAGCGGGAGTCACGATTACCCAGGTCGATCAATTCGGCGATGCGAACGTAGACAATGGAGGAGGTGGCGCGGATGCGACAACAAACACCATCGCCGCCGGTGCGATCGTCACTGCCCTCGACTCAGCAGCGGTCACGCTTCAGGCAACAAATGACATAGATGTCAATTCGGCAATTGATGCCAGTGGCAATTCGGGAAACTTCGGTCTGACGATGCAGGCTGGAAACAACATAAATGTCGGCGCGGCTATTACAACCAAAAATGGAATTACCCTAAGCGCAAATGACTCTGGGGGAACGCCGACGGGAAATGGCCGGGTCAGCACTACGGCGGTTATAGATTCTGGAGTGGGTGCGGTGAGTTTGAACAATAACGGAAGTGCGACGGCACATTCGTTAGGGGCAAATGTGACTGGCGTTGGAATTACGATTACCGGTGCTGCCACGTTAACGGCGGCCGTGACTCTCAATTCAGGCTCGGGGGGCACGACCACAGGGGCGGTGAGTGGGGCACAGGCCTTGACGCTGCAGGGCTCGGGCACCGACTCGATTGCCTCGGTGAACGTGGCCTCGGTGAATGTGGATAAGACCGGGGGCGCTGCGACCTTCACAGGCAATGTGGTGACCTCGGGGAACTTTGATACGCAGAACGGGAATTTCGCGGTGTCGTTGAATGGTTCAGCGAATGCGGTTGGTGGGGCGGGGGCGTTCTTGAACGACAGCAACCTGACCATAGGCGCTAGCGGTGGCACGAGCTCGTTTGCGACGGGGCTGACGACCACGGGTGCGGCGGGCACCAACACGCTCAACGGGACGATCAATACGACCGACACGGCGATGACGCTGGGGGCGGTGACGCTGGGCAGCGCGGTGACGCTGAACACGAACGCGACGACCACGGCCGGGGACCTCAGCGTGGGCGCGG
>JBJXEY010000492.1:0-4604 GCA_046153355.1 Burkholderiales bacterium
GGGTAAATCTTCTACTTCGTTGGGCGCACGCAATCGTGGGCATCGCCTGGATCGGCGCATCGTTTTATTTTATTTGGCTGGATAACCATTTGGAGTCCGTCGCGCGTCAGCAGGACCGCGATGAGGGCGTGAGCGGTGAATTGTGGGCGGTGCATGGCGGCGGTTTTTATCACGCGCAAAAGTACCAGGTGGCGCCCCCCTCGTTGCCGCCTAGGTTGCATTGGTTCAAGTGGGAGGCGTATTGGACTTTCATCACTGGTTTTGTGTTGTTGGTGATGTTGTTTTACGTACAAGCTGATTTATATCTTATCGATCCGGCGGTGATGCGCCTAACGCAATGGCAGGCAATCGGAATTAGCCTGGGTTGGCTCATCGGCGGCTGGGTGGTCTACGATCTTTTGTGCCGCTCTCCTTTAGGGAAGAATGACAACCTGCTTGCCGGGGTCATGTTCGTACTGTTGACCGTCGCCGCCTGGGGCCTGTGCCAGATGTTTAGCGGGCGCGGTGCTTATCTGCATTTTGGCGCCATGCTGGGCACCATCATGGTGGCCAATGTGGCCATGATCATCATGCCGGGGCAAACTGAATTGGTGCGCGCCAAGGAGCAGGGGCGCCTGCCCGATCCCAAGCATGGCCTGGTTGGCAAGCAGCGCAGTGTGCACAACACCTATTTCACACTGCCCGCCTTGTTCACCATGCTCTCAGGTCATTACGCCATGACCTTCGGGTCGAGCTGGAATTGGCTGGTGCTGGTGGCGATTTCACTAGCCGGGGCTTTGATTCGTGTGTGGTTCGTGTTGCGGCACAAAGGGCGTCCGCCGGCGTGGCCGTTGGTTGTGGCCGTCGCGATTCTGGGCGCCACAGCCTGGATGCTTGCGCCCGCTCCCGCAGCCAAAGGCGATGCAGCGCCGGAATTTCGCGAGGTGCGCGCGGTACTTGAGCGCCGCTGCATCGCCTGCCATGCCGAACGCCCGGTATTTCAGGGAATCACGCAGGCGCCCAAAGGGGTGATGCTGGACGCCGATGACAGGATTCGCACCCAGGCCTCGGCCATCTATCAGCAAGTCGTCGCCTCGCCGGCCATGCCGCCAGGCAATTTAACCGGCATGACGGCGGAGGAACGAACTTTGCTAGGGGCTTGGTATCGGTCAGGCGCCGTGGTCAAATAGCTTGGCTACGAGCAGTCCACGGCGAGCGAAAGTACGGCTACAGCATTGGAGGTAGGCATTGATTGCACCAAAACAGTGAATGCCGCACCATAGCGAATCAGGACACCTAGCAAATTTTTGATTTATTACTAAGGAGATTGAAATGAGAGTTCTGGCATTGTTGGCAACGCTATTGGTCGCACATCCGGCGGCCGCACAAAAAGAAATTCCGGTTAGGTTTGCTTTGGATTGGCGTTACGAAGGTCCCGCCGCACCTTATGTGGTGGCTATCGATAAGGGTTATTACAAGGCCGAAGGTCTGAATGTCACCATCGACACCGGCGCCAGTTCGGTGGAAGGCATCAACCGTGTGGCCTCCGGCGCCTACGAGGTTGGCTTTGCCGATATCAATTCGTTGGTGAAGTTCCGTGACGATCCGCGCAACCTGCCGGTTAAAGCCGTCATGATGGTCTACGACACCCCAGCCTTTTCCATCGTGGCGTTGAAGAGAAGCGGCATCAAGGCACCGAAGGATTTAGAGGGCAAGATTCTGGGCGCGCCGGCCGCCGATGGCGCCTGGGCGCAATGGCCGATCTTCGCGCAGGCCAATAAGATCGACACCGCTAAAGTCAGAATTGAAAACGTTGGCTTTCCGGTGCGCGAACCGATGCTCGCCCAAGGCAAGGTCGATGCGATCACCGGGTTTTGGTTTTCTTCTTTCATGAACCTCAAGGCCAGTGGTGTGCCGCATGACGATATCGTGGTGCTCATGATGCGCGACTTTGGCGTGGATCTCTACGGCAATGCCATCATCGCCAATCCGGATTTCATGCGTTTTAACCCCAAGGCGTTGTCGGGTTTCGTCAAAGCCACCATCAAGGGCGTGCAGGAAACCATTCGCAATCCCGAATCCGCAATTGATTCTTTAATGAAACGTAATCCAATAGCCAAGCGAGAAATTGAATTGGAGCGATTGAAGATGGCCATCGCGCGTAATTTCGTTTCGCCTGATGTGGAAAAAAATGGCTTGGGTGCGGTGGATCAGAAGCGTTTTGAGCGTTCCTTGGATCAGATTGGGCAGACCTTCAAATACACCAATAAACCTAAGGCTGCGGATATTTTCACCGCGCAGTATCTTCCTCCGAGGAATGAGCGCGGCATTAGCGGCAAGTAGAACCACATGAGCGCCTTGGTACACCTGGATCGCGTCTCCATGGCCTATGGCCGGGGCAATAACGCGGTACACGCCATCGAAGAGGTGACCCTGGATATCGCCAAAGGCGAATTCATCGCTGTGGTGGGGCCTTCGGGTTGCGGCAAAAGCTCGCTGATGAAACTCATCTCGGGCCTGCATCCGCCGCTCACTGGTACGCTCACTATTGAAGATAAGCCTGTCTATGGGCCGCTCAAGTCGGTGGGCATGGCGTTTCAAAACTCCAATCTGTTACCGTGGCGCAATGCCTTGGAGAACGTGTTGCTGCCGCTTGAGATTGTCGAACCGCATCGCAGCCAGATTCGTTCGCAGAAGAAACAATACCGGGAGAAAGCGACCAAATTGCTCGAATCGGTGGGCCTGGCCGGCTTCACCGAGAAGCACCCCTGGGAGCTCTCGGGTGGCATGCAGCAACGCACTTCGATTTGCCGTGCCCTGATCCATGAGCCGGACATTCTCATGTTGGATGAACCGTTTGGCGCTTTGGATGCGTTTACCCGCGAAGAACTGTGGTGCGTGCTGCGCGATATTCAAACTGCGCGCGGCGTCACGGTCATGTTGGTCACGCATGATCTGCGCGAAGCGGTGTTTTTGGCCGATACCGTTTATGTGATGTCGAGCCGCCCCGGAAAAATCGTTAAACGCTGCGAAGTAAACATTCCGCGCCCACGCGACCTGGAGGTGACTTATACGCCTGAATTTCAGGCTATCGTGCAAGAGTTGCGCCATCTCATTGGGCGCGGCGGCGTGGGGGCGCATTGATGGATCAGCGCGATTTTCTAATTAAGGTAGTGTCGCCGGCGGTTTTTACCGTGAGTCTGTTTATCTTTTGGGAATTGGTGTGCCGCATATTCACGATCCCGCTCACCATTTTGCCCGCGGCCTCCGATGTATTTGGCGCGCTGTGGCAGTACCGCGTGCCGATTTGGGACAACTCCTTTGTTACCCTATGGACGACGCTCGCGGGTTTCGCTATTGCCACGATCTTCGGTCTATTGCTGGGCATCGCCGTGGGTTGGCACCGCGCCATCTACGCCGGCATTTATCCGGTGCTGGTGGGCTTCAATTCGATCCCGAAGGTGGCGGTGGTGCCGGTGCTGATACTTTGGTTTGGCATCGGCGAAGTACCGGCGGTGATGACCGCGTTCCTCATATCATTTTTCCCCATCGTGGTGAATGTCGCCACCGGCCTTGCCACGACAGAGCCTGAGCTAGAGGACGTATTGCGTGCGCTGGGTGCATCGAAACTCGACATCATGAAAAAGGTCGGCATTCCACGATCACTGCCGTATTTTTTCGGTTCCTTGAAAGTGGCCATCACACTGGCATTCGTTGGCACCGTGGTGTCGGAGACCGTCGGCGCGAACAAGGGCATTGGTAAGTTGATGCTGGATGCGCAATCGGCGTTTCAAGTGCCCATCGTATTTGCCGGTCTACTGGTTCTCGCGTTCCTTGGCATCGTGCTCTACGCCATGACGGCGATCATTGAGCAACGTTTCACCGGTTGGGCGTTCCGCGGGCAGGCGAACCGTTAAGAGGCCGTGCCGCCACTCGCAGTAGAATTTGCTTTTTTCAGCGAAAGCGAATCCCATGGCGCGCAACCCTTATGAAGACGATATTGTGATTTCCTGGGCGGAGTTGCATCGCGACGCGCGTTTTCTCTGCCACGAATTGGTCAGCAAAGGTCCTTGGAAGGGAATTATCGCCATTACGCGCGGTGGTTTGATTCCGGCCGCATTGGTGGCGCGGGAACTCGATATCCGTTTAATCGATACCATCTGCGTCACCAGTTATGACGCGAGCAACACCGATCAAGCCGCGCAAGTGCGTGGCGACGTGCAGATACTCAAAGGTGTTGCCGGCGATGGCGAGGGTTATCTCTTGATCGATGACCTGGTGGATACCGGGGGCACCGCGCGTGTGGTGAGGGGGCTCCTCCCTAAGGCCTTTTTCGTCACGCTGTACGCCAAGCCCGCGGGGCGCGACGTGGTGGATTTGTTCATCAAGGAATTCAAACAGAACAAATGGATCCACTTTCCCTGGGATATCGAATATAAATTTGCCACGCCCATCAAGGACGGTGGACGCGCGATAGCAGGCCCCTAGTGAGGGTCTACAAAAGGGGGCCTACGCCGAATGGTACTTACTTAATTTTCTTCGGGTGTCCATGTTCACGAATGTGCTCGCGCATTGTGTGTCTTGGTTTATCGAGTATTGGATAATTTTTGGGTCGTCGCTTAATT
>JBJXEY010000493.1:0-14659 GCA_046153355.1 Burkholderiales bacterium
GTCAAACCCTTCAAAGGCGAAGTGGCATTGCTGTTGGTCGGCACGTAGTTCATTGCCACCAGCGCATCCTGCGCTTCGCTCAACATGTATTCATGAAACAGCAGCGCCGCATGCGGCCGCGGCGCGCGCCGCGCCACGCCGACGGCATTGGTGCGCGCAACCACCGGATCGAGTGCAAACCAGTCAATCGACGCCCCCTTCTGTTTCGCCGATTCGGGCATGTAGTTGTACACCGTCAAGGCAAGTGGCACTTCGCCCGCCACCACCATATTGTTGAGCAAAGTGTGGCCCGTTCGCACCGACATGCCGTTGGTTTTCACGATTTCGCGAAACAGGACCATGCCTTTTTCTTCGCCCATGGCAGTGACGACGGTAGCGAACCAATCCTGATCCTCCGATTCGATGCCCAGCTTGCCCTTCCATTTTGCATCGCGCAAATCGGCGAAGTTCTTGGGGAGTTCCTGTTTTTTCACCACATTGGTGTTGTAGGCCTGTACGAAGACTGTGAGCAACGTGGCGGCCCAACCCTGGTGCTGCGGCACCGCACCCGCGAGGAGAAATTTGTAACTCGGCGACAGCACCGGCTGGAGGATTTTTTCGCGATTTAACGCCTCCATTTCCGGCCCGCTGATATGGATGGCGTCCACCTCGTAGCGTCGTGCCGCGGCTTCGGTCAGCGTACGTTGCAGCACCGTCGCGGTACTGGCACGCCACACATTCACCTTGATACCGTACTTTTTCTCGAAGGGCGGAATCAGGCCCGGCAAATCGGTGGCGGCAAACGAGGTGTAAAGGGTGAGCGTTCCTTCCTTTTTTGCCTCGGCGGCGATGCGCTGCATGCGATCAGCGCCTTCGTAGGTAGCAAGCGGCGTTTGCGCCTGTGCCACGGCGACGAGCAACCATGCGGTGGCGCCGAGGAGCGCTTGCTGCCATTGCAGGCAAAAAGCCATTACGCCGGTTCCTTCACCTTTCGGGAGAGATAGTCTTGCAGCAATTGCGCGTTCAATACCACTGCGGGGTCGTATTCCGGCGCGTTTTCCAGTTGCTCAAGGTCGTTGAGTCCGCTGTTTTTGAAGATGCGGTTGATGGCCGAAATCAGGCGCACCGGTTTATCCGCGTCTGCGTTGAAGTGCTGATGAATGGTATTGGGCGGTATGTAGATCACATCGCCTGCTTCCCATTCATGCCGCGTGACATCGGGCGAGGGCGTCCAATGATAGGTATCGGTGATCTCGACATCGCAATCCTGATGCAGGTCGTACCCCCGGCCTTCCAGCACATAGAGGCACTCCTCGGCCAAATGCCGGTGTTTACCCGACTTGCTTCCCGGCGGGATGATCTGCATATAGGCATCCACGGTTTCCATACGGGTATTCATTTGCTCGGCGATAAGATGTTTCAATAATCCCTGACGTGCCATTTCCCAGGGCATATCGTCGGGGCGCACCACCTTCTTGCGGCGCGCGTTGCGTGCCGGCGCGTTAGTAGCGTCATCCAGCAGTTCTTGATAAATTTTTCCGCTCGCTTTGCCGCGCAACCACGCTTTCGATTCGGTCCAGGCCATGTTTATCTCCTATTAGTGGTTGCGATTACTTCGAATGATTGAAATCGGCTTCGCCTTCGCGGGCGACGAATCCTTCACCGCCAGGCGCCGCCGTGGTCTCACGTGACTCGACCGTCTTTTGAAACAACATATTCATAAACATGTACATGGGCTTGGTCTTCAATACCAGCGCACGCGCGGGCTTGGTTGAATCAGCATTGAAATGCTGGTGCACACAGTTGTTGTGCACAATGGCCACATCGCCCGCCTGCCAGTCGTAACGCACGCCGTCGTGAATCTCGTAGCCAGTGCCATCCAAAATGTAGAACGCCGCTTCGTTCACATGGCCATGCTTTTGCGACTTGCCGCCCGGACCATACTCCTCCAAGTGGATATGCAAGGTCTGTGTAATGCCATCCTTGGGTTCGACGTAATGGCGGCTGTAGGCTTGCGGGCCGTCAACGAACTTGATCTCAGAACCTTTGCGCACCCGCGGCAAGGCGCGCAGACGCTTCAACTCATCCTTCAGGTTGTAAGAGCCGGCGATGGCGCGCACGAAAGTGCGGTCTTTTTTACTGTGGTAGTGCGATTCGTTGGTCATGGTGTATTCCCTTGCTTGGGTTGATGTTTGGGCGAGCAATTTCAAGAATTGATTGGCGGCGCTATTTTGCGCTTCCAGTGATGATTTCGCGGTACAACTTAGACCACTTAGCGTGGTCATCCAGCGCCACCTTGGGATCGACGAAGCGAAACGGATTTTTAGTGAGGTTGGTGCTAATTTTTTTGCTGGTGGGAATGAAATCCCGTTTGATAAAAAGCGCCTGGGCATCCGAGAGCATGAAGTCGTGAAACAACATGGCCGCATGTGGATGCGGCGCGCGGCGTGCCACGCCCACCCCTTGAGGGCGCGCCATACCCGGTTGCAACACGAACCAATCGATGGGCGCGCCATCATTTTTTAATTGCTCGGCCTTGTAGTTGTAGACCGTGAGCGCAAGCGGTATCTCACCCGAGACCACTAAATTGGTCAACAGTGTGTGGCCGGTACGCACCGACATGCCGTTGGCCGCGACGATGTCGCGAAACAATTTCAGGCCTTTGGCTTCGCCCATATCGGTGACCACGCCCGCGAACCAATCCAAGTCGCCCGATTCGATGCCAAGCCTGCCCTTCCATCGTGGGTTCAACAAATCCTCGAAGGTTCGCGGCAACTCGTCTCGCTTGACAAGCTTGGTGTTGTAGGCAGAGGCAAACAGATTAAGCCGCGTGCCGATCCACTCGCGATGCGCCGGAATCGCCTGCGGTATCAGGTCCGGAAGGTACGGAGAATTCACCTCCTGCAGGATTTTCTCCCTTGACAACGCTTCCATTTCCGGTGAATTTGTTTCCACCACATCGACGTCGAACCGGCCGGCGCGCGCTTCAGTCACGGCACGCTGCACAATATTTTCGGAACTGGCGCGCCACACCTTTACCTTAATGCCGTATTTCTTCTCAAAGGCTGCGGCAAAAATCTGCATATCATCAATAGGCGCCGAGTTATAGATGCTGACCTCGCCCTCTTTCTTCGCCCCTTCGATGAGGCGCTGCAAACGGTCTGCCCCGGTGTAGGTGGCGATCGCGGCGCTCGAGGCAACACTAGCCGCGCCTTTGGCCTGCGCGAAAGCACCCGCGCTGATAGCAAGCGCCGCCGTGCCGGCAAGCACCGCCAATCCACGCAAAACCCGTCGTTTCGAATGATTCGAAATCATAACCTCGCCTCCATGCAGAAGTATACGCCCGCGTTTATGCCAAGCCGCGCCATCACGCCGCCAACGGCGGCAATTCCGCCAATTCGGCCTTGTAGGCATCCTCCATCCGCGGCTGCAAGCCATGCTTGGCTAAGGCGTCTGAAAACAATTGCCGAATGAGTGGCTTTTCATCGGCGTAATCGATCTGATCACCGCCTAAACGCTTGCTGATCCAGGCCTTGGGTACGCCTTGGGTGTTGCGCACCGCCACTGCTTCATGTTTGAAGGCGAGGTAACGCGCCGGGGTGGTGCCGGTGTTGAAGTGCTGATGCAACCAGCCGGCCGGCGGCACGATCATGGTGCCCACCTGCCACTCGTAGCGCTTGGGCTCATCGCCCTCGGACCACATCAGCGAATAACCTTCGCCGGTGAGGATGATGACGTGCGCACCGGGGCCATGCGCATGCGCCTTTTTGTAAGTGCCTATGGGGAATTGCGAGATGTGACTGTTGTTCGACCCCTTGGCCATGTTAAAGCGGATATGCCCGCCGCCCGCGCCGCGCTCCTTGGCGCTGATCAAGGGAAGATTCACCGCATCGGCAACAAAGTTGGTCTCCAACAGCAGCCCCTTTTGCTCCCCCTTGTTGCTGAAGTAATCCGGCTCACCGGCGAAGCGGCTGTTGAAGTCGTGCTGGGTATTGAAAATGAACTCCGGCTCTTCGTAAAGATTGATCACCGAAGGCCCGTTGGTGACCGCCACATAACGCACCGATTCCTTGCCCGAGCCATTGAAATGCTGGTGCCAAGCATTCAACGGAATCGCGAACAAAGCGCCCGCCTTCCATTCGAAGGTAATGCGTTTGCCGGCGTCGTTCCACACCGTGGTTGAACCGCGACCGTCGAGGATCATGATCATCTCCTCGAACAACTGCCGGTGCGGCGGCAGCTTGCTGCCAGCGGGAATCTCGCACACATAACAATCATTCGACGTTCTCGAAGCCTCGTGATTGATGTATACGCCACGGGCCTCGCGCCGCGCCCAGGGCTTCAATTCCACGGTGTGCAGATTAGGCACGTATTGCGCGCCGATGATGTCCAACCCTTCGTTTTTCACCCAACGGGTGTAAGGGGTGTCTTTTTCGGTGGCGAATTTTTTCGCCAGGTCATCTGAAACTACCGCGTCTTTGGCCATGCTGTGTTCTCCCGCTCTCTCTATTTAGCTCAAAATTGAATTAAAATATAATATCAATGCACACCGGTATTAGGAATAGCCATACATTTCTCTGGATTCATGCTGATGTGAATGCTCTCACCCACCGGGGTGCGCAGCGACGGATGCGCACGCGCGAGCAGCAGTGTCGCCCCTACTCGCACCTGAAAATCCACGCATTCGCCAAGGAACACCTTGGCCTCCACCTTGCCTTGACAGGCGTTCTGGCCATTGGCAGGTGCCTGCTCTGAGAGCGACACGTCCTCCGGACGCACCGCAATCACCGCTTTGTCGCCAGACTTCAACATATCAACCGAGCGCGAATCCAGCTCGCCGATGGCCGTGCTCATGCGGTAGTGCCCGTCTTGTGCCTGCGCCGCGCTCACCGTAGCGTCAATGAAATTGCTGGTGCCGACAAAATCGGCGACAAATTGATTGCGCGGTGATTCGTAAATCTCCCGCGGCGTGCCGATCTGTACGATGCGCCCCTCGTTCATCACCGCAATCTGGTGCGATAAAGCCAAGGCCTCGCTTTGATCATGCGTCACATAAACCGTGGTGAGTTTGAATTCGCTTTGCAGGCGTTTCAATTCAAAGCGCATTTTTTCGCGCAGCTTGGCATCCAAGTTCGACAAGGGTTCATCGAGCAACAACAGGCGCGGCTCCATGGCAATGGCACGCGCCAAGGCAAGGCGTTGTTGCTGACCACCCGACAAACGCGTGGCGTCGCGACCGGCCAATTCTTCCAACCCCACCGCAGCCAGCACCCGCATGACCTTTTCTTTAATCTCGTTATCGCTCGGGCGATTGGCACGCACTTCGAGTGGAAACGCGGCGTTCTGAAACACATTCATGTGCGGCCAGATGGCGTAGGACTGGAACACCATGCCGAAATGACGCCGATTGGGCGCGATGAAGGTGTTGTTCACCGAGGAATACATCACGCGCCCTTCAACCGTGATCTCGCCCGCCACCGGGCGCTCCAGGCCCGCGATGGAGCGAAGCGTGGTGGTCTTGCCGCAGCCACTGGGGCCCAATAGCGTGAACAACTTACCCTCGGGCACCTCGAAGGCAACATCCTGTGCCGCCTTCACGGTCTGGCCGCGGTCATTGGGATATTCGGTGTAAAGACCTTTAACGTTCAGCACGGTGGCATCCTCACGCTTCTTTGATTCCAAGCTTGCGGCTGGCCAATTGCGCCAGCATCACAAAGCAAAACAGCGACACGATCATCATCACCCCCAGGGCCGAGAGCTCCACGTACTGACCGTTCTGCCAGAATTCCCAGATGACAATGGAAATCACTTCCTTACCGGGGCCGTAGAGCAGAATGGAACTGGAGAGCTCGCGTACCGACACGATCACCACGTATATCCAACCGGCGATCAAACCGGGCTTTAACAACGGCAGCACGATGCGCCAAAAGGTCGACCCCCAGCTCGCGCCTGACATCGCAGCCGACTCCTCAAGTTCTTTATGGATTTGCAGCATCGAGGTCATGTTGTAGCGCAGGCCATAGGGCATGAAGCGCGTCACATAAGCGATGAACATGATCCAGAAGGTGCCGTACACACCAATATCAACATGCAGGTAAAAAATCATGATCGACAGGCCAAGCACTATCCCTGGAAAAACCAGTGGCAAGGAGGCTAGGTTATCCAACCAAATACGGCCACGCATCTTACTTTTCACCACGATCCAGCAAATCACCGAGGTGACCAACATGATTACCGTGGCCGCACCCAACGACAGGACGATGCTATTCCACACCGCACCCGCCAGCGCCGGAAATTCAAACACACGCCGATAAGGGTCAAGCGTCAGCGTTTTTAATGCCTCCATCGAGGGCACGCTGTAGAACTTATGTAGCGATGACCACACCAGCACCAGAAACGGCAAGATCACCACCACCATCAGGTAGGCGATGAAAATGGCGGCGGTCAGGTAACGCCAGCGTCCCAGATCCATGGGGCGCGGGCGAAAACCCTTGCCGGTCACGGTGGAAAAGCGGCTGCTTTGATTTGACAGGCGCGATTGAAAATACAAACCCAGCCCGGCGATGATGAGCAACGTGATGCCATAGGCCGAGGCGAGCCCCACTTTGCTGGGGTATTGGCGAATCGCCTCGAAAATCGCCGAGGTATACACATGGATACCCACCGGAAGCCCGAGCAGCGCCGGCACCTCGAACGATTCGATGGCACGCACGAACAAAATCAACAGGGAAGCCAATGCCGCGGGCCAGGCTAGCTTGAAGGTTATGCGGCGCGCAATCTGAAATACCGAGGCGCCACTCATTAGCGCCGATTCCTCAAGTGAAGGATCCATGGAGCGAAACGCCGCGGTCATGAGCAAAAATGCGATCGGCGAATAGTGCAAGCCATCGACCCAGATCATGCCGGTCATGGAGTAGATGTTGAAGAACACGAGATTCGTGCCGAATGCCCCCTGCAATACCTGATTGAGAATGCCAATCTTGGGGGAGGCCAGGAAGATCCAGGCAACGGTAAATAAAATGCTTGGAATAACTAACGGGATAATAGATAAACCAAAAAACAATGACTTGAACGGGGTGTTGGTGCGTTCATTCACCCAGGCAAGAAAAGCGCCGACGACAAAGGCAAAAATCGCCGCGCCCGCCGCGAAACGCGCTGAATTAATGAACAAATGGAAGGTCTCGACGCTCGAATAAGCAACCTTATAGTTATCCAGCGTAAACACCGCCGGCACCGAAGCGGTTTCCGGGGTAAAGAAGCTTTGCCACAGCAAAAACCCCAGCGGCACCAACGCAAGCCAGGCAACGAACACCACGCAGGCAGCGAAGATCAGCCACTTGGGATCGAAGCGTTGCCAGAAGCTGGGCGCTTCGTCGCCCGCACCACCGCCGCCATGCGAGTGGCCGTGGCCGCCACCGTGGGAGTGCGAATGTCCATGCGCGTTCGCAGCGCCATGCGAGTGAGCACCCTCATGTGTATGCGTATGCTGGTGCGTTTGATCGTGGATCAGATGTTGCCGGCCATCGGGCGCACGGGGATCTTCACTGAACACCAGCGACTTGATGGTCACCGGCACGGTTTGTGAAGGCAGACGCACCCGCCCCAGATCGATGTAATCGAAATCCTGCAAGGTGACGCCATCAATAACCAGAAGCTCATTGGCTATTGCCAATTCTTCACGCAGGATTGCACCTAGCGTCTGAGCGATATCGCCATCGAGCATGATGTAGATCGGCGCGCCCGCCGCAATGGTTTTCGGCAGGCCAGCGACAATGCCGCGCGCAAATGCCGAGATCCGTTCGTACGATGGCGCCCCAGCCCAACGGAATGCCAACGCCACTTCGCCCTCGCCTTCAATACGATCAAAGGCGGTGAAATGCGCAGCGATTGCCTGGGCCACATCGGCTTCGTCAATATGCTCGGCGAATTTGAATTCAGGCAACAGCACTTGCAGATTGCGCCGAGGCAGCAATTCGCCAGGGCTGGAGATGAAGGTGGTGTTGCCGCTTAGCTGCACGCTGTATTCGGAGGCGCCCAAAGCAGTGGCGCGCATACACTCGCCCGCAGGCAACAAGGGCCAGGGCAAGGCGCCGGACTCGACGCGTTCGCGCACCGCCAGACCGAGCCGCCGGCCCATATCACCAAAATCGCGCGTCTCGCGCTGATAGACATACTCCGCCACACCGCCGGAGAACATCACGCCTTCTATTTCCCCCCAGTCGCGGATCAGATCGGTGAGATACAGGTGCTCGATGTCATGGTCCAGGGCCTGGCCCGAAATCGCGGTGTTCAACGCGGCCAGCAAGGTATCAGCCATGCCCTGCGCCACGCGATCCATGTCCGCATCGCTGGCGAATTCACCGCGTGACCAATCAAAACCGGCGCGGCTAGCATGATATTTACCCGCCGGGTCCAGGCGCACGATGCGATGCTCAGCATCCACCACCTGCAATCGCCCGCCGATGTGCACTGCGGCGGTGGCCAGCACCTTGCCTTGTTCAACCAAGGCTAACTTAGTGGTGCCGCCACCAATATCGATATTCAGGATGCGCTTACCCAGATCGTGCGAGGCGCGCGCCGCGCCCGAACCGTAGGCGGCGAGCATCGCCTCCATATGGTGACCGGCGGTGGCGCAAACAAATTCGCCGCCTTGCTCGGCCAGTATTGCGGCGATGGCCTGCGCGTTTTCGCGGCGCAAGGCTTCACCGGTGAGAATCACGACGCCAGTATCGATGGCATCCGGATGTAGACCCGCCGCTTCATAGGCGCGATCAATGATTGCCCCCAATGCCGCGTCATCAATCAATTCTTCGCTGCGGTAGGGCGTCAACGACACCGGCGATTGATACAGGGTCTCGCGCGACACCACGTAATAGCGGCTGGATAAATCTTCGCCAAAGCGGCGCAGGTTCATTTTTGAAAAAATAACCTGCGTGCCCGAGGAACCGATATCCATGCCCACGCTAGTGAGGGTCACATGGTCGGCGATCCAGATGGGGTTCTCCTCCAACGGGCCATCGGTATCGTAGTTATCGTGATCGTGGTCGGCATCCAGACCGTCGTGGGTGTGCGCGAGCCCATCGCCATATTGATGATCTGCGATGCTGTGGCCCTGTTTCATGCGCGTCTCGCCATCATGCACGCCTCGCCAGCGGCACCGGCTGGTAACCCAGGCGCTGCGACACCGCGCCGCTTACCTCCACCAGATCCTGCGCGTAACTTTGCAGCACCTTCTTCGACATACGATGCGTTGGGCCGGAAATGCCGATCGCCGCGACCACCTGTCCGGAGAAATCACGCACTGGCGCGGCAACGCCGCGCAGGCCAAGCTCGGCTTCTTCTTC
Source organism: Burkholderiales bacterium (assembly GCA_046153355.1). GTDB lineage: Bacteria > Pseudomonadota > Gammaproteobacteria > Burkholderiales > SG8-39 > 2-02-FULL-62-17. The sequence goes on from JBJXEY010000493.1 coordinate 9,324, forward strand.
TTCCAGGGCATAGCCGCGTTGCACAATGGCGGCGAGGTCTTTGCGCAGGTCCGTGGTTGCCGTGATCGTCGCATCGGTATAGGCCGCGAGACCCAGCGAAACGGTTGCTTCAAGCACCTGCTCTTCGGCATGCGCGAGCAGCACCTTGCCCACCGCGGTGCAGTGCAGTGGCGCGCGTGTGCCCACCTGGTAACTCATGCGCAGCGCGCGTTGACTCTCAATAACGTTGATATATAAGGCGGTAGTTTGTTCCAACACCGCCAATTGCACGGTTTCGCCGCTGCGCTCCGAGAGCGCTTTCAAAAGATGGCGCGCTTCGGCGGTGACATCCATTTTGCGGCGCACTAGCGCGCCCAGCTCGAATAGGGCAAGACCCAGGCGATACTTACCTTCGCGCTCAGCCTGCTCGAGCATGCCTTGCTCAACCAACGACGAGGCCAGCCGATGCACCGTGCTTTTTGCAAGCCCGATACGTCGCGCCAGATCGCTGATGCCGATTTCGTATTCCTGATCGGAAAATACTTTTAATAGGCGCAAGGCATTGGTAACCGAGGACAACTGAGTGCGGCTGGAGACGCGGCCTCTACTCTGCTCGCGCGCCACTGGCTTCATACCGAAGCGCCGGCGCAATCGGCGTCGCGCGCGGTGATGCGTATGGCAATGATGAAACTCACTGCCACCGCCAACACGATCCCCAGCGCAATAAACACGCCCGCATCCTGCATCAAGGCACCAAAGGATGGAAGGAAGAAACGTGCCACACCCACCGCAGCAATCGCCAACGCCAGGATGCCAATCACCAGACTCATCACCCGCGAAGCAATCAGCGCCCGACGGTCCGCTTTGGCGAGCATGCGCGCTACCCACAGGCCATTGAATCCATCTGCCACCATCATTCCCGCAGTGAATATCAATCCGAGCAACACCGAAAAAGTCCAGCCATGCATCTGTTGGGCGGTAATGGAAAACAACGCCGTCTGGCTCCAGGTATCAAACGACAGGGCAAAAGCCGCGCCCACCGAAGCGATCACCACGGGGTGATCGGATTGCGCGAAGCGTCCTAAAAACCGAGTGCGAAGACCGATACCGGCAACCAACTGATCATGCGGGGCACGAAATACCGCGGCGATATTGCACACCCCGAGCGCGGTAAGAAACACAATCGAAATCCACGCGCCCAGCTGCTCCAGCCATTGCGGAATATCGAATGCCCCCGATAACGACGCGACCAACCCGGCAACCAAAGTCACCACCGCGCCATGACCCAGTGAAAACAAACACCCGGACCAACGCGCTACTTGCGGGCGCCGGCTGGCGTTATAACGGGTCAACGCGTCGATGGTGGCAAGGTGATCCGGATCCAAGCCGTGTTTGGCACCCAGCGCCAACACCGCAAAAATCAGCAACCACCCGCCTTGAATGTCCGCCACGTTCATCGTTTCAGCAATTCGCTCCAGATCTTTTGCCACTTGTCGGCTTCATCGGCGGCGGCCTGTGAATCAACCATGGTGATCTTGGAAGGGTCGCCCGCGCCGCGCACGCCTCGGCTGGAAGGAAAGCGCCCCACCGATTCGTAGAATTGCTGGCCCTCGGGAGACAGCAGGTAGTCGGCGAACAACAAGGCGGCATTGGGATTGGGCGCATTGCGCGACACCGCCAGACCCTGTGGCCTAACGATCACCGGCTCCATCGCCACCCAGTCGATAGGCGCGCCGGTGCGTTTGGAGGATTCGGCGTTCGATGCGTAGGCAGTTAGGCCAACCTGAATTTCACCTGCGGCGATCAATTGCGCGAGCAGCACATGGCCTTTGCGCACGTCGGGCCGCATTGCCACCAGTTTCCTGAAGAAACCCAGGCCACGCTCGCTGCCCCATTGCTTGACCACGCCGGCCAACCACTCCTGATCCGTCGCCTCAATCCCTAAGCGCCCTTTCCATTTCGGATCGGTGAAGCCCTCGTAGGTCGTGGGCAGTTCCTCGCGTTTCACCTTGGTCGTGTTATAGGCGACAACGAAAAAATCCATTCGATCACTCACCCACTGGCGATGCGAGGGTATTGCCCAGGGCGGGTATTTGGCGGTATGCGGCGAATAAAATTCAGCGGTGATCTGCTCGCGCGTCAGCATCTCGACTTCGGGACCATTGGTTTCCACCACATCCACCACGTGGCGCCTACCGCGTGCTTCATTTAAGGTGCGTTGGATAACCTCTTCGCTCAAGGCGCGCCACAGCACTACCTTGACCCCAGTCTTCTTCTCAAAGGCTTGCGTGAGTGGAATCGATTCGGTGGTGGCAAGCGAGGTGTACCAGGTAAGCGAACCTTCCTTGCGGGCGCGCTCCAGCAAGCGTTGATCGCGGTCGGCGCCTTTGTACATGTAAACGGTGGCATTGCGTTCGGGAACCGTTTGCGCGATCGCCGCGCTAGCGCTAAAGAGCGCCGCCACGTACGCCAGCCCAAGAGAAACTGCTTGCCTCGTGCCAATCGATCTCATCTTTACCCCCCGGTTAGACGCTGCCCGACTATGCTGATCAAGGCCACGGCGCGCCTTTATTGAGCTTTCGCGAATTATAAGGTTGAAGTCGCTTGGTTCGTAATGTAGAAACCTTGTTTCACATACAGGAACAAGGATACAACCAAGGTCCGACGCTAAAAGGCCCGCCAACGGCATCACTTGACGCCGTGGCGGGCCAAGTAACGCTATTGCGAATCAGGCCAGCGCGTCTGCCTTGACCTTGCTTCCCACGCGCTTCGCCGCCGCATTGATCCCCATGATCTCGCGCGCCTCGGCGGGCGTGGCAATCTCGCGTCCCAAAGCCTGGGCGATTTCGACAATCTTTTTCACCGCCTGCGCCGAGCTTTGAATTTTCTCTTCGCGATGCGGGTAGACGAACACGGTGTCCTCCATGCCCACGCGCACCATGTCAAAGCCCAGCATGATGGCCATGGTGGAGAACGGCATCCAATTGCGCCCGCCGGCGCACACACCTTTCACCGCTTTGGCGGGGAAAGTTTGTTGCATGGTCATCATGTAGATGTAGTTCCACGGATCGGGGCCAATGGGCGAGCCGTGCGAGTAGCCATGAAAGCCCGTCATGATGTTCATCAAAGGCGGGTCTTTGGCGATGCCGGTGTCGATCAACCAGTCAATTACATCCTTGGTGCCCTGATAACTGGTGCTTTGGTACTCGGGGCGAACGCCGTGCTCCTCCAGATATTTCACCTGGTCAGTCAAGGTTTTCTGCGTGATCGAATAGGTGAATTTTTCCGAGAAGCCGGTGGTCTGGATCAACAGCACCGCCGACTGCATGTATTCGGGGCCGGCTTCGGTGAGTAAATCAACGCAGGGTTTGATGAGATCCACGCCCTGCGCGTTGTAGTCGGCATAGGGGATCACCGAGGTCACGATATCCGGGCATTGATCCAGCACCCGCGCGATGGTCTCCTTCATCACTTTCGGGTCTTTGCTGGGCAGGCCATTTTTTTCGCGCGCATGCGCGTGCCACACGGCCGCGCCGGCTTTGTAAGCCTCCACCACCGATTTGACGTTTTCTTCCATGGTGTAGGGCTGACCGGGGTTCTGCTCTCGATTGGTGAATGACCCGGTGGGTGCCACATTGATGATCAACTTTTTCGCCATGGTCTTGTGTGGCGCTTCGCGATGCAAGCTGGTGAGAATTCCTGAATACAGTTCCTTGATATCAGCCATGGTGCTTTTCCTCCTTGATGGATTGGGATATACGTGTATTAATTCAAACGCGTGTCGAACTAAACAAGCTTCAATTTAACGCGCGGATTATAGGCTTACCGCTATTTTGGCGACGCGACGGAGGCTGCGGCCTCCACCTGTTTGTCGTAAGTCAGTTCGACCAATATTCCAGCCGGATCGCGCACGAAAATCTGTTGAATCGGCGAGGCCGGTACATCGGCCTCTTCGAATGCCATGCCCAGACTTTGCAGCCTCTCCCGCTGCTTCAGCATGCCGGTAGAGCGAAACGAGATGTGATCCAGTTGTCCGCATTTGGGCGCCGGATGCGCCAGCGGCGCATCGTAATCGGTGCCCACCAGATGGATCACTGGCTTATCTCCCGCATACAGCCAATTACCCGGAAAATCAAACGGCGGACGTTTACCGTCGTGTAAATCCAGGGCATCGGCATAAAACCGCGTGAGCTTCTGCAAATCCGCGGTACGTACATGAATGGTGAAATGATCGATGAATTGCAGGCCCATGGTAGTTCCTCAATAGCAATTGTGCGCAAGGCACAGTCTACCTTGCACCGTCCAAACCCTCTAGCCTATCGAGATACTTGCCAACAAAAATAGGCAGGAACACGAATCATGATCGACTTTCACGCTTGCGCCTTTGGTAGTAAATTTCGCCCATGATGGTTTTTCTTCTCATCCTTCATGGCCTGCTTGCCGTAGCGCTGCTTGGCGCGCTAACGCATCAAGCCATCGGCGCGTGGATTCCGCAGAATAAGCCCGCCGATTCGTTCGTCGCGCGGGCGCGCGGCGTGTCGGCGCCGGCTTATACCGGCGCAATCAGCGTGTTGTATATCCTCACTGCCATCCTCGGCGGGATCATCTACGCTGAATACCGCATCAGCGCGCGCATCGCCATCGAACAATTGGAATATTGGGCGGTGAGCGGGACATTCGAATTGAAGGAACATTTCGTCGCCATTGGCTTGGGGCTGCTGCCCGCTTACGCGTTTTACTGGCGCCGGCCACTGGATGCGCGCCACGCGCGTACCCGCGCCATGTTGACGCTGCTGCTCGCCTTCATCGTCTGGTGGGGTTTTCTGGTGGGGCACGTGGTGAACAATATTCGCGGCTTTGAGTGGTGAGGGTGAAGGACTTCACATGACCGATACAGCACGCTCCCCGGCCTTTCCCATGGCATTCGCGCTTGCCTTTGCCATTGCCTATGTGATCGCCGTGGAGAACAACCTCGCGTTGTTTACCTATCACCCCGCCATCGGCGAGTGGGGGCTTGGCGTCGAGGCGTCACGTGATGGACCCGCCATGTATTGGTACGGCTGGCTCGCCAGTAGCAGCATCGCCGCTTGGTTGGTTGGACTGGCGGCGCGTTTTCTGCCGCGCCCCGCAAAGACTTATTGGTCCGGGTGGGTGTGGGTGATACCGCTCTTGACAATGCTTATGTTCGTCTGGATTTTGCGTGGCTACTTTTTGCGGTAGGAAGGGTCTGCAAAAGGGGGCCTACGCCGAATGGTACTTACTTAATTTTCTTCGGGTGTCCATGTTCACGAATGTGCTCGCGCATTGTGTGTCTTGGTTTATCGAGTATTGGATAATTTTTGGGTCGTCGCTTAATT
>JBJXEY010000495.1:0-12357 GCA_046153355.1 Burkholderiales bacterium
CGGGGGGATTTCTCGTCTATCCGCTGCTTGCTCTTCCCGGTGGGATCGAATCCACGGGACCTCATCCAATACTTGCGAATTAACCAGATCCGTAGGAGGATTCGCAATCGACAGTGGAAATACGTGCGGTTCACGTAATTCACATATCCGAACGCGAATAAATATGGATTTGTTCGGTTAAAAACCGTGTAATCGAGCATTGCTGCCACAAATTTCGAAGCGCTGGTCCTACGGGAGAAAACCATGATTGCATTGAAAAAAGCATGAAGCAGTTTGTTTTGCGCAGTTTCAACCGAGAGTATGTTGTTTTTGCTGCCAGGCCAATCCTTGGCTCAGGATTGGAAACCTACCAAAAATATTGAATTCATCGTGCCGGCAGGCACGGGTGGTGGCGCCGATCAGATGGCGCGCCTGGTGGATGCCATCATCAAAAAACACAAGTTGATGGCCAGCAACATGGTGGTAGTGAATAAAGGCGGTGGCGCCGGCGCGGAAGGATTTCTGGAGGTGAAGACCGCCAAGGGCGATGCGCACAAGATCATCATCACCTTATCCAATCTTTTCACCACACCGCTTGCCACGGGTGTGCCTTTCAACTGGCGGGATCTCACGCCGGTGGCAATGCTGGCCCTCGACCAGTTCGTGTTGTGGGTGAATGCCGATACACCGCATCGCACCACCAAGGAATTCATCGCTGCGGCGAAAAACGCGGGCGCGGGTAAGTTCAAAATGGCGGGCACTGGCGCGCGTCAGGAAGACCAGATCATAACCGTGGCGTTGGAGAAACAGATCGGCGTCAAATTCACCTACATCCCTTTCAAGGGCGGCGGCGAGGTCGCGGTGCAATTGGTGGGCAAACACGTCGACTCCACGGTAAATAACCCAATCGAGGCGGTGGCGCATTGGCGCGGTGGCAAGCTGCGACCGCTTTGCGTATTCGACAATCAGCGTTTGATCTATAAAAACAAAGTCACCGACAAGTTGGCATGGAGCGACATCCCCACCTGTAAAGAGGCCGGGTTAGATGTTGACTATCTGATGTTGCGCGGCGTATTCATGGCGCCAGGCGTGCCGGAGGCGGCGGTTAAATACTATGTCGATATCCTCACCAAGGTGCGAGAAACACCCGAATGGAAGGAATTCATGGAGCAGGGCGCATTCAATCAAACTTTCATGACGGGTGACGCTTATCAAGCCTGGGTGGCCAAGGAAGAACTGCGCCACCTACGTTTGATGAAAGAAGCGGGTTTCCTCGCGCCAGGCGTTAAGTAGTCGGGGGAACAATTTGCAAGCAGAAGAAGATCGCTCCGCGGCCAAACGCGGAACGCTGGAGTGGATTACTGCCGTCGTTTTGTTTCTACTCGGTGTGCTGGTGATGACCGACTCGGTGCGTGTCGGCATACGCTGGGTCGAAGATGGCCCTCAGGCGGGCTATTTCCCTTTTTATGTCGGTCTGATTCTTTGCCTCTCCAGCATCTGGAATTTTGCGAAAATTTTCCTCGACCGCGCCACGGCGCAAAAGAGTTTTGTTGGTAGAAATGCCTTAAGGCTCATTTTGTCGATGTTGGCGCCGACCGTGGTGTATGTGGTGTTGATCGGTTGGCTCGGGTTTTACGTGTCCTCCATCGTCTTCATTGCATTTTTCATGATCTGGTTGGGAAAATATACTTGGACGCGTTCTGCCGCAGTGTCTGGTGCCGTGATGATTTGCACCTTTCTCATGTTTGAGATCTGGTTCCGCGTGCCCTTGCCCAAAGGGCCGCTAGAGAATCTGCTCGGGCTCGCCTAAAGGCCGCGCGATGAACGAAATTAACGCCTTGATGCAGGGCTTTGCCATCGCGCTGACACCCTTCAATTTGATGTTAATGATGGTGGGCATCGTGCTAGGCGTTTTGATCGGCGTGTTGCCCGGTTTAGGCGGCGCCAACGGCGTGGCGATTCTCTTGCCCCTCACCTTCACCATGCCGCCCACATCGGCCATCATCATGCTCTCCTGCATTTACTGGGGCGCCTTGTTTGGCGGGGCGATTACCTCGATTCTTTTCAACATTCCTGGGGAACCTTGGTCGGTGGCGACGACCTTCGATGGTTATCCTTTGGCGCAAAAGGGTCGCGCTGGCGCCGCCTTGACCGCGGCATTTACTTCCTCGTTCGTTGGTGCTTTTGTCGCCGTGGTGTTGATTACATTTTTATCGCCAGTGATCGCAAGTTTCGCGCTGGAATTTGGTCCGGCTGAATTCTTCGCTGTGTATTTCCTCACCTTTTGCGCCTTCGTTGGGACCAGCAGCGAAAATGCGATGAAAACCATTGCCGCGATGATGCTGGGATTCGCCTTGGCCGCCGTGGGCCTGGATACCGTGACTGGTCAATTGCGCCTGACTTTCGGTTTCACCTCGATGCTGCAAGGGTTCGATTTTCTGATTGCCGTAATTGGCCTGTTTGGCATTGGAGAAATTCTTTTGACCTTGGAAGAAGGGCTCGAATTCAAGGGGGTGCGCGCCAAGCTGGATGCAAAAGTGGTGCTTGAGACATGGAAGGAGTTGCCGCGTTATTGGGCCACGACCATTCGCAGCGCCGTTGTCGGTTGTTTCATGGGTATCGTGCCGGGTGGCGCGACGCCGGCGTCGTTTATGAGCTATGGCTTGGCACAACGCCTCTCGCCAGATGGCAAGAAATTTGGCACCGGGATGGTTGAGGGGGTGGTGGCGCCCGAGACCGCCGCGCATGCCGCCGGCACTGCGGCTCTTTTGCCGATGTTAACCTTGGGTGTGCCGGGCTCGCCAACCGCGGCGGTTTTGCTCGGCGGGCTTTTGATCTGGGGCTTACAGCCCGGACCTTTGTTGTTTGTCGAGAAACCGGATTTCGTCTGGGGGCTGATCGCCAGCATGTATCTGGGAAATATTGCCGGTTTGATCGTAGTTCTGACAACCGTGCCGCTGTTCGCCGCGATATTGCGTATTCCGTTTGCCATCATCGCGCCCGTCATCATGGTGATCTGCGCGATTGGCGCCTATACCGTGCATAGCTCCATGTTGGATGTGTACCTCATGGTGATTTTCGGTGTTATCGGTTACCTTTTCCGCAAGCTTGCGTATCCCCTGGCGCCCTTGGTGTTGGCGCTGGTGCTGGGTGATCGCGCCGAGGCTTCGTTCCGGCAATCGATGCTGATCTCACAAGGAGACTTGTCGATATTCTTCTCCAATATCTTGGTGGGTTCAATGACTGGTCTTGCCTTGTTGCTTTTATTCTGGCCACTGATTTCGTCGGTGAAACGCCGCCTGGCGTCTCGAACCTCGCATGAATCGCCTAGCGCATGATCCGTTAAACTAGGCAAGCAAATCCGACCCTAGTGTCTGACCCCAGTGTGAATTGCTAGGCGGGCGGATTTTTCTTCAGCAATATCTTGCAATATCTTGCAATGTCGAACATAGATTCCAAGGAGATTCCCATGGGTAGCGTCGAACCCCAAGTTTCAGTCGAAGAGCAGGCAAAGGAAGTAGAGGCAACCACGGACGGTTTCCATTTGGTCATCGACGCCTTGAAACTCAATGGCATCGATACGATTTTTGGTTTGCCTGGCATTCCGATCACCGACTTTGCCCGCAAGGCGCAGGCCGAGGGCATGCGCGTGATTTCGTTTCGCCATGAACAGAACGCCGGCAATGCCGCTGCCATCGCCGGTTTCATGACGCAAAAACCGGGCATTTGCCTGACTGTATCGGCGCCCGGTTTTCTCAATGGTTTGACGGCGCTGACCAATGCCACCACCAATTGTTTTCCAATGATTCTCATCAGCGGCTCGAGCGAACGCGAAATAGTCGACTTGCAGCAGGGCGACTACGAAGAGATGGATCAACTGGCCATCGCCAAGCCGCTGTGCAAGGCGGCATTTCGCGTATTGCATGCCGAGGACATAGGCGTTGGCATTGCACGCGCGATTCGTGCCGCAGTATCGGGTCGTCCGGGCGGTGTGTATTTAGATTTGCCGGCGAAACTGTTTGCGCAAAGCATGGACGCCGAAGCCGGTAAGCGCTCATTGATCAAGGTTGTCGATCCGGCACCCAAACAGATTCCCGGTGCCGATGCCGTCAAGCGCGCCGTCGATCTGCTGCGCGGCGCGAAAAAACCGTTGATTGTATTGGGCAAGGGCGCCGCCTACGCGCAGGCCGACGCTGCGATTCGTTCGTTTGTCGAAACGACTGGTATCCCCTATCTGCCGATGTCCATGGCCAAGGGGCTTCTGCCTGACGTCCACGAGCAATGCGCGTCGGCTGCGCGCTCCTTCGTCTTGCCCGAAGCAGACGTGGTGATGTTGATTGGCGCACGCTTGAATTGGCTGTTATCGCACGGCAAGGGAAAAACCTGGGGCGGCAAGAGCCACAAAGATTGGGGTGGTCAGAAATTTATCCAAGTGGATATTTCGCCGCAGGAGGCCGATAGCAATGTTGCCATTGATGCGCCGCTGGTGGGGGACATCGGGTCCTGCGTGGCTGCGCTACAGACGAGTCTTGGTGGCAACTGGGCCAAGCCTCCGGCGGCTTGGACAGGCGCGATTGCCGAACGCAAGGGCAAGAACATCGCCAAAATGGCCGAGACACTGGCCAAGAATCCGGTGCCGATGAATTTCCACAGCGCCTTGAATGTGGTGCGTGACATGGTTAAAGCCAATCCCGAGGCAATCTTAGTGAACGAAGGCGCCAATGCGCTGGATTTCACGCGCAGCATTGTTGATATGTATTTACCGCGAAAACGGCTCGACGTGGGTACATGGGGAATCATGGGTATTGGCATGGGTTTTTGCGTTGCTGCCGCGGTGGTCAGTGGCAAACCAGTCATTGCGATCGAGGGCGACAGTGCTTTTGGTTTTTCGGGCATGGAAGTCGAAACGATTTGCCGCTATAACCTGCCGGTGTGCGTGGTGGTATTCAACAACAATGGTGTCTACGGTGGCACCGACATCAATCCGAGCGGTAGCGCTGATGTGGCGCCCACGGTGTTCGTCAAAGGCGCGCGTTACGACAAGCTGATGGAGGCATTTGGTGGTGTCGGCGTGCATGCCACCACGCCGCTTGAATTGCGCAATGCCATGGAAGCTGCGATCACCTCCGGCAAACCCACGCTCATCAATGCGGTGATCGATGAAACCGCAGGTACCGAAAGCGGTCGAATCACCAGTCTTAACCCGAGCGCAAAAAAGAAATAATTATTTAGAAGTAGGTATCCACGTTTTTTCGCAATGCAAAGCGGTACGTTTTGGAGAAGCACATGGAAGCACTTAAGGGAGTCAGAATTCTCGATATGACGCACGTTCAGGCGGGGCCGACTGCGTCGCAGCTCTTGGCCTGGATGGGCGCTGACGTCATCAAATTCGAGCCGCCGCAAGGCGATGCCACACGTGGACAATTGCGCGACGTGCCCAACGCCGATTCGCTGTACTTCACCATGCTCAATTGCAATAAGCGTTCGATTACGGTGAATATGAAAACGCCGCAGGGTAAAGATGTGTTTGTCGATTTGTTGAAAAAGTGCGACATCATCATGGAAAATTTTGGTCCTGGCGTGCTGGATCGTTTTGGTTTTACCTGGGAGAAAATCCACGAAATCAATCCCAAGATTGTGATGGGTTCGATCAAGGGATTCGGTTCGAGCGGCCCTTATTCCGATTTCAAGGCCTATGAAAACGTGGCGCAGGCAATGGGTGGCGCAATGAGTACCACCGGCGTGCCTGATGGCCCCCCGTTTGTCACCGGCGCGCAGATTGGCGACTCGGGCACCGGCTTGCATCTGGCAATTGGCTTGCTTGCGGCATTGCGCCAGGCCGAAAGCACCGGGGCGGGGCAGTACGTCGAGGTGGCAATGATGGACGGGGTGATGAACTTGTGCCGGGTGAAATGGCGCGATCACCAGCGTTTGATGCATGGCGGCCTGTCGGAATACTCGGTGCCGACGCATAAAGGCATGGGCGAAACCCCGCGCGCGGGCAATGATTCTGGCGGCGGCCAGCTGGGCAATGCCATCAAGTGCAAGCCAGGTGGCCCCAACGATTACGTCTACGTGGTGGTACAGGAGGCGGTGTGGGATGCACTTGCCAATCGCGTCGGCCCAGAAGTCAATCAACCGAATCTGGCGACAGATCCTAAGTACGCCACCATCGGCGAGCGGCGCAAAAATCAAGCTACGGTGTGGGCGGCATTGAACGAATTCGCGACGAAGTACACTAAGCGCGAGTTCATGGCAATTTTGTCGGAACTGGATGTGCCGTGCGGCCCGATCATGTCCACTGAAGATTTGTTCACTGACGAACATGTCAAGGGGCGCGAGATGATGGTCGAGCTCGATCACCCGCAGCGCGGAAAATGGTGGAATGTCGGTATGCCGATAAAACTATCGGCGTCCCCGGCAAAAATAGCGCGTTCTCCAACCTTGGGTGAACACACCGATGAGGTCTTAAAAGACGTGCTGGGTTATGACGCGTCGAGAGTCGAGGACCTTAAGAAAGCCGGCGCATTCAGCCTGCCGCCGAAAAAAGCCGTTTCATAATTACTTAGACCAATCGATCAGGTGGGCTTCAAATGAAAATCGCGATCATCGGGCAGCAGGATTTCGGCAAATCGGTATTGGAGGCGTTTCTCGCGCGTGGCGACGACGTGGCGGGGGTGTTTTGCGCACCGGAAAAAGAAGGCGCGCGAGCCGATCCGCTTAAAACAGCCGCGCTGGAAAAAGGGTTGAAAGTTTTTCAGTTCAAATCGTTGCGCGATCAGGAGGCGCATGAGGCCTTGCGTGGATTGAATGTCGATTTGGGCATCATGGCTTTCGTGTTGCAGTTCGCCCCGCAGGATTTCGTCAATATCCCGAAAAAAGGGACGATTCAATACCATCCTTCGTTGTTGCCAAAGTATCGCGGTCCATCGTCGATCAATTGGCCGATTATTCGCGGCGATACCCTTACCGGTCTGACAATATTTCGTCCCACCGACGGATTGGACGAAGGTCCGATCATCCTGCAGAAAGAAACGCCCGTTGGCCCGGATGACACGCTGGGCTCGGTGTATTTCGATAGACTTTTTCCCATGGGTGTGGCGGCGATGGTCGAAGCTGCGGATTTGGTGATGGCAGGCAAACACCAGGAGTCAGTCCAAGATGAGGCACAGGCTTCGTACGAAGGCTGGTGCCGCACTGCTGAGGCAAAAGTCAATTGGTCCAATCATGTGGATTTCGTGCATAACCTGATTCGTGGCTGCAACCCCGCCCCAGGAGCATGGGCCACGCTCGGGGGACAGACGATTCAAATCTACGATTGCAAGAAACACGTGACGCGAACTTTTGGCGCGGTGAAGGGGAAAATTGGCGAAGTGACCGACGTTAGCGCCACAAGCTTTTTCGTCTCAGCCCAAGGTGGTCGAATCGAAGTATTGCGCGCCAAGGGCGAGGCGACAAAAAAGATTTCCGGCGGTGAACTCGCTGCCGCCATGGGTATCCAGGCAGGTGCCAAGTTCGATGTCTGATCTTGAAATGGGCTTGCCAAACTTTCAGGCGCAGGGTCTCGTCTGAAAAATCCGGAAAATACTTGACTAATCTGATATTTAACTGCAACAATTCCAACTAGCTTGCTGTTTCTAATGCTAGTTGTTGGGTTTTGCGGGATTATGTCCTGCACCCCAGAAATGCTGATCCTTGCCAATTTGGCCAAGTTTCGACTTTTCGGTAGAACCCCGAATGCGAAATAACCGCCGCACCTGGGATTTGGCCTGCTAGCGTAAAATGGTTTGCTTAGGGGCGATTAGCGCCGGACAGCGCTAATTTGCAATAAAAACAATCGGGAGGGTCCATGAAGTCGGGATTCTGGAAAAAGGACTGGTTCCTAGGCCTGATTGTTTCGCTCGTGCTGCTTTTTGCTGGCGGCACCCAAATGATTCAAAGTTTCGAACGATCAGCTTACGACTGGGGCGTCAGGGCATCTTCGCGCGCCCCCAGCGACAAGGTAGTGGTGATTGCCATTGATGATGCGAGCATTCGCAATATTGGACGTTGGCCGTGGTCTCGTGAAGTGCATGCAAAAATGACCGAAATCCTCGCGGCTGGTAAAGCAAAGGTGATCGGCAATATTGTATTTTTTAGCGAGCCGCAGGTTGACGCTGGTTTGGGGTATATCAATAAGTTTCTGGAAATTTTCGCCAAATATGCGCCAGGCCTTGATGGTGAGCCCCCGGCAGCCACCGGCCCAGCGGAATTGTTGCAACTTGGGTCCCTGTTGCGCGAGGCGGAAGATGCGTTAAATACTGACCGCAAACTGGCGTCGGCATACACCAACTCGAAGAATGTGCTTCTTCCCATGTTGTTTGAATTGGGCGAACCGCGTGGGAGGCCGGATAAACCCCTACCAGAATTTGTGACGAAAAATAAGGTACCGAAGGTAGATCAAGGTACCGGCGACGCCCCGTTGCCCGCCAATAGCGCGATTTCATTGCCGATTGAGGCCATAGGTAATAGCGCCACGGCGATCGGCCATTTGAATGCCAATGTCGATGTTGACGGCGGTATTCGTACCGAGCCATTGATCGTGCAGTTCTTCGACCAGTATTACCCCTCCATGTCAATGATGCTCGCGGCCAAAAGCCTCAACCTTGGTCCCGAAGACATTAAGGTGACATTAGGCCAAGGCGTTCAAATTGGGAAGTTGCGCATTGCAACCGACTCCGCCTTGCAGATGAACACCTATTTTTACAAGGACCGTGAAGACAATCGGTCGGTGTTTCGAGTCGATTCATTTTTTGATGTTTTCTCGGGAAAGATCAAGCCTGAAACCTTCCAGGATAAGATCGTTCTGATCGGGCCAACCGCCGCAGGGGTGGGTACCACCTCTGTAACGCCGATCTCGCCAGCCATGGCTCCCGTCATTACTTTGGCCCATTCAGTTTCATCGATTCTTCAGGAGCATTTTTTCGTCGTGCCCTCGTGGGGTTTTTGGATCGAGAAATTGATTTTCATTCTTATCGCGGTTTATCTGATTGCTCTGTTACCGCGGCTCAAGGCGGGAATGGGTGCAGGTGTCAGTTTGGGATTGGTTGGTGTACTTTTGGTCGTTCACTTTCTCCTTATGACCAGCCAAGGCATGTGGCTGCAATTCATGCAGGCGTTGACCTTGCTGGTAATCGGCCACGTTTTGCTGGTGACAAAGCGTTTCGTGATGACTGAGGCAGGCAAGGCTAAATCCGATCAGGAGTCAGCCGCGTCCAATCGCATGTTGGGTTTGGCCTTTCAGGGGCAAGGTCAGTTGGATATGGCCTTCGATTATTTCCGCAAGACTCCCATGGAAGATGCGGTGATGGATAACTTGTACAACCTTGCGCTGGATTTCGAGCGCAAGCGCCAGTTCAACAAGGCGGAGTCGGTTTTCCGCTACATGTTCGATTTCAATCCCAAGTTTCGCGACCTCGAACAAAAACTCGCGCGTTCCAAGCAGTTGTCGGAAACCGTAATCCTCGGTGGGAGTGGCGGTGGGGGCCGTACCAACGCTAGCATTCTTGAGGGTGGGGGCGGCGCTGAGAAACCGATGCTCGGACGCTACCAGATCGAAAAGGAGCTTGGCAAAGGCGCCATGGGCGTGGTTTATCTTGGCAAGGATCCGAAAATTGGACGGGTGGTCGCGATCAAAACGATGGCATTGGCGCAAGAGTTCGAGGCCGACGAATTGGTCGAAGTCAAGGAAAGGTTCTTTCGCGAAGCAGAGACTGCTGGGCGCCTCTCTCATCCCAATATAGTAACTATCTACGACTGCGGTGAAGAGCACGACTTGTGCTACATCGCGATGGAATTGCTAAAAGGAAATGATCTGGCGCCTTTTACCAAACCGGATAATTTGCTTCCGTTTGAAAAATTGATTTCGGTCTTCGCTCGCGTCGCCGACGCGCTGGGTTACGCGCATACGCAGAACATAGTCCATCGGGATATTAAGCCTGCCAATGTTATGTTTGACCTGGAATCGGATTCGGTCAAGGTGGCGGATTTTGGCATTGCGAGGATTACCGACTCATCGAAGACTAAAACGGGCATGGTACTGGGCACGCCGTCGTATATGTCGCCTGAGCAATTGTCTGGCAAGAAGGTCGATGGCAAGAGCGATCTTTTTTCGCTCGCCGTCAGCCTCTATCAGATGGCTTGTGGAAAACTTCCCTTTGAAGGTGATTCGATGGCGCAGTTGATGTATAGAATTGCGAATGAGCAGGCGCCCGATATTCTTTCGATTAAATCGTCGTTGTCCCCTGCTTTTGTGGCTTTCTTAGACAAGGCAATGGCCAAAGACGCAGACCAGCGTTATCAATCCGGTGAAGAGTTCGCGGCGGCGCTACGCGCGACCTTGCCCGGAGCCGGGCAGGGCGCGGCAAATGCCGCGAATGCCGATGTGGATATAAGTTTGTAAGCGAAACAACTATGAGTCTTTCCCAGATGCTTGAAGTCGTCAGCGCCACCGATCCAGGGATGGTGCGAACTAATAATGAGGATTCGATCGCCTCTGACGCCGCGCATGGCTTGGTGGTGCTGGCGGATGGCATGGGCGGCTATAACGCGGGCGAAGTAGCCAGTGGCATCGCGACCACGGTCATCACCACGGAAATGCAAAAAATTATCGAACAGCATCCACCGTATTCAATCGAGGAGTCCTCCGGCAAGACCATTGCGGAGAGCTTGCTTCGCGATCAGGTAACTCGCGCAAATACCTCCATTTACCAAGCGGCACAGAGCCAGCCGCAATATGCCGGCATGGGTACCACGCTGGTGGTGGCGCTTTATTACGATAACAAAATGTCGGTGGCGCACGTTGGAGATTCCCGGCTATATCGATTTCGGGATGAAAAATTCGAGCAAGTCACCAAGGATCATTCCTTGTTGCAGGAGCAGATCGATAGCGGTTTGATCACCAAGGAGCAAGCCAAGCTTTCCGCGAATAAGAATCTCGTGACGCGTGCGTTGGGGATCGATCCGACCGTGGAGACGGAAATCCACGAATACGAAACCAAGGTTGGCGACATCTACCTGCTCTGTTCCGATGGTCTTTGTGATATGGTGAGTGACGAGGACATTGGTCAGGCGCTGCAAATGCTAGGTGGAAATCTGAAGCTATGCGTGCAGCAATTGGTGCAAATGGCAAACGACAATGGTGGGCGCGATAACGTGTCGGTGATCTTGATTCGCGTGTTACGCGAATATCCCGCGCCGCGCGGCGTTTTTTCAAAAGTTTTTGGTTGGCTACGATAGTACGGGGACACTACTATGGCGAAGCTGATTCTCAGCATGGACGGTTTGGTGTTGAAGGAGTTCACTCTTAGCAAGGAGAGGACCACCATTGGCCGCAAGGCACACAACGATATCCAGATCGACAATTTAGCCGTCAGCGGCGAGCACGCTGTCGTGGTCACTATTTTGTCGGATTCTTTTCTCGAGGATCTTGGCAGCACCAATGGCACATTGGTGAACGGGCAGACGGTCAAGAAACATTTTCTGCAGAATAACGACGTTATCGAACTTGGGAAATACAAGCTCAAATTCGTCAATGACGGCCCAGTCCAGACCAAGGCGGCTGATTTCGAGAAAACCATGGTATTGCGACCAGGTGCGTTACGTCCGCAGCCAGGTTCTCCTGCGGCCGTTGCACCCAAACCGGCGGGCGCTCCAGGTGCCGCGCCCGCAGCGGCCGCGCCAGCGGCTGCTCCTGCCGCGGCTCCACAACGCGCGGGTGCCTTGCAACTACTCTCAGGCGCAAATGCAGGCCGGCAACTTGATTTAACAAGACCCTTAACGACTTTGGGTAAGCCCGGTGTTCAGGTAGCGGTAATTACGCGCAGGCCTCAAGGATTCTTTATTACCCACGTTGAAGGCGCGAATTTTCCGGTTGTAAACGGTAAGACGCTGGATGCGCAGGCGCACGCGCTTGGCGACCACGATGTCATCGAGCTCGCGGGCGTGAAGATGGAGTTCTTCTTCAAGGTTTAGGTAGTCGGTCGCCGGCGACGGGGCGGTCATCGGGAGAGAGCGCTTGAAGCAGCATATCGTACGAATCGCCCTGGGTTTGCTTGTTGTCTTGATATTTGTCGGTCACGCCGGGGAGATCCTGCCGATCGGCTTTGTCTCCCGGCTAGATAACATTATCTACGACGCGCGTTTGCGCTTTACGATGCCCGATACCGTCGATCCGCGTATCGTGATTCTCGACATCGACGAAAAAAGCCTGGCAGTGCCCGAATTAGGCCGATGGCCGTGGAGTCGCGACCAGCTATCCGCGCTGATGGAGAAGTTGTTCGATAAATATGGCGTGTTGATCATCGGCTTCGACGTGGTATTTGCCGAGCCTGATGAAAG